>JAQWIX010000097.1 GCA_029248675.1 Pseudomonadales bacterium | reverse complement strand
CCAACAGATACCAGCTTTGGGCATCCTCCGGCTCACCGGCTAACCATTCACCCAGCCGGCTTTGCCAGTCCCGGAGCACATCACCGCTCTCCTCTGGGGCAAGGGCTAAGATTTGTTGCGCACCTTGAATCTTGATCGCTCCATAACTGCCCAACTGGGTGTACAAACCCACTGCTAGGACAACCAAGACCGTACCCAGCACTAGCAAGATATTTCCGGGGTTGAACAGACTTGGGCGGGGGGTCGACGTTTCAGTTTCAGGCTGAGGCACCTGATCTGGATATTCGGCCAGCAGCACGGCTGCTAGCTCATCGGCAAGTTCAGTGCGCTGAGCAGGATCAAGTTCTTCTGCCTCCAGTGCATCCATCCGCTCCTGGTACCAGACCCGGCTGAACTCTGCACCATCCCCAAGTCCGGTGTTTTCCCAGCGTCCCTTCGACCAAAAAGCCGGCGCCAACACACACACCAAGGCCAGCAGCGCCAGGAGAAAAAACAATCCAATCATCAAGACTTCGTCTCCGGGTTCTTTGCGCCTGCTGTGCCATCGGCATCCGCTGCCGCGGTTCCTTGCACAATGCTGCGAAGCCGTGCCTGCTGGCTTGAATCAAGCACCGTGCGCTGGCCCGTTACTCTGCGCTGCAAACCTAATATCACAAAGACCCCAAGCAGCCCCAAGCCGATGGGCACAACCCAGATATACCAAGTGCGGGCATTGAAGGGAGGGTCATAAAGCACAAAATCCCCATATCGGACCTGAAGGTAATCCCGCACCTCTTGATCAGCCTTTGCTTCGATCACAACCAAACGGTAAACAACTTTACGAAGATCTTGAGCAATGGGGGCATCACTGCCCGCTAAATTTGTGTTCAAACATTTGGGGCAGCGAAATTCGTCGATCAAGGCTCGGTAGCGGCGTTCTTGAACTTCGTCGCTGAACTCGAAGGTATCGATTTGGGAAACCGCGAAGCAAGCGCTGGCGCTACTCAGGGCCAATAACGCTAGGATTAGCCTGCCAACGATCCATCGGCCGGGTCGGGCAAGGATCATGGTTGGCGCGCTCCGTCGGCATCGCTACCGGCAATGCTGACCCCTAGCTGCAATAACCTCGGTGCCAGCTCTGATCGCCAAATACGGGGATTGATATCCCCTACCCGCTTATAGACCACTTCTCCTCGGGCATCCAACAAGAACGTCTCCGGAGCCCCGTAAACCCCCATTTCAATACCAAGCAATCCGTCACGATCATCCAACACCCATCGATAAGGATTGCCGAATTGAGCCAGCCATCGCAGAGCTTTGTCTGGACGGTCTTTGTAATTCACCCCCACAATCTGCACATCGGTAGTCGCGGCAATCTGCATTAGCTGTTCGTGCTCGCTTAGGCAAGTGGGGCACCAAGTGGCCCAGACATTTACCAATGTGGGCTGACCGAGCAAATCGTCGCGGGTAATGGACTGCTCCGGTCTTCCTAAAAGCCGGGCGTTGAACTCTGGAAAGGGTTTGTTGATCAAAGCCGAGGGAAGTTCGCTGCGAGCACCAAGGTCAAACCCCACATAGCCAAGGGTTAGAATTAAGACGAAGACACCTAATGGTACAAACAGACTGGCACGGTTCACGAGAGGGTTACCTCCCCCTGCCGAGCTTCCTGCCGGCGCCGTTGGCGAGCATAACGCTTATCAAAGACCGCAAGAATTCCACCAAAGGCCATAAGCAATGCACCAAGCCACACCCAGCGCACGAGGGGTTTGTAGTGGGCACGCACCGCCCACGCCCCACCTTCCAGGGGCTCCCCCAAGGAGATGTAGGTATCGGCTAGGAACCCCGCGGAGATCCCCGCCTCGGTCATAGTGTTGCCGCCAGCAAAGTACTGGCGTTTTTCTGGCCGCAGCTCGTAACTCCTGTCGCCATCGGTAACAATGAAAATACCCTGCTGAGCACCATAGTTCGGCCCTAAGACATCGATAACGCCAGTAAAGGTCACCTGCTGCCCCGCCAAAACGATGCTGCTTTGGGGACTCATGCGCACATCGGACTCTACCGATTGGGTTGCGGTAATCGAGATACCGGCTGTACCCATGGCGAACCCCAGATGGGCCAGGGTCATGCCTATGTAGGCAGCTGGCACGCTACCCTTGCCCAGCCGAAACCAAAGTTGCCTAGCGTGGGTGAGCACCACCCAGACGGATAGGCCAACAGCACCAGCAACAAGCAACGACGCCGGATCAAGAGCAAACCAAATCAAGCCACCCAGCAAGACGGATACGCCGAGGGCTTGGTAAACGCTGGCTAACACCTGCGCCCTCGTGCGCTTCCAATTGAGCACGGGCACCAAGGCAAGTGCGCCCAACAGCATTAGGCCCAAGGGAACAAAAAAAGCGTTGAAAAACGGTGTGCCAATGGAAATTCGGCCGCCGGTGATAGCCTCATAGCCGATGGGCGCCAGTGTTCCCCAGAGCACTACCGCCAACGAAACCACCATGATGACGTTATTGACCAGCATGAAGAATTCCCGGCTAAGCACTTCGTAACCGACCTTGGCGGTGTTTTGTCCCGCCCGGGCGGCATAAAGACTCAGCGATCCGCCCACAACTAGGGCTAAGAAGGTCAGAATGTACATACCCCGTTCTGGGTCTACGGCGAAAGAGTGCACCGAAGTCAGCACTCCGGAGCGCACAATAAACGCCCCCAGCAAGGAAAACGAAAACGCGGTGATGGCTAGAAGTAATGTCCAGCTCTTAAAAGTGCCTCGGTTTTCTGTCACGGACAAAGAGTGCACAAGGGCGGTAGCCGCAAGCCAAGGCATAAAGGACGCATTTTCAACCGGATCCCAAAACCACCAGCCACCCCAGCCTAGCTCGTAGTACGCCCACCAGCTGCCGAGCGCGATTCCACAGGTCAACAACGCCCAAGCCATATTGGCCCATGTTCGGCACCACCGAGCCCAAGTGGCGTCTACCCGCCCCTCCAGCAAGGCCGCCACGGCCATAGCAAAGGGGATGGCCAAGCCGACATATCCGGCATAAAGCAATGGTGGATGGACGATCAGACCAAAGTCCTGAAGCAGGGGATTCAGGTCGGCTCCGTCTGCTGGAGACAGCGGAATCAGCCGCAAGAAAGGATTACTCGTAAACAGTGCGAAGCAGATGAACCCTAGGTTGAGTAGGGACAACACGCCAAGCACTCGAGTTGTGAAGCGGTCTGGATATTGGTCTGAGCGCAAGGCAAAGGCCAGCATCCACGTGCCCATGATCAAAATCCAAAGCAGGAAGGAGCCTTCATGCCCGCCCCAAGCGGCGCTGACTTTGTAGTACCAAGGCAGCAGCGAGTTTGACTGATTAGCAACGTAAGACACGCTGAAATCGTCCACAACAAAGGCGTAAATCAGGGCCGTAAAGGCGACGAAGCTGAAGGCCCACTGGCCGAACACCATGGACAAAACGCCACTTTGCAGCACTGGCTCCCTAGGGGCATAGAGCCCTAGACCTGCACCCCCTAAGGCCAGAACCGAAGCCAGCACCAAGGCAAAGTTACCCAGTTCAGGAATCATAAGCAGAACCCATGGTTACCCTTGGTGAGTCTTGGGCAGTCCCGGGAAAACCTGGCATTGGGCCCGGTTTCCGCTCTGGCATCTCGCCCTGAAGTTCCATTAACTCGGGTGGCATATAGTTTTCATCGTGCTTGGCCAGCACCTCGGTAGCCTCGAAGACCCCAGCTTGGTTTAACTGACCTTCGACCAAAATGCCCTGCCCCTCACGAAACAGGTCAGGCAGGATGCCCGTGTATCGAACCGTAAAATCTGCTCCCTTATGGTCGGTTAGAACAAAGGTAACACCCAGATCAGACTCGCTGCGCAGCACGCTGCCGTTTTGAACCATGCCCCCTGCACGCAGATTCTCGCCTACAGGTGCCTTCCCGGACACCACATCCGACGGCGGGTAAAACATGTTCATATTCTCGCCAGAGATCTGAATCAGCAGCGCGGTGATGCCACCGGCCACCAACAGCAAAAACAGCATTAAATACAGGCGTTGTTTGCGCTTGGGATTCATGTGTGGTCTCCCCTGTGTTGGGCTGATTGATCACCGCGCTGAGCTAACTCAGCCTGTTGCTGCAGGCGCTGGGCTGTTTTGACAAATGCACCTCGCGCACTCAACCAGCTAATCAGCAGCACCAAGCCGGTGGCTCCGTAGGCAGTCCACACATAAAAACCGTGCTTACCCATCTGTAGCAAGTCACCGAAGGAATCGAAATACATCTAGCGCTCACTCCGTACTTGGACCCAGTCCCGAACCCAGCGCGCGCCCAATTCTCGATTTAGAATTTCGGTACGCATCCGCACCAGCACGATAAACCCAGCAAAGGCGTAAAACCCTAGGACCATGACCAACAGTGGCAACCACATCTCACTGGGCATGGCGGGTTTTTGTGTGAGTCCAAAGGATGCGGGCTGATGCAGGGTATTCCACCATTCTACCGAGTATTTGATGATCGGAATATTGATGGTCCCAACCATGGCAATTAAGGCACTGGCTCGGGCACGCAGCTCCTGATCAGCAATTGCCTCGCGCAGGGCATAAATGCCGACATAGAGAAAAAACAACACCAGGGTGGAGACGGTACGTCCGTCCCACTCCCACCAACTACCCCAAGTGGGTCGCCCCCAAACACTGCCGGAGAACAAGGCTAAAGCCGTAATCACCATGCCTAGGGGTAGGCACGCGGAGATTGCAACATCCGTCAACTTCATACGCCAGACTAAACCGATGAACCCGGCAACACCCATACCGATGTAAAGGCTTTGGGCCAGCATGGCGGCAGGCACATGTACATACATGATGCGAAAACTATTGCCCTGCTGGTAGTCCGCAGGCGCAAAACCGAGACCCCAAATAGTGCCCCAAACCAACAGCACCAATGCGCTCCAGCCTGCGACTTTCACCCAGCTTTCGGTCAGGGCGAAAAACCAGCGCGGAGAACCCAGCTTATGCCAGAGACGCTTGAGTGAGGCGCTCAACATAGATAGATAGCTTGTCTGATTGATCGAGTGTTCACATGAACTCCAACGATGCTGTACCAATGATCTGTTGCCCGTCCATCATTCACTGCATCTCTAGGCTGATTTTCAATCCTGCGAGCGTCGCAAACGGGGCGATTGCCAAGGCGACAAGACTTATGAGACTCAACGCATATACCTGAGGCATGACACTGCTGCCCGCTTCAGCTGCTGCCACCAGCCCAGCACCAAAAATTAGCGTCGGTAAAAACAGCGGCATCACCAACAAAGCCAAGATCACGCCGCCTCGGCTAAAGCCCACTGTGACACTGGCGCCAATACTGCCCAGCAAGCTTAGGGCCGGTGTGCCTAGCAACATCGCCAATGCGATGGCCGGTGTAGCCTCTGCCGGCAACCCCAGCAGAATGCCAAGGGCTGGACCTACCGCGACCATGATAAACCCAGTACTAAGCCATTGCATAAATATTCGGGTTAAGACTGCGACAAAAGGTACCTGCGCACTGACCAGGGTTTGCTCTAATACGCCACTATCAAAGTCTCGTCGATACATGGCGTCCAGCGCCAGCAGTTGGGTCAGCAGCACCAAGGTCCAAAGGATACCCGCAGCGGCATCGGAACTTACGGTGTCAGGTGCGGCGATAACGAACAATGTGGTGCTCAACAACAAAAAAGCCACCGGGTTAATAATGGCGCCCTTGGCTCGCAGCGCTACCTGCCACTCACGACGAAGCAGACTACTCATCTTGGACCTTTGCAAAGTCCCGATACCCACTGTGCACCGAACCGTCCGGTGTACGTTGGGTAGCCTCCAGCTTAAGAAGTCGTTTCTGGGCAACAGGAAGCTCACTGTGGGTGGCGCAGACCACGGCGCCACCTGCCTGACAATGTTCGACTATGATCTTAGCCATCACCTGCTGAGCGCTGGCGTCTAGGGCGGTCAAAGGTTCATCCAGCAGCCAAAGGCTTCGCGAACTTAGAAGCCATCGCGCCATGGCAACCCGGCGCTGTTGTCCGGCAGACATCTCGCTGCAGGGTTGATAGGCCTTATTCAGCACCCCGGTTCGTTGCAGCGCATCCAAGAATCTCTCGCGGTCTGCATCTCGGCCCTCGAAACCTAAGAACCAAGCAAAATTCTCCAGCGGCGTCAGCAGTCCATCCAGACCCAATCGGTGGCCCTGAAACAAGCAGTCAACGGAATCAAAGGCCCCGCTGTAACGTGAATGCAGGCCAGCCAGTGTCCGCAGTAGCGTGGACTTCCCTGCGCCATTGGCACCGGTCAGCTCCACATAGTCCCCAGCCCGAACGTCAATGGACACCGGCGCAAACAGCTCGCGCCCATCGCGCTCACAAACTAATTCTTCCAGTGTCAGCATAGGCGCCAAGCCTAGTCCTCGTTCATCAGTCTAGAACCACTCGGGCGCCCAGATATATCTGCCGCGGCATAGCCGGGAAGTAACGTTCACTGCCGAAAGCAAAGTCCGCTCGATCGGCGTATTCCTCGTCTAGGAGATTTATCACTCGCAGGCTGACCTCCGTTCTGGCATTGGCCTGCCACTGCAGTCGCCAATTTACCGAGTAGTGGCCCTCGTATTTAGCAGTGTTCGCTGCATTGAGAAAATATGAGCCCACCCGATTCACTTCAAGCTCATGATTTACCGTATCGCTGATGGCCATTTGCCATGCCGCGTTGGCTATCCAGCGAGGGGCTGAGTCTAGGTCATTGCCGTCGACAATGGTTTCTCGGCTGGCGGCAGCTCGATCAAAATCGTACTCATGCCGAGCGTAAGTCGCAGCCAGCTGGAACTGATGCCGATCTATTTGATGTTGCAAGCTTAGCTCTGCCCCAACCGACTGGGTGCGGCCATCGCTGACGTTAAAGGCCTCGGAATCACGGAATAGGTAGTTGCGCGTGCGCTCGGCGAAGACAGCCAAGGTCACCATTTCGTTCTTGAAGCCTGCTTCCACCGCTGTCAGCTCTTCGCTGTCCAGATCCGCGATAGTTTGCCCCCCGCGCAGGCGATAAAGCTCAGTCACTTGGGGAGGTCGGAAACCACGGCTTAGGTTTGCGTAGAGCAAGCCTGCTTGCAGGTCTTTCTCAAGTCCTAATCGTGCACCGACATTGGTGAATGAGTCGTCTCGGCTGGCTGGGCGGGTATACAGACATCCGCCAAACCCGCAGGTGCTGCCATCGTCCTTGGTGTTGCCGACAATGTGTTTATTCGTGTAGTCGTAGCGCAGATGCTCCAACCGCAGGCTGTGCAAAACCCGCAAGCTGTCGTCTAAACTGAACTGAAGATCGTAAAACCCGGCAATAAGTTCTGAGTCAACATCGTAATCGTAGTGCAATCCCGAGGGGCGCGTCGCCACCAAAAATGCGCTGCCCGTGGTAGGGCCGGCCTGAAATTCCCTCAGGGCGCCGGTCATCAATTCCAGCTGTCCTCCGACGCTAGCCTGCAAGGCGCCTGCGTCAATATCGTAGTTCACGATTAACCCACCGCTGGTTTGCTCGTTTTCCTCTAGTGGTTGTCCAGGCAAGAAGTGCTGCAAGAACGTCATCTGGGAACGACGAATATAGGGCTTCAACGTCCACTGGTCTTTAACCCATTCGCTGCTGGCTCGCATCGACCATGCGTCCCGGAAGGCTTCCGGATTCGGATTGGATCGGCGTAATTCGTCATCCTTATACGCTTCAAAGCCTCGAACATAAGAACCAGTTTCCTGATTCAACAGCGTGGCTGTGAGCTGGTTTTTAACAGCCCAACCATTGGTCTGGGTCATATGGGCCAAATAGGCCTTTTGCTGTCCGTAACCCGTATCATCTCGATAACCATTGGTAGTCGTCCCGACGAATCCAGCGCCGAAAGCATGCTCACCTGTGGTGAAGCCACCAGAGGCGTTGAATCGGGCAAAGTCGTACCGGCCCACCTCAACGCCCAAGGTGGTTTTCTCAGGCATAGGACTCACCACATTTATCGCCCCGTGCATGGCGTTACCACCAAGGACCGCGCTGGCCGGGCCGCGCCATACCTCGATGGCTTGTGCCTGCTCGGTATTCAGCTCGAACAAATTGTTTATGTTACAAAATCCTTGGGGTCGCAGCGGGATACCATCTTCCAACAGCGCGTACTCACCGCATGCGCCAGTGCCGGTATAAACCGCAGACCGAATGGCTGTCAGGTGTTCTTGCCCCGAACCCCGGTTGATCCACACGCCGGGCACTCGATTAAGCACTTCGCTGGGATGAGTGGCACCAACGGCTTGCACCGTTTGAGCATCGATAACGCTGATGCTTCCGCTCTCCCCAAGACGCTGTTGCAAGCTAGAAATGCCCTGCACGACAACTTCGTCGATGGACTGGTCTTGCGCACGTCCGTCATTGGCCTGCGCACCTAGAGGGACTAGCAGAAACAGCGCCATGGCTGCGCAAAGTGCTTTCAAATCAGAATGTTGGGTCATGGATCCGTCGCTTGTTGCTTCTTGATGGCGGCGAACCTTACTGACCTACTCTGGTAGTTGCAATTGCGATTGTGAGTAGTCCAACCCGTTTCCTGAATCCTCGCTAACAATAGCCGGGGATGTTGACTGGGACAGGACGATGACCTCGTACGCCAGCACCATCTGGCCATCGGGCAACAACGCTTGGGTATTCAGCCAGTACAGCGCTTGGGATTCGTCCAGATCTGTCTCAATTGCAGCCTTTGATTGGACTTCTTCACTGCCTCCGGGCTGCCCTGTTAATACAGACTGGGCCCCAACCAACCAGCCTTTTGCTACCCCTTTGGACAACTGCTCTTCCTCAGTCATCAACCGTACGTCGGGGGGCAACTGCTCTATCACCTCTAGGGCGAGAGCTGGCACTGTAAAGTCGTTGGTGTTGCGAACAATCAACTCGTAGCGAAGGCGGTCTCCAACGACCACGCTATTGGCTACGACACCCTGTAAAACTTGTTCTCGCGGGGGGGCAACCTCTTCATCTAAATCACTCTCTAAGGTGAAGTCGGCCGTGTTCGCCACCGCTGATGGCGCTTCGACCAAACTCACCCGTTGTGGGTCTACAAACGCCCCCATCTCTTGCGGTTTTTGTAATTCTTGTCCATTGGGTAATTGCTGAAGACCCAAGGGTGCAACGTCAGTCGATGCCTCTGCCTTTACTTCATCGGCGGGATGATCTCGTCTCAATTCAAGTGCTTCCAAAGCCCCATCTTCTGCTACGCGAAAAACCTTGGTTTCGATAGCAATACCCGCTTGGGCAAGGCTTGGGTCTGAAATAGCACCTTCTGCGCTGGATTTCAGATCTAAATCAGAGGACACCGCGCCAACCTCACTAGACACGGCAACCATTGCTAGGGCCAAGGCTACAACGAGGGCATACTTTCCCAGTGTCGCCAGCACCCAAGCGTCCATTGGATCCCAAGAGACCCTCGACGGTTCCACGTGATTCATCGGCTTCCTCTTTTATTCTTTTCGTTCTTGTTCTTTTCGCTTTTGGGCGATTTAACTTTTGACTCGGGATCAGTCGCTGTCAGCCAAAACTAGCCGGCTAACACGATATCGATGTGCTCGTTTTCAGGGTAGTAGCAAATCTCTGCCTCGCCCCGATGAAGCATCGCCCTTACTCGACTACGCTTTTCGTCTAGGGTGAATTCCTGATGACCATAATCGGTGCCCTCCCGCAGAATGAATGCGTCGATCACACCCAGCAGCGCTTCTGAGGTCAGCTGATCTGAAGGTATGGAAATGCCCGACATCAGTCCAGCTGCAGAGCAGCGATTCGAGAGCTGTCTCGCTGCAACCCAGCAAAATCAAAGTGCCTCCGGTCGCCGAGATGGGACAGAGTCACGTTGTTGATACTTCTGCCAATGTTGTCGACCCGTCCCGGGTGGCTGCGATCCCAACCTGCCAACATCTCCTTGATGACTTGGCGCTGCAAGTTGTCTTGAGAACCACAGAGATTGCAGGGAATGATTGGGTATTGACGAAAATCTGACCAGCGCTGAATCAGGGACTCGCGGCAGTAATACAGGGGCCGAATCAAAATGTTTTGGCCGTCGTCGCTAAGCAGCTTTGCGGGCATTGCTTTCAATTTGGCCCCGTAAAACATATTTAACATGAGAGTTTCCACCACATCATCCAAGTGATGGCCTAGGGCGATCTTTGTGGCTCCGATCTTCTTGGCGTGGCTGTACAAAATGCCTCGACGCAGCCGGGAACACACTGGGCAAGTCGTCTTACCTTCCGGCGTGAGTTCCTTGACCACACTGTAGGTATCTTGCTCAATGATGTCGTAGGCCACTCGCATATCCTGCAAATACGCCGGCAACACATGCTCCGGGAATCCCGGTTGCTTTTGATCCAGGTTCACCGCGACGATCTCAAAATCGATGGGCGCGTGCTGCTGGAAGCTCAGCATCATATCGAGAAGCGTGTAGGAGTCCTTGCCTCCGGATAAGCAGACCATGACCTTGTCGCCATCGGTCAGCATATTGAAGTTCGTCAGGGCTTCACCCACTAGCTTGCGAAGTTTTTTATGGCACTTATTTTTTTCGTACCTACCTTTTCTAGGATCTCGCCCCTTTGCTGATAAGGGTTGCTCAGGGGTATAAATATCAGCGGATACGCTCATGGATTTGGGACTCGTTGTAGCCTGGGTGTGATTCGCCCGTCAGGCGATAAAGGCCCTAGTATAAACCACGCAGCACACTCATTGGCGGTGTATCGATCAGGCTTCGACTTCCCAACAACCCTACCGTGGCAATGATCAGTGCGCCGGCTACCGGCCCGAGCAACCAGATCCAAGGGTGCAGTTCCATCTGCAGGTCAAAAACCTGAGTCTGCAACATAGCCACTACCAGCTCTGCGCCAAACACGGCCACGACTCCAGCAAAGGTGCCTAACACCAGAAACTCAACGGTTAGGGAGCCGCCAATCAGCGAGCGAGTGCCCCCCAGCGCTCTGATCAGTCCATGTTCCGCCATCCGCGTATCCCGACTGGCCTGAATGCTGGCGATCAAAACCAAGGCCCCGCTGAGCAGCACCAAGGCGAGCACAAGCTCCACCGCCTGACTCACCTGTCCAACAATCTTTTGGACTTGAGCGATCAGGGCGTCGATTTCGATTACCGTAATGGTGGGGTACTGGCCCAACAGCGTGTTTAGGAACACTTTTTCCGTCGGATCCAGATAAAAACTGGTCATGTACGTTGCGGGAAAGTCCTGCAGCGCGCCGGGAGAAAGAATAATGAAAAAGTTTGGGGTCATGCTCTCCCATTCAAGGGATCGGATACTGGTTACCGTCGCCCAAACCCGGCGGCCGCCAACATCGAATTCCATGCGATCGCCTAGCTCCAAGCCAAAGTCTTGGGCGTAATCCAGCTCCAGCGAAGCTTCCGCTTCTTGGCTGTCCTCTGCCCACCAGCGACCGGCGACAATCTCGTTGTTGCCCGGGGCCTCTAGAGACCAGGTCAACGCTCGCTCGGAAGTGAGTTGGGAACCGACATAGCCCGGTCGCTTTTGTGCCTGCCACTCCTTGGCAGAAAGCTCGTTCACCTGAGCCACGCGACCACGAATCATTGGGAATAAGAACTCACCTTCCGTGGCGCGATCGCGTACCAAGGCCCGCACTCCGGCCACTTCGTCTTCGGCAATGTTCATGACGAAGTGATTGGCCGCGTCTTCGGGAACCTGATTCTGCCATTCTTCAATTAGGGCCGTGCGAATCAACACCAAAACCAGCAGCAGCATGATCGCCACACCAAAAATCAGAATTTGAGCAGTATTCTCCGCCCGCCGCCGCTGCAGGCCGGCTAAGGCCAGACGCCAACCGCTTTTCGCCTGCATACCGGCGACCCGACCGCCCTTTAACAGTGCCCAAGCGAGCACCCCGAACACCAGACAAATACTCACGATGCTCAACAACGTCCAAAGCGTAAGCCACAGATCCTTGGTATACCAAACCAACAGCAACAAACTGCCTGCCGCGGCTGCACCATAGGACAACCATCGACTAAGTGGTGCCACACCCAAATCCCGTCGAATCACACGCATCGGCTCGACGTTCTTCAAGTGCATAAACGCTGGCATCGCAAAGGCCATGGCACAGATCAGTCCTGTCGCCGCGCCAAGCAGGAACGGCCTAAAAGTTGGACTGGGCAGGTCCACCGCGATTAGGGAAGCCAAAACTTCCACAATGGCCACATGCAGCAACGACCCCAAAAGCAGCCCCGCAGCAATGGCAGCTAGGCCCACCATCAGCAGCAAAGACATAAACCCTCGCAAAATTTGGCCCGGTGTTGCGCCCAAGGTTTTTAGCACACCCACATGATCAAAATGTCGTTGCGCGTAACGATGGGCGGATAACCCCACGGCGATACCCGCCAGCAAAACTCCTAACAGTCCGCCTAACAGCAAAAAACTCTCGGCGCGATCCAGCGCCCGACCAATCCGGGGACTGCTTTCACGAACGCTGACCCACTCGAAGCTTGGCTTTAACGGCAAGACATCCCGCAAGGACGCCAAAGCCTCCTCGTCACCGGAAAGCAAGAGCTGATAGGACAATCGGCTACCGGGTTGCACAACTTCTGTAGCCGGAACATCTTGCAGATTCATCAACAAGCGTGGACCTAAATCAAAAAAAGAACCGCCACGATCCGGTTCTGCCACCAGCACTTGGGTCACCTTGAGTTCCGCCATCCCCACTTCAACAGTATCGCCCAAGGCCACATTCATGGCGGGAAACAGACGGGAATCAAGCCAAACAGTGCCTGGTTTTGGCACCGCCTGTGTGGGACTACCCCGCTGAAATGGAACCTGCCCGACGATAAGTTCACCGCGCAAGGGGTATGCCTCGTCCACAGCCTTGACACTAACCAGTTGGTTCAGATCCCCGGCAAAAATCATAGAAGGGAACACGAGAGTCGTCGCCGTCTCCAATCCTCGCTGCCGGGCCTGAACGACGAAATCTTCGGGAATCACCTGACTTCCCTTAATCTGACGATCCGCCGCAAGAAAGTTCGAACTTTCTTGGAGCAAAGCGCTTTGCAGCCGATCGACGAACAAACTGATGGACGTCACGGTACCCACCGCGACCAGCAAGGCCACCAACAGCAATCCCATCTCCCCGGACCGCACGTCTCTCCATGCCATGCGGGCGACCAGCTTGGCGTTCACGGTGACACCGCCTGCTGCGCATCGTCTTGTGCATCGTGCTCGGCTGGCTCAATCCGCCCTCCGGATATGGCAATGGTGCGACCACAGCGGGCGGCTAGCCCAGTGTCGTGGGTTACCATTACCAGGGTTGTGCCAAATTCCTGATTAAGATCGAACAGCAGCTGGCAAATTCGTTCTCCGGTTTGGGTGTCTAAATTACCCGTTGGCTCGTCGGCAAAGAGCACGGTTGGCTGTGACGCAAAGGCACGGGCAATGGCCACACGCTGCTGCTCACCACCGGACAACTGACGTGGGTAGTGATCCAGACGGTCTGCCAACCCAACTTTTTCCAGCAACTCTTTGGCATGAGATTGAGCCAAGGTATCGCCACGCAATTCCACCGGGAGCATGACATTTTCCAGTGCCGTCAGGGATGCCAGCAGTTGGAAGGACTGAAAAACGAACCCCACATGTTGGCCCCGTACCAAGGCACGGGCTTCTTCGTCCAGATCGCTGAGATTGTCATCAAGCAAATGCACGCTACCAGCAGAGGCCACATCGAGCCCGGCTAAAATGCCCAGCAACGTCGTCTTGCCCGAACCCGAGGCCCCCACAATGGCCACGGTTTCACCCTGATTGATTTCCAAATCGATGCCATCCAAGATGACCAGCGGTCCTGCAGAGGTCTGCACGACTTTTTCCACACTTTCAGCACTAACAACGGTTCGACTCATGCGTTCCTTCTATCTGGGCTTAATCTGTTTCTTGGGGCTTGTTGGCGCGCATTCCAACATCAGTATCGCTGCGCCCGGGCATTCTGAACCACAAGTTCTCCAAGAACTGTCAAAAAACGCCTCCCCGGAGGAAGAACCCGCGCAGAAAAGTGCACCAACAGACGAATTCGCAAAATCGGAGCCCTTGGCGGGAGTCTCGTCCAATGTTGAACCTCAGACCACGGCGACCCCAAAAATCCTCGTCCTTGGGGACAGCATCAGCGCCGGCTACGGCATGAACATTGATGATGGGTGGGTGAATCTAATGAACCAAACCCTCATTCAGCGAGAGTCCCCGTGGCGCTTGATCAATGCAAGCATCTCAGGCGAGACAACCATTGGCGGCTTAAAACGCTTACCCGAACTTCTCGACATCTATAAACCACAGATTGTTGTGCTGGAACTGGGCGGCAACGATGGTCTGCGCGGCTATCCCGCGACTAAAATTCGCGCCAATCTGCTGGCTATGACGGAACTGGCGAAAAACGCTGGGGCTAAACCGGTCATCATCAGCATGCGCATTCCACCCAATTATGGTCCCCGCTACACCAGAGCCTTTGAATCGGTTTTTGTTGACGCAGCGGCCCAAGGCGGCGCCGCCCTAGTGCCCTTTTTGTTCGAGGCCGTGGCAGCAAGTCGTGATTTGATGCAAGCCGACGGGATCCACCCCACCGCCAAGGCTCAGCCGCTGCTGGTAGAGGGATTCTTACCCTACCTTGAGACGTTGATGTAGACCTGTTGTAGTGTCGGGAAGTTCTATTCGGCCTCTACTTTGGCCTGCTCTCGCGCCTTTTTCTGATCCAACCCGATGTGCTGCTCGCCCCGTTCAGCGGCCAGTCTCACTTGATGCTGTCGCTCACGGAATTGTTCTCGCCGCTGGGCGCTGGTTTCAGCTATACAGTGGGGACAACTGACACCGTGCTCAAAATCTGGGCTGGCTAGCTCCGCTTCGGACAAGGGGTGCCTGCAGGCGTAGCACTGTTTGTACTGACCCTGCTGAAGATTCGCGTTAACTGAAACACGCTGGTCAAAGACAAAGCACTCACCCTGCCATCGCGAGTCTTCCGCCGGGGTATCTTCCAAGTACTGCAAAATACCGCCATCAAGTTGGTAGACGTTTTCAAAGCCTCGATTCAGCAAAAACGAAGAGGCCTTTTCGCAGCGAATGCCGCCAGTGCAGAACATGGCCACCTTGGTGTGTTTTTCTGGATCTAGGTTTTCCGATACCCAGTCCGGAAACTGTCGAAAGCTCTCGGTGTGGGGTGAAACTGCCCGATCGAAGGTGCCAATATCAATCTCGTAATCGTTGCGGGTGTCGATGACGATGACTTCAGGGTCGGCGATGAGCGCATTCCAAGCCTGAGCATCCACATGCTCGCCAGTTTCACCCATATCCAGATCATCTACACCAAAGCTCACAATCTCGGGCTTTACTCGGACTTTGAAGCGATGAAACCCGCTATTGCCCGATTCCAGATCCGACCACTTTTGCGACTTAACCCGGTATTGATCAGTCAGATACTGGGACAATTCCGACAATGCTTGGGTGTCACCAACCACGGTACCGTTGACGCCTTCTTCAGCCACCAAGATCGTGCCGCGCAAACCCAAATCATCCCCGAGGGCCTGCAGACGCCCACGCTCGGTTTCGGGGCTCTCGAGAGGTACAAACTGATAAAAAGCCAGCACTCGACGCATCAAACTTGCTCCGCTCCTTGCACCCGCTCGCCCTCATGACCACCAGCGTCCGCTACCCCTTCCTTTGCATCCTCTTCCACCGCGCCTTCGCCTCCCGCACAGGGTGGCGACATAGGTGCTTGCTGAAAACGGCTGTGCCATTCGTCGGCGGTATAAACGTGTATGGCCAAGGCGTGCATGCCTCCGGCAAATTCTGGTGCCAGTATTTCGTTGACCATACGGTGTCGCTGGACGGCTCGGGCTCCGGCAAAGGCCTCACTTACCGCCACCACCTTGAAGTGACTCTCGGCGCCATCGGGCACATTGTGACCATGGCTTTCATCCAGCACTTCCAGGTGCTGTAGCTCAAGGCTCTGTGCCAAGGCCGTTTCTATTCGCTGTAGTCTGTTCAACCGTGTTCCTTGATCAATCGGGTTCCGGACCCATCGGGCGACCAGTATAGGGATGCCTAGGGTTCAATCAAAATCAGACTGATGTTGTCCTTGCCGCCCATGTCTAAGGCGAAGCCCAATAGTTGATCCGCGGCGTCCTCTAGGTCTTCCAATGCCAAGGCTTGAGACATTTTCTCTTCTGACACCATGTCGCTCAAACCATCGCTGCACAGCAAAAATCGCTCCCCAACACCGACGATATCGCCGCCGTGGAAACCCGGTTCAATGGGCTGGCGCAGCCCCAAGCCTTGGGTCAGCACATGGCCATAGTGCGCCTCCACATCCACGCCGGGTTCTACCTCGCCGCTATCCAACATGCGCTGGGCTAGGCTGTGGTCAGTACTGAGCTGCTCTAAGGCATTGGCATGCCAGCGGTAAAGCCGTGAATCACCGACATGGGCTGCACTCCAGCGTCCATCGGAGACGCCCCATATCACCACCGTGCTGCCCATTTGTGCTTTCATTTCCTTGGCAGCACTGGCCTGCAAAACTTGTTGGTGGGCCGCATGGATAGCCTCGCCAAAGCCTTCGAAGGAAAGCTTGGATTCGCGTGGCAGTTCACCGGCATTCGCCCGGTCCACCTGCTGACCGGCGCCCTTTCTCAACTGGGTTAGCACTTCTTGAACCACCAACCTGCTGGCTTCGCGCCCTGCCATCAGTCCGCCCATGCCGTCGGCCAACACCGCAACGCCGTAATTCAAGTCCACCTCAAGGGCATCTTCATTGCGCATACGAACTAAGCCCGCGTGAGTGCGAGAGGCCATTTCCACGTTTTCTCTCCAAATCCGCTAACGCGGCCGACTTCCTGTGGGAGTGACGAGTCTATCTGCCAGTCCTCGACTTCGAAAGCCAAGGAACAATTCGACAACTATGGTTTGCTGACTGCTACGCACATTTCGATGGGGTAGACTAATGGCGGCCTCACAGGACAGGGGCCTCGATGAACAAAAACAGGTGATAACCCATGCTGGCCATTTTATCTCCCGCAAAAACTCTGGACTTCGACAGCCCCTTGGTTACTGATCAACATTCGGTGCCGGAGTTCACGAAGGAATCTTCGGCGCTGATTCGTACATTACGCAAACTTGAACCCTCGGAAATCGGCTCGCTGATGGGCATCAGCGATAAGCTGGCGTCCCTCAATCACGATCGGTATGCCCAGTGGTCGCCCAGTTTTGATGATGAAACAGCTCGAGCCTCCATATTGGCATTCAAAGGCGACGTTTATCAGGGGTTGAACGCCCCTACCATGAGCAAACGTGATTTTACCTGGGCGCAAAAACGCTTGCGCGTGCTGTCCGGTTTGCACGGTCTGTTGCGTCCCCTAGATCGCATTCATCCCTATCGGCTAGAAATGGGTACCAAGCTCGACAATCCCAAGGGCAAGGATCTGTATCAATTCTGGGGCAGCAAGGTGACCGATGCCCTAAACGAGGCCCTAGCGGAGCAGCGCAGCAAGGTGCTGGTGAATCTGGCGTCCAATGAGTATTACAAGGTTGTGCAGGCGGATCAGATTCAAGGCCGGGTACTTACCATCAACTTCAAAGAGTGGCGGCGGGACGCCTATCGTTTTGTCTCGTTCTCAGCCAAGAGAGCTCGGGGCCTGATGGCTCGGTACATGATCGATCAGCGGGCAGAAAACGCCGACGCTCTGAGAGGCTTCGATGTGGATGGCTATGCATTCAACGAAGACCTGTCCAGTGAGGACGAATGGATCTTTACCAGACATCCAATCTAGTAAACTCAGGGGCTCTAACCCACCAAACTTATACCCACAAAATAAAGGAGTCCTCCCGTGAGCGAATCGAAGCTGAGCAAACAGCAGCAGACTGAACTGGAAGCAGCCACGTTTCGGCGGTTTTTAGCTCACCTAGATGAGCGCAAGGATGTGCAAAACATCGACCTGATGATTTTGGCGGGCTTTTGCCGAAACTGCTTATCCAAGTGGTACAAGACCTGCGCCGACGAGCAGGGACTGGATATGGACCAAGATCAGGCGCGAGAGACCATTTATGGCATGACCTATGATTCGTGGAAAAGCACATACCAAACCGATGCCACGCCAGAGCAACTGGCGGCCTTGGAGGAGGCAAACAGCACCAGATAGCTAGCGAGTTCTGAGAACTTTAGTCCGTGGACGCACCGTGGCGTCGATGGCAGGGGCTGCTGGCCCTGCTGCTATGTCTGTTCTTTGTTCGCAGCACTGTTATCGATTGGAACCATGTGCCCTCTCGATCCATGGCACCCACGATCCTGCCCGGCGACCGTATTTTGGTGAACAAACTGGCCTTTGGCCTGCGGCTCCCTATGACGACAAAACCGCTGTTTCAATGGGCCTGCCCCCAACGCTGGGATGTCGTGATTTTTGACGCCCCGAACAACGGCGTGTTGATGGTAAAACGAGTGATTGGGCTTCCCGGCGACACAGTCAGTTGGCATGACGATCACCTACGCATCAATGGTGTGGAGGCAAGCTACCAAGCGATACCCGAGAGCCGTTGGGCCCCGAGCCTAGAGCGAGATTTCAGTCACAATCGATTGCTTCGAGAGTCGATTTTTAGGAATGACCGAGCCATTTTTCGCCATCGTGAGTCACCCGGTAAAAAAGGCAGCAGCTTTGAAACGGTAAAGGTTCCCAAAGGGCACTACCTTGTGTTGGGCGACAATCGAGACAACAGCGGCGACTATCGGGCCTTTGGCTTCGTTCCTGAATCAGCGATATCAGGCAGAACCTCACAAGTGCTGTTTTCCCTGGACCCGAACAATGGCTACCTGCCGCGCTGGCGCTACGGCCAGCCACTGTAGGACAGAGACTACTTTTTTCCGGATTTCAGCAGACGTCGAAGTAGCCAAATCAAAACCGCGCCCAGCACTCCGGCCAAAACCAGCGCCCCGACGAAACCCGCGCTTGCCACTAACAGGCTCAGGGTCTCCTCGCGCTCAACACCGTACTGATCGCCCAACCAGATCACGCCCCCAATCATCGCTAGGGTGCCCAGCAAAATTGTACGCAGGGTTCGATTGGTCTTCCTGCGCTGGGCGCTCACGCGTTCACTGGCCCGAGTCCCCTGTTTGCTTCCAGAATTGCTTTCGAAGTCGCTCATTTGACGTCACTGTTGTTTGGCTTGTGATTCGTCTGCATTGTCGCCCATCACTGCAATCAACGCGAGGCGAGGCGCCTACGCTTCCCACACAGATTCCTATAATATCCCGCTCTTAAATTTTTTCGCCCATGGACTTTTGTGTCAGCAACACCCGATCCAACTTCGACCCCAGACGCCGCCTCAAGCACGGTACTCAGCCCTAAAGAATTTCGTTACGCCCGGGCTATTTTGCTAACCGCCCTCGTTGCGGTGGGGTTTGGCTTTACCGTGCTCTTCGCCATCTTAGGCCCCCTTGGCCGAGAGGTGGGCATGAGCGAACTGCAAATCAGCTCTATTATTGCTGCATCCTCCCTAGTGGTTTTTCTGGCCAGCCCCCGCTGGGGTCGGCTAAGCGACCGTTGGGGACGCAAACGCGTCATGGTGTTTGGACTGTTCGGCTACGCCTGCGGCAACTTACTCTTCGCCACGGTTTTCCACGCGACCTTGGTTGGCCTGCTACTACCCATCACTGGCTACCTGTTGCTCATGCTTACGCGAGTTATGCACGCCAGCGTTATGTCAGCGATTATGCCCTCCAGCAGCGCCTACATGGCGGACATCACATCTGTTGCTACGCGGACCAAGGGTATGGGGGCCGTAGGTGCGGCTAACAACTTTGGCAGCATTTTGGGGCCGGCATTGGGTGGCTTGCTAGCTGGAATTACCCTGCTAACCCCCCTATGGGTGGCCTCCGGGATCGCTGTCACCACCGCTTTGTTCGTGATTTTTTTGCTGCCGGATATTCCCAAGAGCCAACCACAGCCTGCTCTCACAACCTCAGGCAAGCCAAAGAAGCTGAGCTACTTTGATCCCCGAATACTCCCCTACATCATTGTCGGCGCCCTTATGTTCATGGGTATGGCCTTGGTTCAGCAAACCTTGGCGTTTCGTTTCCAAGACATTTTGGGGCTGACGGCGGTAGAAACCGCCCAGACCTTTGGCCTCGCCATGGGCTGCTCGGCGGCGGCCTCACTGGTAAGTCAAATTGGTCTGATGCAGCGCATTAATCTCACCCCCTTTCAGTGGCTGCGCATTGCCCTGCCGGTGCTGGCAGTGGCCTTCGCCTGTTTAGGCATGGCCAACACTCAGGGACTGATGATATTCGCCATGGTGCTACAGGGCGCTGCCATGGGCGTAGCAGGCCCCGCTTTCTCTGCCGGAGCATCATTGGCTGTTGAGCCTCATGAACAAGGTGCCGTGGCTGGACTGGCAGGATCCTGTGGACCCTTGGGATTCACCATTGGGCCTTTGTTGGGCGGTTTTTTCTATCAGATATCGCCGGATCTACCGTATTGGTTCACCTTCGCCATCTACCTGCCCCTGCTGGTTTTCGTTATGAGGCAGCGGCGGGGAGAAAAACAACGCCTGATCCGAGAAGAGATCAAGGATTAACCCACCCGAGGTAGAAAAAAGCGCCGCCACCTGGGGCACCAGGTCCATTACCGCAGACGGCAAGACGGCAAAGCTACCGACCTGTTAGGGTGTCCGAGACCTTCCCCAAACTGGGCATAAAGCAAGGGACGGTCCAAGACAGGACAACTTCAAAAACGATTACCGGAACTTCAAACGTATGAACAAACCGATTTGGCAGGCTCCTAGCGCCGAGCTGTATGGTGATATTCGGCTAGACGAGGGCGTATCGATCTGGTCCAACGTGGTGATGCGCGCCGAGTCAGACCATATCGCCATTGGTGCCTACACCAACATTCAAGACTTCACCATGATCCACATAGCCGACGTGCCAACAATCATTGGTGCTTACTGCTCCATCACCCATCACTGCACCATTCACGGGGCGACTATCGGTGACAATTGTTTAATTGGTATTAACGCCACCATTATGGATCGCGCGGTCATCGGCGATAATTGCATCATTGCTGGCCACACTATTGTCACCGAGGACACCATCATTCCGCCCAACTCCATCGTGGCGGGAGCGCCTGGCAAGGTTAAGGTCACCCGCAACAATATCGTAGCCAACCGACTCAACGCCCTGGCCTATGTCGACAATGGTGAAGCCTACGCTCAGGGCAATTACCGGATATGGGCAGATCCTGCGCAACAGGCAAAAATGGCAGAGCGAAAGCTTCAGCTTGAAGCCGAGTTCGCCGGTTAGCAGATTCGGGTCTCTGGAGAAATAGGTGAGCACCAACCCTGACCCAACCCAATCCTATTCGGCTTTTGGCGGCAATCGACGCCTTGCTAGCGGATCACTTTCTCACGTAGCAAAAGCCGCCAAGGCTTTCACTGAGACACAATCCAAGGACGGCGTCCTCATTCTTGAGGACACCACCTGCCGCATCGTTGACCTGGATCTGAGCGGCGATGCAGCGATGGTGAGCCGAAAAGCCGCTCATCACCCGCAACCAAACCAACCCCAAACCAATGGACCAAGCAGCCAAGAAATTTCGTTGCTGCCCCGCCACTGGTCTTGGCTAGCAAGCCAATCGGGCAACCCATCGGCCACTCTGCGCCGTCTCATCGACCAAGCCCGCAGAGACCCTGACCAACAAATGGCTGACCGCCAACGCGATGCCCAGCAGATGACTTATCGGTTTTGTCAGGCCTTGTGCGGAGATTTAGCAGGGTTTGAAGAGGCAATGCGGGCCTTGTATCGACAAGATAAGGCGGCCTTTAATGCCCACACCCAGCCTTGGCCCGCAGACCTAGCTGACCGCGCTCGAGAACTGGCAGCGCCAAGCTGGCCGGCCTAAGAGATCTGCAGGGACAACCATAGGCGGAGTAGGTGACGCCGCTGTTCCGGACTGTCTTGGTATGCCGTGCGCGCGTGGGCTACGGTGTGATTAGACAGCAACTGAATGTCGCCGGGTTCCAGCCACATATCCAAATAAAAGTCCTCGTCTAGTCCCTTGGCGTCATAGAAATCTAAAATACGCCGCTGGGCCTGAGACAACGCCACGTTCGGATGTCGTTCTACGGAGCGCATGTAGTCACTGTGGTAAAAGGTTCTCAAATACTCGCCGTCGAAGCAGCTGGGAGTTAGCTCGCTGTAAGGCTTGGCACCCGCTGGGCGCTCGCCCCGACCATCCAGCTTAAACGGTTCAAACAGGTGCGGGACCAATGCCGGCTGCTCTTGAACCAGCGCGTTGTAAAGTGACACGGTGCTGACGATCCGACTGTGTCCGCCAGTTGCAGCTGTTTGTAGGCAGAGCAAACCCACCACATCCGCCGCATCACAGTGCAAATTGATGTTGTGGGGCGTCCGGTACAAACGCACGTTTGGATC
This sequence comes from Pseudomonadales bacterium, assembly GCA_029248675.1. GTDB lineage: Bacteria > Pseudomonadota > Gammaproteobacteria > Pseudomonadales > Azotimanducaceae > UBA4421. The sequence goes on along the minus strand of JAQWIX010000097.1, from coordinate 14,909 downwards.
TTGCTCGCGGTAATCTTTAACCTCACCGAGCAGCTCCTGCTGAGGATTTTGGGCACCCGGCTCGCCCAGATGATGACCCAAGCCCCAGAACACCCGCCGCACCCATGCTTCGGGTCGATCCACGGGAAAGCCCTTAACCACCTGAACACCTAGACCCGTACTCAGCTGACACTGCCACTGGCGAAGGTGGGAAGCTAAATTCGGCAGCGGAAAGTTATCACGATCGATCAGGGCCATATTCTTAGGGGCTGACGCCTCAGCCCGCTCAAGTTCTGCCACATCGGTGTCGCTAAGCCTGTAGCACCAAGGAGCATTCCCCTGCTGCAGTTGAGTCCGAAGTTCTTGGCCCATCCACGCCGCTGGCACATCCAGCTTCTGATCTGGCACCCGAGTGTGACCCCGACTGAAGTAGTGCCGGGATTGCTCAGCCAAGGAGCGATGGGACCCGCCTACCTCGGGTTTACTGCTCATTGAGGGAACCTCCCAAGAACACCTTGGCCGCTTACAGGCCTAACACCAGCTTGGCCATGATGTTGCGCTGAACCTCGTTACTACCACCGGCAATTGAACTGGCGCGCAGATTAAAATAACGAGAAAAGGCCACCACCCCATCCTCCGGCCCAACTGTTGATACGTTGCTGCCCACGGTTCGGGCTTCCGGTTGGTGTACCGCGCTATATTGACCCATGGCCTCAACCGCTAACTCGGTAAGCTGCTGTTGCATCTCCGCTGACAGGGCTTTCAGTACTGAAGACTCTGGGCCCGGTCGCTGGCCCTTTGACAGGGCTGCCATCATCCGAAACTCAGTGAACTGAATGGCTTCCAGTTGCACAGCGGTTTCGTCCAGCTTGCGGATAAAGTCAGTGTCGTCGGCCAGGGTGGATTCGCCTTGAGGAATCATGCCTGCCAGCGTTCGAAGCCGGGCCAAGCCCACCTTGCGTGCCGCGTTACCAGTGGACCCACCGCGCTCAAACTCCAACAAATACTTGGCTACCTGCCAGCCCTTGTTTTCTTCGCCCACCACATTGGCCTTAGGAACTCGCACGTCGTCGAAAAACACCTGATTCACCTCGTGGGTGCCCGAGGCAAATAAAATCGGCTCTACCCGGATACCCGGCGTGGCCATATCCAGCAGCAGGAATGTGATGCCTTCTTGCGGCTTTCCTTGGTCGTTGGTGCGTACCAGCAAGAACATCTTGTTGGCGTAATGCGCATGACTGGTCCAGATTTTAGAACCATTGAGCCGGTAATGATCGCCATCGGAGGTGGCTTTAAGCTTCAAGCTGGCCAGATCGGAGCCAGAGCCCGGCTCTGAATACCCTTGGCACCAGTAATCTTCTCCGGACAAAATCCGTGGCAGGTATTGCTCTTGCTGGGCCTTACTGCCACAGCCGATCAGCATGGGACCACACATACCCAGACTCATAGGCGCCGTGTCCGGAGCGCCCGCCTTGGCTTTTTCAATGGACCAAATATAGCGCTGCATCAGGTCCCAACCGGTGCCACCAAATTCTTCCGGCCAGTTGGGGGCCACCCAGCCTTTTTTGTAGAGGATTTTGTGCCAAGCAATGTTGTGTTCGTAGTCGAGAAAAATACCCGGACAAAACCGCTGGGCATCGCGCAACTCGTCAGTCAGGTTCTCATCCAAAAACTCGCGGACCTCGTCGCGAAAGCGCTCATACTCTTTACCGAAGCTGATGTTCATCGCCCCTCCCCTAAACTACGTTTTTGTTCTCAGCCACCCTCAATACGGGGCATAAAGAACACCTCACTCTTTGGATCCAACGGTTCCGCAAAGGCGTCTTGATATATCTGTCCATCAATGGCTACAGCCGAGCGCTGTAACGGCTCCTCCAATTGCGGCCATCGGGCCAGCAACTGCAGAGTCAACTCTCGGAAATTAACCACAGCCAGCTCGACCTGACGCTGCCCGCCTGTGACTTCCACCATGGTATTGGCTAGTACGACTTTTACCATTGGTGGGTATAGTCCACGGCCCGCTCCCACAACAAAAACCCCGCCAACTGGCAGGGTTTTGTCGCGTCGATCAAACACTTCATCACTTTGTTTGCCTAACCTTCAATGGCATCCAGCAGACGGGGCGGCGACATGGGCAGATCGGTAATCCGCTTGCCTAGCGATCGAGAAACGGCATTCGCGCACACAGCTAAGGGCGCCACAATAGGTGCTTCACCCACACCCCGCACGCCGAAGGGATGGCTCGGGTTAGGTACTTCTATGATCTGAGTGTCGATCATAGGCAGATCCGATGCCACCGGAATTCGGTAGTCCAAGAAACCGGCATTTTCCAGCACACCCTTGTCGTCGAAAATGTATTCCTCATTCAGGGCCCAGCCAATGCCTTGGGCAGCACCGCCCTGCATCTGACCTTCTACATAGGCCGGGTGAATGGCCCTGCCCGCGTCCTGAATGGCGGTGAAGCTCAGCACATCGACCTTGCCTGTCTCGGGATCAACTCGCAGATCGCCGAAGTTCACAGAGAAGGCTGCTCCAGCGCCTTGGGCATTCAAAGAGGCTCTAGCCGTAATCGGACCGCCGGTCTTACCGGCTTTGCGCGCAAGCTCCGCCAGGCTTAGAGGCTTCACGTCTGCATTTACACCGGGACCGGGTACGGCTTGGCCGTCTTCCCATTCCACTTGGTCCTCATCCACACCCCAGGTCATGGCTGCCCGTCGCTTGCAGTCGGCAATCACCGCCTCGCAAGCCTGAGTCACTGCCATGCCGGTGGCAAAGGTGGTACGACTGCCGCCGGTGACATTACAGAAGCCTGTGCTTTCCGTATCGCCTACCTGTGCGCGGACATCATCGTAATCCACGCCCAAGGTTTCCGCCGCCATCAGGCACATGGATGCTCGGGAACCACCAATGTCTGGGCTGCCCTCGATAATCATCACAGAGCCGTTTTCGTTGATGTTCACTTCAGCACTGGACTGCATACCCACATTGAACCAAAAACCCACGGCCACGCCTCGGCCAGCGCCTTCTGGCACAGGCTTGGTGTAGTTGGGGTGATTCTTAGCAGCTAGCAAACAGGCCTTAAAACCAATGGGCGGGAACTTCGGGCCGTATGGCGCCTGAGTGCCTTCATCCGCGGCGTTGACCAAGCGCAAATCGATGGGATCCATACCCAGTTGCTGAGCAGCTTCATCCAAAGCGCTTTCAAAGGCGTGCATAGCCTGAGGTGCACCAGGCGCTCGGTAGGCGGCCACCTTGGGTTTATTCACCAAGACGTCGAAGGTATCCACGACGAAGTTTTCAATGGCGTAAGGGGCATAAATTGACATGGCTCCGGGCATGCATGGGGCGCCAGAAAATGCGCCAGCCTCAAAAGCGATCCAAGACTTCGCCGCGGTGATGGTGCCGTCTTTGCGCAACCCGACCTTAACTCGCGCCACGGTGGCAGAACTTGGGCCAGTGGCACGAAACACCTCTTCCCGAGACATGGTCATTTTCACTGGGCGGCCGGACTTTTCCGACATCATGGTAGCCAGAGGTTCTAAATAAACGACGGTTTTGCCGCCAAAGCCGCCGCCAATTTCTGTGGCAACAAACTTCAGATCAGCCATATTTTTGCCGAGCATTTTCGAGGTGGCGGCACGGTGCTCAAAGTGACCTTGGGTTGAACACCAAACCGTCCCCCGACCGCGCTCGTCGATGCTGGCAACGCAGGCGTGTGGCTCGATGTAGCCCTGATGGGCCATGGGGCATTTGTACTCGCGTTCGATAACCACGTCAGCGGCGAGGAAGCCCTCTTCCACATCGCCTCGCTCTAGATGACCGACGTTGGCGACATTAGAGGGCTTCTCGGGTTTTTCCGGCAGCGCGGTGTAGTTTTCTTCATTCACCAAGGTCGATGACGGATCCATGGCTTTCACCACATCCAGTACCGGCTCTAACACCTCGTACTCTACCTTGATTGCAAGCAGCGCTTGTTCTGCCAAACGTGGCGTGGACGCAGCCACTGCGGCTACCGCATGGCCGTGATACATCACTTTGTTACGAGCCATCACGTTTTTCGCGATGTCGTTCATGGTGCCGCCGCCTTCACCGCCGGCTTCACCTTCCAAGCGACCACCGGGGAAATCTGCGCCGGAGATTGCCGCATAAACGCCGGGAATGGCTAAGGCAGCGCTTAGGTCGACACTTTTGATCAATGCGTGGGCATGAGGGCTGCGAAGCACCTTGCCGTGAATCATGTTCGGCAAATTCACGTCGGCGCCAAACTGAGCTCGACCGGTCACTTTGTCGAAACCATCGGGGCGGACAGGGGTAGTACCGATTTGCTTGTATTCAACTGCTTCAGCCATGTTCAGCCTCTCTCCAAACTGTTTTTGTTGCCCTCAATCTATCACGAACTTCCCAGCCCTTGGAGAGCTGATTGCGGTACAGGTGATTGATGATGTTTGGGCCAGAATAAAGCTCTGTCAGATTCAGTCGTTGGACCAAGCTGGCTTGAAACGCCAGCCTTTGAATTGGAAGCTTCGGTCTAAAAACTTTGGCCCAAAATAATGGCCCAAGAATAATGGCGCAAGAACATTGACCCCACCCGTCGTCCGAAGTCCGCTGGCTACCGAAAGCCTACGAACTGGCGTAGGTGATAAACCGGGTGCTAACAGCCCAATGCCCTCCCGGGGCCAAATCTACCAACCCACCCCATCCTTCGGCTTCTGGGCCAAGTATGTTTACGGCATTCGGTATATGGCTGATGGGTTCGATACAAATGAAACCCGCTTTGCGCGGGGCATAAACCACCCAGTGGGGCAATGACGGATCCGGTTCAATGGCCAAGGACCAGGGTTCATCAGGCCAGCAAATCTGGGCACTGCCCTGTCGCCAGACATAAACCTGATCTAGGCCGCGCTGAAGCCACGGGCGGCTGGCCAGTGGATTAGTATGAGGGGCGTTGTTATCGGCTGGGTTATTTGGCGCGCCCGAGGCAGTTATGGGCAAACCATCGGCATCTAAGACAAGCTCATCTCGACAAAGCATGCTGACATCGCAGCTGGGTGTGAGCGGAAAATAGGGGTGGAACCCGGCACCTACGGGCATAGTTTCTTCGCTGATATTCTCCACCCTCACGCTGTGGCTTAGCTCGGTTTCACTGAGGGCGAAGTGCTGTTCTACGGTAAAGGTCCAAGGCCAGCCAGTAGTCGCAGCCGCGCCGGAATCATGTTCGTACACCAGCGTGCAGGCATTTTGTTCTAGGTGACCAATTTGCCAGCGGCTTTGCCAACCAAAGCCGTGAATGGTGTGAGGCTCTGGGGGAAAGTTTGGAGCCAGCTGTACGGATTTACCTCGGTAATCAAAACGCCCTGCGGTGATCCGGCTGCAAAATGGCACCATGGTAAAGCTGCGCAAAAACGGCGCCGTGGGTGCCGGTACCATTAAGGCCTGATCCCCGCGTTTCAGAGCGACAATGCCACCTCCCTGCAGAGACAGGGCTGCGAACATGTCACCGCAACTCAGCGTGAGATCCGCCCGGGCGATCACGGGCTACTTCATTTTGTAACGAATCGGCAAGCTCTTCAGGCCGCCGACAAATACCGCCTGGGTGTATTGGGGCTCGCCAGCCAGCTCAATATGGTCCACCCGCTCCAACAGCTTGCGGAACAAGGAACTCATTTCCATTCGCGCCAAGTGCTGACCCAAGCACACATGCGCGCCGAAGCCGAAAGCGATTTGCTTACTTTCCTTGCGGTCGATGCGGAATGACATGGGGTCGGTATAAACCGCTTCGTCCCGATTGGCCGACGGGTACCATAAAATCATGGACTCCCCGGCTTTAATCTTCTGCCCTCCGACCTCAGTGTCTTGGGTCGCCGTACGCATAAAGTGCCGAACCGGTGACACCCAACGAATCATCTCGTCAATGGCCGTGGGCATTAGGCCTTCTGGATCTGCCCGAAAGGCGGCCATTTGATCCGGATTTTCCATCAGCGCCAGCAGGCCACCAGCAGTGGATGCGCTGGTGGTGTCGTGACCCGCTGTGGCAATGATCATGTAATATCCATTGGCCTCATGCTCGGGAATCTGGGCGCCGTCGATTTTCGCGTTGGCGATAATGGTGGCCAAATCATCCTTCGGCTCCGCCCGGCGCGCCTCACTGAGTTTGACGAAGTAGTTCTCAAAATCTTTCACCACGTTCAGGAATTCCGCTGGCTCAAAGGAGCGATTCACATCCGGATCCGTACTGCCGAATAACTCTTGGGTCAATTTGAGCATCAGCGGCTCGTCTTCCTCAGGTACGCCGAAAATACTCATGATCACCCGCAGCGGATACCAAATGGCCACATCCTTCACAAAGTCACATTCGCCGCCAAGGTCTGCCATGCGGTCAATGTACATGTCCGCCAGTTCATCCACACGAGCCTGCAACTTGCGCAAGTTGCTACCCATAAACCAGCCTTGGGTGAGCATGCGGTACTTCATGTGGTCGGGGTCGTCCATCTGCACAAGACTTCGCACAAGGTGTTTGCGCCCGGTCATTTGCTGAACCATTTGCTCCATCACCTCCAGACCAAGGGTTGGCCGGGGATCGTTGATAAAGACCTTCTTTTGACCCTCAATTTCTTTTATGTCGTTGTAACGGGTAACGTTCCAAAACGGTTGGTAGCCTTCCGGGGACAAATACTGCATGGGCGCGTTCTGACGCAGCCAAGCAAACTGATCGTGGACCCATTTCTCGCTCGCCCAGTTCGACGCATCAACCATGCCATTATCCAAGGCCGGTGAATCTGTGAATATCGCCATACTTTTCTCTCCTTTATCCTCTAAGAGCCATCTAGAACTTACCCCGCGAACGCCAGCGCTTTATACTACTGCTTTCCACCTGAGCACCAGCTACTTCGTGACCTATTCTGAACGTCTTTTTACTCTCGGCTCCCTGACCTTTGGCTGGACCCACGATCTGGTCTACGACTGCGGGCAGCCCTATTTAGAGCGATGGATCCTGTGGTTCGGCTTTACCCTGCGTCTACACAAATTTCATAAGGGCGATGACGACCGGGCGTTTCATGACCACCCCTGGTGGTTCGTCACCGTTCCCTTTGAGCCGTATTGGGAGCAAACACCCAGGCGACCTCGAACACTGGTCCGCGCCTTACGCCCGCACTTTCGGCCCGCCTGCCATCAGCACATTGTGCAGCTTGTTGAAGAGCGCCCGGTGTGGACGCTGATTCTAACCGGCAGCAAATCCAGCGAATGGGGGTTTTGGCATGAAGGACAGTACACCCCCCACGAAGAATGGTTAGCCGAGAGGGAAAGTCAGGCCACCAGCCAATAGCCGGCGCCTTCTATCTTAAAGGGAGCGTGTAGCCAGCTTGGCCTAAGATCTGGCGGCGACCTCCGGCTGTCCCCGATAATTTACCGCCATCACCGCCACAGCAAGCATCGCCCCCACCACCCTAGGCTCGGTACTGGGATACACAAGCAACCCGGCGGCGACCAAGGCCAACAGCCGCGGAACTCGAGTTACCGGAGCGAACAGATACTGCTGCATCGTCATAATCAACATCAGCATCAGTAATCCTGTGACACCCGCGGACAACAGCACGCCACTCCAGCCGTATTCGGCGCTCAGCAGTAGCGGTGAAAATGCCATCATCAAGGGTATTACAAAGAGCCCGCTGGCCAGCTTCACCGCCTCCACGGCACTAGCCATGGGAGACGCGCCTGCTACCCCGGCACCGGCAAACGCCGCCAAGGCGATAGGGGGAGTGACATTGGAGCTTTGAGCCAGCCAAAAAATAATCATATGGGCGGTGATCAGCGCCAGTCCCAACTCCTGCAGGGCCGGGCCGGTCATCACCGCTAGCACGATGTAAGCCGCCGTTGCTGGCAGCCCCATGCCCAGCACCAATGCGGCAATGGCCACCAATATCAGCGCCAGCCATAGCTGACCGCCACTGAGGGCCACTACGGATTCCGTAAACTGCAGCCCTATGCCCGTTTGCCCAATGGTGCCCACAACCAAACCTGCGACGGCGCAGGCCACGGATATGGAGATGGCTAGCATGGCCCCCTGACGCAGGCCCAACACAAGCTGGGATACATTGATGCGGGTGTGACTGCGCAGCAGGCTCGCCAGTAACACCGCGGCACTCCCCGCAACACCGACCAGGACTGGGGAGTAATTCCACAGCAGCAGCGCGGTAATCAGGGCCAGAGGCAGCAAAAAGTGCAGGCCATCCACAAGCACCCGCCAAGCGCCGGTTTGGCCCTGCATTCCCTTAAAACCGCCTTTGACTGCCAGCACGTGGACGTACAAAAGCACAGACAGGAAGTAAAGTAGCGCTGGCACTAAGGCCATCCAGACAATCTCGCCATAGGAGGTCTTGGTGAATTCCGCCATAACAAAGGCCCCGGCTCCCATGATCGGCGGCATGATCTGCCCGCCGGTGGACGCAGCCGCCTCAATGCCCGCAGCTTCCTCTGGCTTGTAGCCAAGTTTTTTCATCATGGGAATGGTTAGGGAACCCGTGGTAACCGTGTTGGCAATAGCGCTGCCGGAGATGGAACCCATGGCGGCTGATGCGATTACCGAGGCCTTAGCCGGCCCGCCGCGATACCGTCCTGCCGCAGCAAAGGAGAGATCGATCAAAAACTTACCGGCCCCTGTCACCTGCAAAAACGCCCCAAACAACACGAAGCTGAACACAGCGCCGGCAGCGATACCCAAGGGTGCGCCGAACAGGCCCGCCCCGGTAAACACCTGAAAACGCACGATGCGCTCAAAGGAAAATCCCTTGGTAGCCAGCACGTCGGGCAGCACGTTGCCGAAAGCCGCGTAGAGCAAAAATATCAAACCCACCCACATCATCACCGCGCCTACGGCGCGTCGCGCCATTTCTAGCGTGGCCACAATAAGCACCAGTCCAGCAAGAAAATCCGGGGCCTGCAAACCATTCAGCAGGTGCCCGATGGACTGATAGTCGAATACCAAAATACGCTGGCTAGCCCACAGCACGGCCACAATACTGAGACCGTCCACGTAGCGCAGCCAGGTACCCTCCCCGGCTATGGGATACACCAAAAAACCTAAAGCTAAAACCCAAGCCAAATGAATGGGCCGAAAATAGGTAGCCGGCTGCTGACCCAGCATACTTTCCAAGGGCAAGCTGCCCACGGGGAAAAAACCAACCAAGGGCTGCCACAGTTGGAACACAGAAAGGGACACTGCTAGGACGGTGGCTAGTAGGACAATAGCCTTAGGCGTGCTGCTGCTGGGAAACTGCTGGGCTGACATGGATTAAAGCGCCGCCTCGGCCGGCTCTGGCGCTGGGCAGTTGTCAGTCGGGTTCTGCAGATAACGCCGTGTACCGGAGTGCAGGGGCACAGCGGCCAACTGATGAATGTTGTCTAGGGTCATATCCTTCACCACCGGCGAAATACTCAAAAGGCGCTGATGCTCCTTATAGACCGAACAGGTGAGCGCATAGGCGAGATCCTCGGGCATGGCCTCATGCACAACCACAGCGCTCCAAATACCCAGCGCCTGCCGGGGTTCGTCCACGCCAGCGTAGGTGCCAGCCGGAATCGTATAGCCCGAATAAGCGGGATGTTGAACCGTGAGTTCTGCCAGCTCTGCCTCGGTGAGTGAGATGATTTGAATGTCACGGGTCACCGCCAGTTCGGTTACAGCCGCAATACCCAAGCCGCCAACAACAAAGCCGGCATCTAGGGTGCCGTCTTTCAAACCCGTAGTAGTCTCGCCAAAGCTCAGATAACGGGGGGCAATGTCCTGCAGGCTCAGACCAAGGCCATTCAGCATATTCGTGGCTGCGACCGCCGTGCCGGAACCTTGGGCGCCAATAGCCACCCGCTTACCGGCCAAGTCTGTGATGGATTCAATACCGCTGCTGCGCAAACTCAGCACATGCACAATGTTCGGGTAGGCGGTAAACAGCACCCGTAAGGGCAAGGGTTCAGGAAATCGTCCGGTCCCGGTATAGGCACTGGTGACCACATCTGCCATGGCGATGCCCAAATCACTTTCACCCCTAGCTACTTGGATCACATTAGTGACAGAGCCGCCGGTGACCTCGGCCTTGGCATTGACTCCGGGCAGCGCCTCGGACCACAGAGACGCCATGCCGCCGCCAAAGGGGTAATAGAGACCTGCGGGGCCTCCGGTGGCGATAGCCAAGGTTCGATCGCTTTGACTGCAGCTTGCCATCAAAGAAAGGATACCTGCAGCAAGTACTACACTGAGGGGACGTGATAAATGCATGTCCCTAGCCTAACAGCACAGACCACGGCACCTAAAGGATCACGTCAACCAGAGCCACAACCGTTCGTGGGCGTAGAAGATGCCGATTTTCAGAAAAAACTCTATACCACCGATCAGCAAGGCCGTGTCGATTTCGCCGGTGATCACATAGGCGATGGCGGCGGTGGTCACAGTAGCGACGATCCGCCAAGAGAACGCCTTGGCCAAGCTTTGCCAGTGAGACGGTCCCCCGGCACTTGGCTCTGGCATTTGAGAACCAGAGTTCTGGGGCTGTACGGCTTGAAGATCAGTAGTTGAAGACAGGCTCACAGTAGCTTCAACAGTTCGTCGACACAGGCATCCACACTTAGCTTGCTGGTGTCTAGACGCAAGTCAGCGCTCTCCGGTGCCTGGTAGGGGGAGTCTATGCCGGTGAAATGGGGCAACTCACCCCGACGCGCTTTTTTGTAAAGGCCTTTGGGGTCTCGCTGTTCTGCTACTTCCAGCGACTCGTCTAGAAACACCTCAGCGAAATCGCCGTCATCGAATAGGGACCTGGCCATGTCCCGTTCTGAGCGAAACGGCGAGATAAAGGCTGTTATCACCACCAATCCCGCATCTGCCATGAGCTTGGCTACCTCGGCAGTACGCCGAACATTCTCGACTCGATCTGCGTCGGTAAAGCCCAGATCCTTGTTCAGTCCAGCACGGATATTGTCGCCATCCAATATATAGCTGTGAATCCCCATCTGATGCAGACGGCTTTCCAGTGCATCAGCCACGGTGGATTTACCGGAGCCGCTTAATCCCGTGAGCCAAATTACCTTGCCCTTGTGACCCATGAGTTGGGACCGCCGCTGAGCATTAATTGTGGACTCGGTGGGATAAAGGTTTTGTGCCCGACGCAGGCCAAAATTGATCATGCCCGCGCCAACGGTTGCCTTGCTGTAGCGGTCGATAAGAACGAAAGACCCCAAGTCACGGCATTCGCTGTAGGCAGTAAAAGGAATCGGCTCATCTAAACTCAAGGTCACCCGACCAATGTCGTTGAGCACCAAGTTGCGGCTGGGCAGTTGCTCTAACGTGTTCACGTTCACCTTGTACTTGATCTCGGTCAGAGTGGCGCCAATGCGCTTGGCTCCCAACATCAACTCGTAGCCGCGGCCAACGTAGCCGGCCTCCTGATCCATCCACACCAAAGACGTGTCGAATTGGTCAGACACTTCGCAGGGGGCGTCGGCGGCCACTATGACGTCACCCCGGGAAACATCCACCTCTCGATCTAAGGTCAAGGTCACGCTCTGATTCGGCAGAGCCATGGGAAGGTTCTGATCATAGAGCACCACCTCGTTCACAACGGCTTTGGATCCGCTGGGCAAGACCTGAACCCCATCACCGGGTGCGATACTGCCGGCGGCGACGGTGCCGGCGAAACCGCGAAAATCGGCATTGGGCCGGTTCACCCACTGCACGGGAAAACGAAACTTTTCAGTGGCGCTGTTTTGGGCGATCTCAACAGTTTCCAGATAGCCCAGCAGTGTCGGTCCACTGTACCAAGGCGTCTGACCAGAGCGCTCGATGACATTGTCGCCCTGCAATGCCGACAAGGGGATGGCGGTAATGCTGCGGAAGGTCAAACTTTCAGCAAAGGCCTCGTAGTCCGCCACGATGGATTCAAAAACCGCTTCATCGTAAGCCACCAGGTCCATTTTATTGACCGCCAGCACCACATGAGGAATACCCAGCAGCGAAGTCAGAAACGAATGCCTTCGGGTCTGGGTGAGCACGCCTTGAGAGGCGTCCACCAAAATAACCGCCACATCGGCGGTGGAGGCACCAGTGACCATGTTCCGTGTGTACTGCTCGTGGCCGGGGGTGTCGGCGACAATGAACTTGCGATGATCGGTGCCAAAGAAGCGGTAGGCCACATCAATGGTGATGCCCTGCTCGCGCTCGGCGGCCAAACCGTCTACCAGCAGCGCAAAGTCAATATCACCGCCTTGGGTACCCTGTTTTTTTGAATCTTTCAGCAGCGTTGCCACTTGGTCCTCGAAGACCAGTTGGGCTTCATAGAGCATACGCCCGATCAAGGTACTCTTACCGTCATCCACGCTGCCGCAGGTAATAAATCGCAGCAGATCCAGATCGTTTTGACGACGCAGGTAGGCATCAACCTCTTTCGAGGTGGTTAGGTCTATTGTGTTCATTAGAAGTACCCCTCCTGCTTTTTCTTCTCCATGGAGCCGGAGGAGTCCGAGTCGATGGCCCGACCCTGCCGCTCGCTGGTACGGCTGTTCAGCAGCTCTAGCACGATGGATGACAGATCGTCGGCAGAGGATTCAACCGCGCCGGTGAGCGGATAGCAACCTAGGGTTCGAAAACGAACCCGCTTCATCTGAATGGTTTCGTCATCACGAATGGGCAGCCGGTCATCGTCTACCATCACCAGCATGCCGTCCTTTTCCACCACCGGTCGCTCGGCGGCAAAATACAATGGCACGATGGGAATCTGCTCTCGATAGATGTACTGCCAAATATCCAGCTCGGTCCAGTTCGATAGTGGGAACACCCGAATACTTTCACCGGGGTTTTTCTGACCGTTGTACAAACGCCAGAGCTCCGGCCGCTGATTTTTCGGATCCCACCGATGGGCCGGATTGCGGAAGGAAAAAATTCGTTCCTTGGCGCGGCTCTTCTCTTCGTCACGTCGCGCACCACCAAAGGCCACGTCAAAGCGGTGCGCATCAAGGGCCTGCTTTAAGCCTTGGGTTTTCATCACATCGGTATGAATCGCACTTCCGTGATCGAAGGGGTTAATGTTCTTATCTACCCCTTCTGGATTGATATGAACAATGAGATCCATGCCGCTTTCCTTGGCCATGTAGTCACGAAAAACGTACATGGCCTGAAACTTCCATCGGGTGTCCACATGCATCAACGGAAATGGCGGCGGACTGGGATAAAACGCTTTGCGCGCCAGATGCAACATCACCGAGCTGTCTTTGCCCACGCTGTAGAGCATGACCGGATTCTCGGCCTGAGCGACTACCTCTCGCATGATGTGAATGCTTTCGGCTTCCAGCCTGTCCAGATGCGAGAGGGTATCCGAAACTACCTGAGAAGCTTGGGGAACGCTGTCATTTGTTGTGTGCACCCGACTGCTGAGCACACCAGCCCCGGCCGTGGCCTTGGGTTCGTGAAAGGCAGGCAGAGCCAAATGCACCTTTGAGCCACTGGGTAACTGCAGTTCCTGAGCACCCTGCAGCGCTGCCCAATGCCGACAAACCTTCAACGCGTCACCCTGTGGCCACAACAGTGTGAGCTTGTCATGAACCAACTGATCCAAGGCGTTCACTAACGCTTCCAAACGGTCTTCGATACCGACCCCAAGCGATGGCAGGCAAACCCATTGACGAGCAAGACGCCCATCATTGACGCTCACCACGCCGCCGTCATCCCAAGCCTGCATCTGCAGCACCAAGCTGCGTCGACGTTTTCGTTTGGCATCGCCTTGAAGCTGAGCCACCACCGCCGTCTTTAACCGTCGCTGATCCTCGTCTCGCAGCTCCTGCCATTCCAGTGCCTTGGGCAGTTCCGGCGCAGTCTCCAACAACCGTTCGGTGGAGCGCAGGGATTGTTCTTCACCATTGTCTAGTAACATCTGGTGAGCGCGCTTGATGTCCCAGACTCCGCCACTGCCTTGCATGCCGCTGATCAGATCTGCCAATTGCATTTTATTACCTAAACTTGTCGTAAAATGCAGTTTACGCGCTTTTCTAGAGCGGTATTCCGATATTTTAAGAACTTATGGCAATATCTATCTTCTTATTTCATTTTGCGACAACTAAAATCCGCCAACAAACCCCTCTTTGCGGTGATCTGAGGCTCCCACATAACCCGAAGGCAGAGCCTGAATCAGTTGGGCGCCACCAAAAACGCTCTCTTGGGGCTCGTAGCGCACGGCGTGACCACGCTGCGCAAGCCCATCAAACAGGCTTTGAGGCATCCCCTCCTCCAATCCCACCGTAAGGTCCGGGTAGACATGCCAGCGAGGCGCGTCGCTAGCCTCTTGGGGATTTTGGCCGTAATCGAAGATTCGACTGACCATTTGTACATGCCCCTGATGCTGCATGTGACCGCCCATTACCCCAAAACTCAGCACAGGCTTGCCTTGCTGAGTTACGAAACCGGGAATTATGGTGTGAAAGGGCCGCTTGCCCGGCCCCACGCAGTTCGGGTGAGCAGGATCCAAAGAAAAACCCGAGCCTCGGTTTTGTAGCGAGATACCGGTTTCCGGCACCACGATCCCTGAACCAAAGGCACGAAAGTTCGATTGAATAAAGGACACCATCATGCCTTGGGCATCTGCTGTAGTGAGGTACACGGTGTCATGACCCACGGGCAAGGATACTGGTGGCAGTTTAGCCGCCTGAGAACCAATAGCTTGGGCCGCCCTTGCCAAGGAACCCGGCTCCAGCAATTGCTCTGGTGACAGGAACATGGCGTCGGCATCAGCAAAGTGCTCGTTGGCCGCATGTACGGCGATTTTCATAGCCTCAATTTGCTGATGCACCAGCTCTACCGAATCCAGCTCATGCAGGGGTAAATGAGCCAAAATACCCAAAGCGATCTGCGCCGCCAGCCCTTGTCCATTCGGTGGAATCTCATGCAGCTCCACACC
>JAQWIX010000071.1 GCA_029248675.1 Pseudomonadales bacterium | reverse complement strand
AGTCATAGGGCCGGTTGCCGTTCAGCGTGCCAGTGCGCAGGTCTCCGGACTCCTGCGAAAGGGTGCCTATTAAAAAGGTCTTTATCGAAGAGCGCTTATGAATAGGCTCTTGTAAGCGTGCGAGATACGAAAGCACTGGTAAGGTTGCTTTGGTAGCAGAGCCATTGGGAGGAAGGGAAGTGGAAGCAGATCAGTTCGACGTTTTAATTATCGGCGCGGGAAGTGCCGGTTGCGCCATCGCATCTCGAGTCAGTGAAAACCCGAATTTAAACGTTTGCTTGGTGGAATCAGGGCCAGATTATCCGCTGCTTCAGGATACCCCCGGAGATCTGATCAATTCTCACAACAATTCCTATGTAGATCACGACTGGGGGTTCCAGTATGAGCCAACTCAAGGCCGTCAGGATCGATTTCCTCGAGGGCGTGTGGTCGGCGGCTCGTCTGCTGTGAACACTACGATTGCTTTGCGAGGTATGCCTGAGGATTACGACGATTGGGCTTACCTAGGGAATCAAGGTTGGGATTGGGCCTCAGTGTTACCAGCTTTTAAACGGCTGGAGCGCGACCTGGATTTTGGCGATAAGGATTATCACGGTGACAGCGGACCCATCACCATACGGCGTTATCCATGGGAAGAACTGGAGCCTCAGCATCAGGCTTTCTTGGATACCGCTGCTGATTTGGGGTATCCCGAATGTCCTGATGCCAACGACCCACAAGGCTATGGGGCTGGCCCCCAGCCCATGAACAAGCTTGGGCGACTGCGGATTTCCGCAGCAGTAGGCTATTTGGCGCCGGCACGTATTCGGCCGAACTTAACCGTTCGGGCCGATACCACGGTACGCGAGCTGCTGTTTACCGGCAGCCGGTGCACCGGCGCTCAAGTCCAGCCGAGTAATGTCCCGGACGGCGACCAAGTTAGTACTTTGAGCGCACGCCTCGTCATTCTCTGTGCAGGCGCCTTAATGTCCCCGACGATTTTGCTGCGCTCGGGCATTGGCTCCAAGGATCAGCTCGCCCACTTGGGCAAGGCGCCGGTTCGACTAGCCCCCGGTGTAGGCCAGAATTTATGCGATCACCCGGCCCTAGGCGTGGTTTGCGAAGTTAAGGATCCGAGCCTGATCGACTTTGACCGGCCTATCATTCAAACCATCTTGCGCTACACCGCCGAAGGGTCGGACAAGCGCAATGACCTGCAAATAGAGCAAATCAGTTTTGCTGGGCGTCGGGGCGGGCCGCCGTTATTTATGTTGGCGCCGGTTTTGGAGTATCAATACGGTCGCGGTGAACTCACCCTGTCCGACTTGGGCGTATTTACCCCGCCAACAGTAGCCAACCGATTTTGCGAGGACCCAAGAGATGCTCAGCGGCTGGCGACCTGCATGCGGGACACGCTGGTCTTCACTCAGACCGGTTCTCTAGCCCAGATGATACAGGGGGTCACATTCCCGGATGCCTCCCGAGGGGTGGCTCAAGAGGACTTGGAGCGACTGTGCCGGTCGTTCTCAGGGTCTGGTTACCATCCCTGTGGCACTGCAAAAATGGGGCCTCAGGAAGATCCCATGGCGGTGGTGGACGCCATGGGGCGTTGTCACGGCCTAGAACAGTTGGTGGTGGCGGACGCCTCCATCATGCCTACTGTGCCACGTGCGAATACTAACCTAACCTGCTTTATGATTGGTGAGCGCATAGGTGAGTGGGTGCGAACCCAGCCAAGTGAATACGGACTGTAGTCCAAGGGGTACTGGACCGTGCCCTAGAAGGGGGCATCACTGATCCTCGACCATCCATTGATTAACTAGTGACGGAACAGCGACTAACTAACAAAGCGTTTTGTCGAACTAACGGACCGAACATGCACAAAGGACAGGAACATGAATGATTTGATCTTCCGTCAGGTACGAATTCTGGATGGCAGTGGTGGGCCAGAGTGGGTGGGCGATGTCAGTGTAAGCGACGGTCGCATTAACGAAGTGGGCACAGTTCGTGATGGCTTAGCACCCCAAGGTCGAGAAATAGTCGCCAAAGGCGCCGTATTGTGTCCGGGACTGATTGATACCCACGCCCACGACGATGGTGCCTTTTTCAGACACCCGGGCATGGAATTCAAGTTATCTCAGGGTGTGACCACCGTGGTGAGTGGCAACTGCGGTTTCTCCGCCATACCCGCAGATCCTAGCAAAGATTCCGTTGCTGCCAGCGGCGGCATTTTGGCCGGGTTGGAAGGGGAATTTACAGATCTCAATGGCTACTACGCTGCCGCTTTGGCGAGGAATCCGGCTATCAACAACATGATGCTTGTGGGGCACAATACCGTGCGTTCCTTGGTCATGGGCGAAAGCAAACAAGCGCCCAACGATGTGCAGATGCGCGAAATGCAGGCCCACGTAACCCGGGCGCTGGAGCAGGGTGCCTGCGGCTTTTCCAGCGGCCTGATCTACCGCCCCGGCCGGTACAGTGATACAGATGAGGTTACCGAACTGGCAAAAATGGCGGCTCCGTTCGATGCCCTGTACACCACCCACATGCGTAACGAAGGCGACAAGCTGCTTGAAGCAGTAGAAGAGAGTTTGCAAATCGCCAGGGATAGCGGGGTGCACCTGCATATCTCCCACCATAAAGCTGCTGGTAAGGGTAATTGGGGTAAGGTCCAGCAGTCTTTAAATCGGGTCGATGAGGCGCTGCGGCAAGGCCAGCCAGTCACGTTGGATGTTTATCCCTACACTGCAGGTAGCGGCCGTATGATCGAGTACTTTAATCTGGATCGGGTCAGTGAAGACCTAGCAGAAGTAGTGCGCATTGCCAGCTGTAAGGCATTTCGTGAATACGAAGGCCGAATGCTGGTAGACATTGCCGCCGAGGAGAATATCTCCCTAACAGATCTGGTCATCAAGATTCTCACCGCGCCCTTTGGTGACCGAACTCTGTGCATTCACTTCATCATTGATGAAGCGGACGTGGAGACCAACCTAGCCCACG
The DNA here is from genome assembly GCA_029248675.1 of Pseudomonadales bacterium. Lineage (GTDB taxonomy): Bacteria > Pseudomonadota > Gammaproteobacteria > Pseudomonadales > Azotimanducaceae > UBA4421. The sequence continues at coordinate 9,979 of JAQWIX010000071.1, read as the reverse complement.
CAGACATGATGGTAGGCAGCGATGGCATTCCCGATCTGCGAGGCAAACCTCATCCCAGACTGTTTGGTACCTTTCCCAAGGTGTTGGGCTACTACGTGCGGGAGCGTGGGGTGCTGTCCCTAGCGGAGGCCGTGCGCCGTATGACGTCCCTATCAGCAAAAACCTTCGGCCTAAGCCAGCGAGGGGAAATAAAGCCCGGTTACTATGCTGACCTGATGCTGTTCCGTCCTGACGATATTGTGGATCAAGCCACCTACGACGAACCAAAAACTGAAGCTGCGGGTATCGATATGGTTGTGGTGAATGGGCAGATTGCTCTGGAGGCAGGCCAGCACAGTGGTGTGGGGAGTGGGCAAATGCTGCAGTTTCGAAAAGGTGCCTTCAGATCATAGGCGGGCATCAGTTGTGATGAGTTCTCCTAGAAATAAAGTTGCTTGACTGGCAGCTGCGCTAAAAATACTCCGATCCCGTGATGTAATTCACAAAGATGCTCTGGGCGATCTTGGCTCGGCGCTGCACTATTGAGCGCGTCACTAGCAAAAAGCTGGACGTGAGATTGGCGAACTTTTTGGGTGCTGCTTATCTGATGTCATCCTGCTTTTTTCTACAGGCAACTGCCCGGTGAGTTTTTCTTAGTGTATGGATGTCGATTTGAAGCTAGAAGCCGATTATAAAATAACAGAGCAAGATTACGTAAATGCAATGAGGCTCAACAATAGAATGACGAAAAAAGGGGCTTTTATTTTTGGTTTTTTAACTTCCCTTTTTTAATATTTTCAATATCCGGATCCGGAGCAATCCAGTTTATCTCTATCGGAGGCGCGGCCGGTATTATCCTTGTCTTAGTTTTTGGTCAGGTGATTATCAGTTTTATTGCTCGTAGCAACTACAGGGAATACAAGACGATACAAGAGTCAATGCGCGTTGGTCTTCGAGATGACGGCATAGAGTTTTCGACTCCGGATGGCGGCGGCTTGATGCGCTGGGAAAAGATATTTAAATGGCGGCAAAATGAAAAATATTTGCTGATTTACCCAATGCCTAGGCTTTATTACGTAATACCGAAAAAGATCGAAGAATCTGGTTTCCACGTTCCCACATTAATTTCTGCCCTTCGAGAAAAGGTCGGCAGCGAGGCTTAGCCTAGCAGTGGGGTAGGGTAAGATCGTTGATTTCACCGTCTTTATTGGGGAGAAATGTCGATGGGGTTCGCGCGCTCAGAAGGTTTAGATTTCTGTATCAAGGCCGTGCTAGTCGCTTTACCTACCAAAATGCTTAATCAAGGCCGCTGGATAACCGTATTGCTCGTTTTAGTATTGCTGTGAGAAATATAGTGTTTGCGATTGCTGTACTAATGCCCTTGGCGGTTGCTGCTGAAAGCGTTTGTTATGGCAGCACATGGAATGGAAGGCTGGAGAGCGGCGTCAAGCTACCAAGTAAAAGTGATAATTTTGTCAGTTATAGCGCCTTGGCTGAGACGCTCGGTAGAACCTATGTGCACTCGGAAGTTAGGGAAATCATGTTGGTCTCCTACAAATGGCTTGAATCCGAGTTGCCAGGCCGAGTATTCAAATATGCTGAAACTGGTTTTGAGGGCGGAGGTTCGTTTCAACCTCATAAGACGCATCAAAACGGTTTGTCAGTGGACTATATGGTTCCCGTGGTAAACGAGGAGGGTAGGTCCGTACACCTTCCTACTCATCTTCTGAATAAATTTGGCTATTCGATAGAGTTCGATGCGCGGGGCCGCTACCAAGAGTTTGAAATTGATTTTGAAGCATTGGCCGGCCATGTCGTATCGCTACACAAGGCAGCGAAAGAGCGGGGGTGGAATCTTTGGCGAGTAATATTCGATCCAGAGTTACAGCCTTATCTGTTAAACACCAAGTATGGTGAATACTTAAAATCTAACATTCAGTTTTCGAAGAGACGTTCTTGGGTCAGGCACGATGAACATTATCACGTGGATTTTGACGTCGCCTGCAGGCCATGATGCTTGTTCGGTTTACTAAAGCGAATCTGGTTTTGTGTTTGAAATGCCCAAGGGCTGTAAACCCACACCCAGACCTTTAGATCTGCGCGTGGCGCAGAAGCGATCAGGGTGTCACGTTCAAGTCGCTGCTGTAGGGCCTCAGAGCGGTCTTTCACCGGGGAAAACACGCATACACCTTTGCCACCCCTATAGGTAACATGTCGGCACCTGCGCAGCACTCTTGCTGCTTGTTTTACCTAGATTGGAGCGTCCATGGCTTTTTTAACTCGATCTCTCGACAACCACGTACTTACCCTCACTATGTCCAGTCCGGACACACGAAATGCCCTGACTGGCCCAGACCAATTCGATGACATCGTGCAGGTATGCCAAGAGATCAACGACAACATGGCTGTTAGAGCCGCAGTGCTTACAGGCGAAGGTAGTGCGTTTTGTGCTGGCGGTAACGTGAAAGACATGCGCGATCGCACGGGTATGTTTAGCGGCGACCCCATGGATCAGGCCGAGGCCTATCGCAAGGGCATTCAGCGCATTCCTCGGGCAATTTACAGTTTGAACGTGCCAATCATCGCAGCCGTTAATGGCCCAGCGGTTGGCGCAGGCTGTGACCTGGCCACAATGTGCGATATTCGCATCGCCAGCACCAAGGCCATGTTTGCCGAGAGCTTTGCCAAGCTGGGTCTGATTCCCGGCGACGGCGGGGCGTGGTTTTTGCCTCGGGCTGTTGGCTACTCCAACGCCTGTCTGATGGCCTTTGCCGGCGAGCCGGTAAAAGCCGAGGCGGCATTACAAATGGGGCTGGTCTCAGAAGTGGTTGAGCCAGAAGCCTTGGTGGAACGCGCTCAGACTCTGGCGGCGGCCATTGCAGCAAACCCGCCCCACGCAGTACGACTGACCAAGCAACTGATGCGTGCTAGCCAGAATGCTAGCCTGGATGAGCTGTTGGATAAGTCAGCGAGCTATCAAGCCATTTGTCATGCGGAACCCGATCACGCGGAAGCCATTGAGGCTTTCTTTGACAAACGCCCGGGCAACTATCGAAGCGAATAGTCAGGCGCCTTTGTACAAAATCTTCGGATACAAAAAGGATTCTGGCAGGTCGCAGCCTTAGGGCTGCGGCTGACTTGGCGTCGAACTGTCTGAGGACTGGGTAGCCGATGCCGTTCTCGTTGGATCAGCTGCGTGTGGCTGAGCTATTGGTTGGCCGGGTATCGACGATGTGGCGGCCGGCCCAGCAGTAAGGGGCTGGCCCGGTGGGCCGCCAAAGAAGCTGCGTATCTTTGCGAAAACAAATTTCACGCCGCGCCAGATCTTTGGTAGCAGCCAAACCAGCAGCAGCAAGAACACCACCAGTAAGCCGACAAACACCCAGGGCTGATTCAGCATCAACCAGACGCCCCCAAACACCGAGATATCCTCGGCAATGGAGGCGGTCCAATTGGAGAAGGGTTCCGGGCTGGTATTGATCAGTACCCGAGAGCCTGCCTTGGTGGCATGGGTTGTGGCTGCTAGACCGCCGCCGACAATGGCGGCGGCAAGTTCCAGTCCCATGGATTGATCCTCGAACATGCCCGCAGCAAGCAGCGCGCCGGCTGGCAACCGAATGAAGGTATGCAGGGTGTCCCAAACCGAGTCGACCCCCGGCACCTTATCCGCACAAAATTCCACTAGGTACATCAGGCCAGCGGCTGCAATCACTAAGGGATTTTCAATTACCTCTAAGCCCGGGGGTAAGTCCGCATAGCCGGTAGAGCCGGCCAGGCCTAAGGCCAGTACCGCGGCGTAAAGATTGATACCTCTAACCCAACCCACGCCTAGGGTAATTGCCATTAGGGTTGAAAGTTCTGCCATGTCCACAAAGTTGCCAGTCATCAAAAAAACGCGACTAATGTGGCACAGGCAGGCGCTTTGTTTGAGAGCTTTGGCACTCAGCGCCTCGGAAAACGCTGTTAGGATTTGATAACTGTGATCGAGTTCTCAGGATGCCCCTGAGATATCTGTTGTGGTTCAAATAGCGGGCGGATCAATCCAGCCACTTGATGGCGCGGATCAATTCTTCGTCAAATTCTTGGGCAGCGTACAAGGCCCGGGCGCGCTCGTTGCGGGCAAATACATGCAGTGTCAGTGATATGGCGCCAAGGTCTCTTACTCGCTGCTCACAGTGTTCCATTAGCCGTTTGCCTAAACCAGTGCCTCGAGCGTTAGGCTCAACGACTATGGCTTCTAGGTGGGCACTGGGCTCGTGACTGAGCATTTCTTCCCTAAGGCTAACCATGATCAACCCTCGGATGCGGTCATCTACGTCTGTGGCTACATGTATGAAGGACGACTTGGCCTTGCCGGCTAAAACGGCTTCGGCCATTTCGGCGTCACCAGCCCAAAGGTGTTCGGTTTGTCGCGTTGGCGGGATCGAAAAGTCCGCGAGGTAGGGTAGAAGCGCCAGAATTTGCGACCTGTCCGTCCCAGTGGCAGGCCGCAGAGTAACTCGGCCTGCTAAATTATTTTCGGCCATGGCAAACAATCCTTAAGGTAATTGCGGCAATTATGGACGAAGATGGCTCTTCAATATCGTTAAGAATTCGGAGGGCGTCGCCGGCGCCTGTTCCTTCATGGCTAACTGCGAGGCCCAATGAGCCAGACCGAGAATTTATTCAGTCAGCGTACAGCGATTACTCTTGTGATCGCCAACATGGTTGGCACCGGGGTTTTCACCAGTTTGGGCTTTCAGCTGCTGGACATTCAGCACGCGGGAATTATTTTACTGCTTTGGCTGATTGGCGGCATTGTCGCCCTTTGTGGTGCGCTTTGTTACGCGGAGCTTGGGGCAGCATTGCCGCGGTCTGGGGGCGAGTACAGCTTTCTCAGTCGTATCTATCATCCTGCCGCCGGGTTCATCTCCGGCTGGGTTTCAGTCACCGTAGGTTTTTCTGCCCCGACTGCGGCGGCAGCTATCACCGCCGCGACCTATCTTCGCTCTGTGTTCCCAGACCTTGCCGTTGTGCCTACCAGTATTGCCCTTGTAGCAGCCATTGGGGCGGTGCACTTCGGCAGTCGCAGCGGCAGCAGTGCCTTTCAGCAAACCTTTACCGCCATCAAGATAGTGCTCATCTTGGCCTTTATGGCGTTAGCCTGGGTTCAGGTGGGGACCCTGCAAACCTTAGAATGGGTGCCCCAGTTGTCGGATCTAGGCCTCATGGGCTCCGGCGGTTTCGCGGTGGCACTGATTTATGTGAACTACGCCTATACGGGCTGGAATGCGGCAACCTACTTAAGTGGTGAGGTGAGGGATCCAACGCGTAATTTACCGCGAATATTGATTATTGGTACCGCTGCAGTAACAGCCCTGTATTTGGCATTGCACGTCACTTTTTTGAGCGTTGCGCCCATGGAGGCTATGGCTGGTAAGGTCGAGATTGGCTACGTGGTTGCCGATTATGCTTTTGGATCCACCGGAGCTGCCCTGATCGGTGGCATGCTCGGCATCTTGCTGGTTTCCACTGTAAGCGCCATGTTACTGGCTGGTCCCCGGGCCTTGCAGGTGATGGGCCAAGACATAGCGCCCCTGAAAGTGCTCGCTCGCACCACGGCAAGCGGTGTGCCCGCCATTGCAGTAGCGGTGCAGATCGCTCTGACGTTGCTGCTGATCATTACCTCAAGTTTTGAGCAAATCATCGTGTTCTCCGGCGCGCTGTTGGCCCTGAATTCGCTGCTCACGGTAATCGGCGCCTTGGTCCTGCGCTGGCGCGAGCCAAACTTGCCCCGGCCATTTGTCATGCCGTGGTTTCCCTTACCCATGATTGTTTACTCGGTGATAATTCTTTGGACCCTGATTTATTTAGTGGGTGAGCGGCCGGTAGAGGGTCTAATGGCCCTTGCTTTGATTGTCGTTGGGGGGCTCGTGTACTGGGTTACCCAATTGGGAAAGGAACCCAGATAGGCGGGAAGGGTGCCGAACATAGGGTCGAAGTCGCGGTCACAGAGCGGACAGAAAAAATCCCTCAGCGTTCGGCTGGTGCGGACTTGTAACCGGCGGTAGCATCTTAGGATTATGTATTAGAGGAGGTTGAGATGAGCGAAGCACAATTGATCGAAAGTCATGCCCAAGGAATTACGACCCTGACCATGAACCGTCCAGAGGCCCGGAATGCCATGACTGGGGACATCGTGCAAGGGTTGCTTGAAGCGCTTCCTCGTTTGGCTCAAGACAGTAAGGTGCGCTGCATCGTGCTGACCGGAGCTGGCGGTGCGTTTTGTGCCGGGGGCGACGTTAAAGGGTTTGCCTCAAGTGGCGGCGGTGGGGGGCAGCCTCCCAGCCAAGAGGAGCGGGTGGCTGGTTTGCGTGGGGGCTTTGAAGTATCGAAACTGCTGCATGAAATTGCTAAACCAACCTTGGCGGCGATTCCCGGTCCTGCGGCAGGTGCCGGACTGTCCATGGCTTTGGCCTGCGATCTGCGGGTTGCCTTGGATACCGCGAAAATGACGACGGCTTTCGCGAAAGTGGGCTTATCCGGAGACTACGGCATATCCTATTTCTTGCCCTATTTAGTGGGTCAAGCTAAGGCTCGGGAACTGCTGTTTACGGCGCCTGTTATCAGCGGTCAGCAGGCCTATGATTTCGGTTTAGTTAACGCCGTGGCAGATGCGGACGGCTACGATGCCTTGGTGGCTTCCACGGCGGCGCAGCTGGCTGCTATGCCCACTGTGGCTTTGGGTTATATGAAGGGCAATTTGAACACTGCCTATACCGGTACCCTTAGCCAAGCCCTAGACCGAGAGGCCGTTGGCATGGCTCGGTGTTTTACTACTCAGGACCACAAAGACGCAGCCCAAGCGTTCGTTGAAAAACGCGCGCCAGAATTTCAAGGGCGTTAGATGACCGCAGCCAAGGCCGCGTGGGGTTCCCGAAGCGGGTTTATTCTGGCATCTATCGGATTTGCCGTTGGCTTGGGGAACATCTGGCGTTTCCCCTATGTGACCGGCGAAAACGGAGGTTCGGCCTTTGTCATAATCTACCTGCTGTGTGCCTTCGGCATTGGGGTCCCCATCTTGATGTCGGAGTTTTTGGTAGGGCGACGGGGGGCTAAATCACCCCCCTATGCCATCGGTGATGTCAGCGTCGAGGCGGGCCTGAAGCCTGTTTGGTCATGGGTTGGTAATCTCACCATTGTCACAGCTTTTGGTATTTTGATTTCCTACGCCGTAGTCGCGGGGTGGGTGTTGTATTACTTCTATCAAGCCTTGCAGGGCACTTTACTTACGGCAACGCCTGAACTTGCGGCCTTGCGATTTGAGCAGGCGCTGGCAAACCCTGTCAGCCTGATCTTTTGGGGTGCAGTCGCCTTGGGGGCGGCGGGGGCCATTATTGCCAGCGGTGTCCAACAGGGTATTGAGCGGGCAGTGAAGATACTTATGCCTACCCTGTTCGTTTTGCTGTTGTTGCTAATGATCTACAACCTGTTTGTAGGTGGCATTCCAGAGGCTTTTAACTACTTGTTCAAGCCAGACTTCTCCAAAGTCACTGGCGCAACGTTCTTGGCCGCCTTGTCCCAGGCGTTTTTTTCCATTGGCGTGGCCATGGCCGGCATGATGATGTTCGGTGCTTATCTGCCAAAGAGTATTTCCATTGCCCAATCCGCCATGATTATAGTCGCTGCTGACACTGTCGTGGCCTTACTGGCGGGCCTGGTGATCTTTCCCATGGTATTCCATAACGGTTTGGACGTGGGGGCGGGAACAGGCCTGATTTTTCAAACTCTGCCGGTGGCCTTCGATCGAATGGGCAGCGGTGCTCTGGTGGGGGCTGTATTCTTTCTGCTTCTTTGTGTTGCGGCCATTACCAGCATCGTGGGTTTGGCGGAACCAGTTACAGGCTATGTTCAGGAGCGCTTGGACGTGTCTCGGCGGCGCGCTACGGTTTTCACCTTTGGCGCTCTGCTGCCTTGCTCTATGGTCAGTGCGTTGAGTTTCAGCTCTTGGGCCGGCGTTTCGATGTTTGGCCAAAGTCTGGACTACTGGATTGAGTACCTGCCCAATCAAGTGATGTTGCCCGTGGGCGGCTTGCTGATCGCTGTCTTCGTGGCCTGGCGTTTACCCAAGCAAATAAGCTGCGAAGAACTCGGTATTACCAACCCGATAGGGTTTAGCTTATGGTGGACACTGATGCGCTTTATCGTCGTACCCGCTGTGCTTATCATTCTGCTTACAGGCTTGTAACAGCCTCTATCTCTAAGGACTCGTTATGCAATTGACCTATCGCGGCAGCGTAAATCGCTGGGAGTGCGATGAAAACGATCATCTAAATGTGCGATTTTGCGAGCAAAAGCTCTATCAAACACTTCTGTCGGGGTTGCTTGAGCACCACTGTCTGACAAGGGAAGACATAGGCCGGCTGCCAGCGATGATCCTGCGACAGCATATCCGGTTTCAAGCGGAGTCTCGTATCGCCGCGCCTCTAGGTGGCTACTTTAGCGCCGTTGCAAGCGACGAATTCCAGGTTGTGGTGGAACTTCGGAACGAAGCTACCGGAGCGGTGGCATGCTCCATGCTCTGCGACATGAGGACTGGAGACATCGCCGTGCGGCTGAAGCAATTGGGCAGCAGTCTGGCACCTGAGGACATTGCCCATGCTTGGCCTCGAGGTATAACGGCAAACGTGGCATTACACCATCTAACCCCAGATCAGGCGACGGAATTGGGTTTTCGAACCATCGGTGCCGGGGTTCTGGAGGGTGAGGAATGCACCGACGCGGGCTTATTATTGCCTTTTCACTGCATGGGTCGAATTTCTGACTCGATGCCCCATTTGTGGGGCACCGTATTCCCGGAGAGCCATGCGAACGAAGAAGAAGGTGGGGCCGTGGTTGAGTTTCGCCGCGCCTATGACGGGACGCTGGGATCCGGAGACCCCTTTCGGGTTATGTTGGGTATTGTTGAGGTTGGACCCAGAGTACAGTCCTTTGCCCACCTGATATTCAACCCCCAAACCCAACGCTGTCATGTGTGTGCCCAAGCGGTAGCCCTGCGCATGGACCTAAGGGCCCGCAAAGCGATCACCATGGATGAGGATGCGTTGGGTAAGCTTCGTGCACAGCAAATCAAGCTTCCTTAAGGCTGATAAAACAGACAGCGGGAAGTTGGCTTAGAGCCGAATAATGATCAGACGGACAACACCACATGAGTATTTATGACCAAGACTTGAATGCAAACCCGGCGAACTTCGTGCCGTTGTCACCCATATCCATGCTGCGACGAGCTGCCATGGTTTACGGCGACAAAGCAGCGGTTTGCTACGGTGAGCGCACGCTGACCTGGCGTGAGGTTTTTTACCGAAGCGTCAACGTGGCTGCGGCTCTTAACGCCCAAGGCATCGGGCGCGGCGATACCGTGGCCATCATCAGCGCCAACATTCCAGAGATGTTTGAAGCGCACTATGCGGTGCCAATGGCTGGAGCCGTGCTGAACGCCATCAATATCCGGCTGGATGCAGCAACTATCGCGTTTATTTTGGAGCACGGCGAAGCCAAGGTTGTGATCGTTGATAAAGAGTTTGGTCCGGTGACAGAGCAGGCGTTAGCTCAGATGTCATCGCCGCCCCAGGTGATTCATATTGACGATGCCACCTATGCCGATGGCAGCCTGTTGGGGGATACCAGTTATGAGGACTTGGTCAATCAATGTCCGGTTGCCCTAGATCCGCTGCAGGCGCTGGATGCCGATGCGTTTTTACCCGGCAACGAATGGGACGCCATTGCACTAAATTACACTTCTGGCACCACGGGTAATCCTAAGGGCGTGGTCTACCATCATCGCGGGGCGTATCTCAACGCAGTCTCAAATGCACTGACTTGGGATATGGGTGAGCATCCCGTCTATCTGTGGACGCTGCCCATGTTTCACTGCAACGGCTGGTGCTTCCCGTGGACGCTCGCCGCGCTCGGGGGTACCAGCATTTGTCTTCGCAATGTTTCAGCTGGCGCTATTTTCAAT
>JAQWIX010000185.1 GCA_029248675.1 Pseudomonadales bacterium | reverse complement strand
TTAGCTGGGATCTCAAAGTCTTTGGTCGCTCTAGACTTCCTGCGCCTGCAGGTAGGAGAGGTAAAGCGAGGCAACGCATCCCTGTTAGACGATCCTGCCTACAAATCCAAGCTGGCAGAGCTGGAGATCGACCTGCTTGCAACCGAGTTTACTGAGCTGCGCTCATTGGCCAGCGCGGCCAGCGGCGCCGAACCCGGCCCAGAGTCTTCGATTTTGAAGCTCAAGGGAACGGAGATTCAGCAGCGCATCCAAAAACTGACCGTAGAGGCCGGTGGCATTTATTCTGCTGCCTGGGGTAAACAGCCCGTTGGGCACAGCTTCGCCAAGGGCGGGATGTCGGGTTACCTATCCAGCCGGGCCTACACCATTTACGGCGGGGCATCGGAAGTACAAAAAGATGTGGTTGCGAAAAACGTGCTTGGCCTGAAGAAAGCCAAGTGAACCTGAGTTTAGTGAACAGCAGCCGGACCATTGAAGGAATCTCATCGTGAATTTTGATTTATCCGAGGAACAACAACTCCTCAAAGACAGCGTCGACCGATTTGTTAGCGACAACTATGACCTCGATACTCGGCAAGCTCTCAGCAAAAACGACGCTGGCTTTAGCGATACCTATTGGCAAACCATGGCGGAGTTAGGGTGGCTGGGAGTCACCGTACCCGAAGCCCATGGGGGCTTTGGCGGCAACCAGGCGGACACCATGGTACTCATGGAAGCCTTCGGTAAGGGTTTAGTTTTAGAGCCCTTCTTCGCCAGCGCGGTACTGGGTACCCGGGCCATTGTTGCCGGAGCCAGCGCCGAGCTGCAGAACACACTTCTGCCAAAGTTGATTGCTGGCGAATGCCGGCTGAGCCTAGCCTATGCCGAGGAGCAAGCACGGTTTGATTTGGAAGACGTTGTCACCCGAGGGACTCAAAACGGTGACGACTTCATCATCACGGGCCAAAAAAGCATGGTTCAGCACGGGGGCAGCGCTGACTATTTAGTGGTGAGCACCCGCACCAGCGGTGGCCAGCAGGATCAACAAGGCATCTCCTTATTCTTGGTGGACACCAAGAGCGAGGGGGTCTCGATTCAGTCCTTCCCCACGGTTGACGGTCAGCAAGCCTCAGAAGTCACCTTCAACGACGTCCGCGTCAGCGCCAACCACATGCTAAGCGATCTGGACAACGGCTTCGGTTTGCTCCAAGACATTGCCATCGACGGCATCCTTGCCCTAGCAGCAGAAGCGGTCGGGGCAATGGAGATCTTATACAAAGACACCGTGGCCTATACCCAAGAGCGGCAGCAGTTTGATCAAAGTTTGTCAGACTTTCAAGTACTCCAGCACCGCATGGTAGATATGTTCATGGAGTACGAACAATGCAAGTCCATGCTGTACCGAGCCACCCTGGAAGTAGTGCAAAAGGGTCGAGATGCCATGCGCATCGTCCATGCCCTGAAGTACATGGTGGGTAAGAACGGCACCTTCGTCGGCGAAAACGCCGTACAGCTTCACGGCGGCATGGGCGTCACCGAGGAACTGCGAATCGGTCACTACTTCAAACGATTGCTGGTCATCGACGCGCAATTTGGTAATTCAGACCATCATCTAAGCTGCTTTGCTGGCTAAAGCCAACGGGGAGGACAAAAACGTGGGCATGTTTAAAGACCCCCTGTGGCTGTTCTTGTTGTTCGGCACCCTGCTGTTTGGGCTGGCTCGCTGGCAGGATGACGCACGAGTGATCCAAGTCAGCAATGGTGACATCCAGCGCCTGTCGCTCCAGTGGCAGCAGCAAATGCGCCGAGAGCCTACCGACGCTGAGCGGCAAAACCTGATCGCTCAGTTCACTCGAGATGAAGCCTACTATCAAGAGGCGCTGCGGCTGGGTTTGGATGCCGATGACACCATCGTGCGGCGGCGGCTTATCCAAAAAGTTACTTTCCTAACCGAAGATCTCGCGGCCACGGAAACACCTGACCCACAGACGTTGGAGCAGTTTTACGACAATAACCGCCAACGCTATGAAATTCCTGAGCAGTTCACCTTCCAACACATATATTTCTCCTCCGACCGAGATGCCGGGACCTCTAACGGCAGTGCAAAAACCATGGCCACCAAGGCGGTATCTAACCCCGCCCTCACCGGTGACCCATTTATGCTGCAATCTCAGTATGCCCGCCGATCCCAACGAGAAATCGGCGACCTGTTTGGCAGAGCCTTTGCCGAACGGTTGATTGCCATCGAGACTCTGGGCAAATGGCAGGGACCGATTCAGTCCGCCTATGGCTGGCATGCGGTGTTACTGGAAAACCGACGGCCGGTTCAAGGGCTGCCCTATCAGCAGGTGAAAGACAAAGTGTTGTTGGACTGGCGACAAGAACGCCGCGTAGAGGCGAACAAAGCCTACCTAGCCGGATTGCTGGATACCTATGAAGTTCAAATGCCCGAGGCCTACAACGCCGCTTCCGAGTCGGCCGTGAAGTGAGACCAGCAATGGCTCAGGTCAAAATAGGTTTCGGAAGCCTCTGGTTCATCCTAGTTTTGTTTTTACTGGGACTGGCTGGCTTATCGGCACCAGCAAAGGCGGATGAAGTACGACCCGCCTATCTGGAGCTGCGGGCTGGCGAAAGCCACGACTCTGACGAATACACTGTGCTTTGGAAACAGCCGGTGGTTGAAAACAAACGCCTACCCATCGATCCAGTTTTTCCTGAGTCCTGCAACCTCGAGGAAACAGCCCCGCCGGAACTGACGGGCAACGCGCTGATCAAACGTTGGCGCGCCTACTGCGATCTAAGCACAGCCACCATCGAAATTAGCGGCCTTCGCACCTCGATTACCGATGTGCTGGTAAGACTGATCAAGGCGGATGAAGCCCCGGAAAACTACATTGTCAGACCCAGCGATCCAGTTCTTTCCCTCGGCGGCCAAGGCGCTGACTCCATTGGTTATCTGATGATTGGCGTCGAACATCTGGTTGGTGGTATCGATCACGTGCTCTTCGTAATCGGTCTAGTGCTCTTTGTTCATTCACCTTGGATGCTGCTGAAGACCATCACCGCATTCACCATTGCTCACAGTATTACCCTAGCCCTATCGGTAATGAACGTCGTCAGCTTGGCTCAGGCTCCGGTGGAGGCTGTTATCGCTCTTTCCATTGTCTTTTTGGCTAGGGAGTTGGCTCAGCCTGAGGAGCGCCGCTCTGCTCTCACGCGCACCAGCCCATGGCTTATGGCCTTTATCTTTGGACTTCTGCACGGATTGGGGTTTGCTGGCGCCCTAAGTGAAATCGGCCTTCCGGAGGACGCATTGTTCACCAGTTTGCTGTTATTCAATCTGGGTATTGAACTGGGTCAAATCTTGGTGGTTTTTGCGCTGGTTTTCGTACTTTGGCTATGGCGCAAAGTCAACCAAGGCCTTAGTCTGCGACCAGACTTAGTGCATCGGTTGGCAGCCTATACGATGGGAAGCGCCGCCATGTACTGGACCATTGATCGAACGTTGATTTTGCTTTAACCGACATATCGCGATTTCGCACTCGGGGGGGACGATGAAAAAAACTGCCATGCTGGTCATGCTTGTGCTGGGGTTCGGCTGCGCGGAGCAAACACCTTTTGAGGAACAATTTCGAAGCGCCTTGGAAACTGCTCAACCAGGGGACGTAATCGAAATACCCGAAGGCACTTTCAGCTTCGATCGATCACTGGTCATGAATACCGACGCGGTCACTATTCGCGGCCAGGGATTGGACAAAACTGTGCTTTCCTTTAAAGGCCAACTAGCGGGAGCTGAGGGTCTATCGGTTTCGGCCAGTGATTTCACCATCGAAGACCTCGCCATTGAAGATACCGTGGGTGACGCGCTGAAGGTCAACGAGGGCAGCAACATCATAATTCGCCGGGTACGCACCGAATGGACCAATGGCCCGGATGTGAAAAACGGCGCCTACGGGATCTATCCGGTCCAAACCACCAACGTGTTGATCGAAGACAATGTGGCCATCGCCGCCTCGGACGCGGGCATTTACGTTGGGCAGTCGGAACAGATCATCATTCGCGGCAACAGGACAGAGTTTAATGTGGCTGGCATTGAGGTAGAAAACTCCGTGGGTGCCGATGTGTATAACAACACCACCGTGTCGAACACGGGCGGCATTCTCGTCTTTAACATGCCCGGCATTCCTAAGCGGGGATATGGCACGCGGGTTTTTGATAACGACGTCCACGACAACAATACTGCAAATTTCGCAGCCCCTGGCACTGCCGTTTCCGGTGTCCCGGCGGGATCCGGCATCATGGTGAATTCGAACGATCAGGTGGAGATTTTCAACAACCGTATCAGCGGCAATCAAACCGCCAATATCCTCATCTCCAGCTACTTCAGTGCCAACTACGCCGGCCAGCGAGAGGTTGCTGACGAATTCGATCCCTATCCTGAACTGATCAACATCTATGACAACGCCATGAGTGACGCAGGCAATGCCCCAGGTATGGATTACTTGGTGGCCCTACGTGATGCCATCTTTGGTCCCCAAGGCGCGTTTCCCGACATTATTTGGGACGGCATTATCGATCCAAACAAGCCGGCAAAACGCGAGGTCATATGCGTAAACAACGGTGACGCGCAATTGCTGAACATCGATGCAGGCAATCAATTCGCCAGCCCAACCCTAGACATGGCCGCTTACCAGTGTGTTGTTGAGAAGTTACCTGCCGTTGTGTTGTCCGGTGACCTTGGTGCCTCAGCGGGCTGATTTACCTTGTTTAAAACGACTGGAACCAACGCTCAAACAGATTGGCCTTGCCGGTTTGAATAGCCGATCTCCCCGCCGGTGGTGCCTGCAGCTGCTTGTTGCGGTCATGTCAGCTATCAGCCTGAGCGCTTGCAGCCCGTCTGAGGTGACCTTCCACACGCCCGAAGCCTATCCAGAACGCTTATCCGAATGGGGCTTGATCAACCTCGATCGGGGACAACTGCGAGTCAGCGATCAGACCGTGGTCTACCAGATGAACACCGCACTATTTTCCGATTACGCGCTGAAGCTGCGGACTCTGTATCTGCCGGAAGGCACCAAAGGGATTTACGATACGTCAGAAACCTTTGCACTGCCGGTAGGCAGCATCATCAGCAAAACCTTCCTGTACCCCAAGAATGACCAAGGCGAATTGCTCACCGTGTCTGAATGGGACGAAAATCCTGGCGCGATTAATCTTGCACAGTACGAACTGATTGAAACACGGTTGCTGGTTCGACAAAGCCATGGCTGGGACGCCCTGCCCTATATTTGGCGAGACGGCGACGCCTATCTCAGCCTTACAGGCGCAATACGATCTCATACGCTGGCTGGTGGACAAGCTCTGAACTACTTGGTGCCGAGCAAAAACCAGTGCGCGTCCTGTCATGCAACCAACCATACGACGAAAGACATACAGCCTATTGGTATCAAAGCCCGACACCTAGATCGCGTTAGCACGGTCTATGGAGTAAATCAGCTGACCTATTTGCAAGAACGCGGTTGGCTAGAAGTTTTGAGCCATTGGCATCGACCCAATGCGCCATGGGCAAGTGCCAACGCGACACTGGAACACCGAGCACGCAGTTACTTGGACATTAACTGCGGCCACTGTCACAACGCCGTCGGTGCCGCCGACACCTCGGGTCTGTTACTGGACTATGCGGACCACCCCATGGAAGCCCTTGGACAATGCAAGCCACCCATCGCAGCGGGTCGCGGCTCTGGCGGCCACTAGTACAGTATTGTTCCCGGGCACGCAGACGAATTCATTCTGAGCTTCCGCCTTGCCACCAACGATCCGGGCATGATGATGGCCGGGTTGG
>JAQWIX010000168.1 GCA_029248675.1 Pseudomonadales bacterium | reverse complement strand
GATGGGGCTATGACGACGGTAGGCGATGTTGGGTATGTGGACGAGGACGGATTTTTATTCCTGACTGATCGCAAGACGTTCATGATCATTTCGGGCGGTGTAAATATCTATCCACAGGAATGTGAAGACCTGCTGATCGCCCATCCGAAAGTAGAGGATGCAGCGGTGTTCGGCGTGCCCAATGTGGATTTGGGCGAGGAAGTTAAGGCTGTTATTCAGACTCGCCCCGGTGTGGACGAGGACGAGACTCTGAGTCAGGAGCTTTTGGCCTTCTTAGGAGAGCATTTGTCTCGCCAGAAGATTCCGCGATCCATCGACTATATTGATGAGATGCCTAGGCTGCCTACGGGTAAGCTGTACAAGCGTCTGCTTCGGGATAAGTATTGGGGCGACGGTCAGTCCCGAATCGTCTAACTCTTTGGCAGACCTTTGGATTTTTGGTTCGAAGTTTTACAGAGATGGTGCAACGGCAGGCGCGCGTGTTGTCTAGTAGCCGGGTGCCCCGGGGCACCGACATGCGGCTACTCCTGATAGTTCGCACCAATCTCCAACTCAGCAGATAAATTGATCAAGGCTTTTGGCTCGGCTTCGAGGACGACGGGTTCGTACTCGGCCCGAGAAAGAAAGTTATTGAGCATAGCCAAATGGGTTTCTCGAGTCTTTTTACCGGTCACCCCCTTGGGTTCGCCTTCGAGATATTCACCGTCCATCAATGTGGCTTTGCCCTCTGCGGAAATGGCGTACCGGTAGCAATAGCGCATGTTGTAGCCCTCTGCAAAGGCGAGGCGTTTTACTTTTTTTGGTAAACAATAGGTGTTGCGGCACAAGGCCTCCCGTTCTTCGTAGCCTGCTGGCCAAATTCGCATCGCGCATTCGTTTCCCACACAGGCCAAGCAGGCTTTGGCAAAGCGCTGGCGGTTTGCCTTGGCTATTTTCAAGCCCTCCCGGGTTAAGGGTTTGACCTCACAAGCAAAGCTCGGCAGATTTTGTGGAAACGCGCTCGACTCGGCATAGGTAAGCTCAGACATGAACCCACTAAGTGCTAGGAAGCCAAGAACTATCTGTGATCGTCTCAAAGCGGCACTCGAACATTAGCGACACACACCTGTGCCGGTAGCCGCATTGTCTACCGGTATCGAGAGAAAAAGCTGTGATCTAACCTACAGATTTGGGGAATGGCGTAATACAGCGTCGGACAGGGCCATGTCCTCGATCTCAGCTTGGCTGTAGCCCAACTCTAACAAAATCTCGTCAGTGTGCTCGCCGAGGGTTGGGGTATGGGTATGGAGGTTGCTCGGTGTTCGAGCGAATTGGGCTGCTGGTCGCGGAGTTCTCACCAAGCCTGCGATTGGGTGTTGGTAAGTTAGCAGCGCACCCATGGCGTTAACCTGCGGATCCTCCAGGACCTCTTCCCGGCTGTTGAGTCTGGAGTAGGGTACGTCTTCGGTTTCGAAGCGCTGGCAGAGTTCGTCGGTGGTGAATTTCGGGTAAGCCTCGTCCATTAACTCGCGTAGCTGCAGCCTATACTCTAAGCGCGAGGCTGCGCTTTGAAAGCGCTCATCATCAACGAGTTCGGGCAACTCCAAGGCTCTAAATACGCCAAAGAATTCAGACTCCTGTACTGGCATGCTGGCAATCCAACCATCCTTCGTTTCGTGCAGGAATACCGAATGATCCAAAGGCGCGACTGGCTCAATGCCGTCATCCATGAACGTGAAGTTGTTCATCGTATCTGGCCACAGAAAGGATAGGGCAGCATCCAACATGGAAATGTCCACTCGTTGACCTTGTCCGGTGCGTTCAGCGCTGAACAGGGCTGCAACAATGGCCTCCGCGGCGGTTAGCGAGGTGACCTTGTCGCAAATCAGGCTGTTAACCATTTCGGGTTTGCCATCCACCCGCAGAGCGGTGAATCCAGATACAGCCTGAATTACCGCGTCATAAACTCGGCGGTTAGCATAGGGGCCAGTAGCGCCCACGCCGTTTATGGACGCGTACACTAGCTTCGGCTGAGCGTCTTTAAAGACGTCGTAACCCAAGCCCAAGCGATCCATCACGCCTGGGCGAAAATTCTCCAGCACCACGTCCGCAGATTGAATTAACTTGATGGCGGCGGCTTTGCCGGCCTCGGTTTGCAGGTTAAGGCTGATGCCCCGTTTGTTGCGATTCATGCTGGTGAAGGCGCTGGCCATGCCACCGCTTTGAGGGTAGCCCTTGCGCATTAGATCGCCGGTGAATGCTTCAACCTTGATCACATCGGCGCCTTGGTCTGCCAACATGGCCCCTGCGATGGGTCCAGAAAAAATCGCGGAAAAATCAGCCACGCGAATACCGCTCAGTGGCCCAGTGCGGTTGCCGTCCAGTTTTATGTGTGTATCCACAGGGTTCCTCCCAGACCTTTCGGGTAATACGAATCTAACCAAGAGTAGAACAACACCTGCTCGGGAAGAAGCGCTTTTCATGTGCAAAAGAAAACGCTTAAGGTATCGGCATGGGTTTGGCCGCCTGACGAATAGTGCAATGGTGGTGCTACCAAGCCTTCGATAGTAGGTGGGCATTGACCTATGCCCCTTGCTGATCTGTTTGTTTGAAAATGGAGAAAACCAGTGTCCTATGCCCATCCAGAGTTTCTGATTAGCGTTGATGAACTTGACGAGCAGCTTGCCGACCCGTCTCTGCGTGTCTTTGATACATCAGTTTTGCTGCACCCAACCGACGGTGGCTATCGATCGGAGCCCGGGCGGGAGCGATACCTCAAGGAACATATTCCCGGTGCCGGCTTCATTAATTTGACCCAGGACTGGTCCAACACCCAGTCCGGCTTTAACAATACCCTGCCCAGTGTTGAGGCCTTGGCTCAAGCCATTGGCGCTGATGGTATCGGCAATGACAACTTGGTGGTGCTGTATTCCTCCAGCCACTTGATGTGGGCAACCCGGGCCTGGTGGTTGTTGCGTTATGCAGGCCACACCAACGTCAGGGTGCTCAACGGTAATTTGGGAGCCTGGATTGCCTCCGGCAGGGCCACGCAAGCTGGGCAGGCTAGATATCCGGCTACTTCCTTTACACCAAACCCGTTGTCAGAACTGTTTGTTGATACACAAGAAATGGCTAAGGGAATGGCTGATTCGGTGTGCACAATTAACGCGCTGTCGCCGGCCTTGTATGAGGGAACCGGGGACTTCTTTTACGGTCGCCGAGGGCATATTCCCGGCAGCAAGTCCGTGTACTTTGCCGATATTTTGCGAGATGAGTTTTTTCTGCCGGCGGATGAACTGAGGGAGATCTTGGAATCCCAACAAATGTTGAGTGCCACTAGAACGCTGATCTATTGCGGTGGCGGTATCGCAGCAACCTTGGACGGTTTTGCCTGCATGTTGCTAGGACAGTCAAATGTCGGGGTATACGATGGTTCCATGTCCGAGTGGGCGTCGGATCCATCCTTGCCCCTGAACACAGGCAAGGCACCCTAGCGTCCGGCGGTTGATCCTGTGTTGATTGGGCACTATTGGTTGGGTGGAAAGGGCAATGACGCCGCTAGGGTAGGCGCAAGGACAAGAGCAAGAGTGTGGAGACCGAGTATGGTTTGGACTGACGTGCTAAAAGGCTATCTGCGGCAACTGCGTTGGATCACAGACCGGTTTGCCGCTCAAGATTGCCTCACCATGGCGGGCTCCTTAACGTTTACTTCCATGCTTGCCTTAGTGCCGGTGATGACGGTTATTTATCTTGGGCTGGCCTACTTACCCCAATACGCCTCTCTGGCCGTCGACGTCGAGAGTTTTATTTTTCAAAACTTCGTGCCCAACAGTTCGGCGCAAATACAGGCGAAACTCAGCGAATTTGCGGGAAGAGCAGAAAACTTGACGGTTTTTGGTTTGATCAGTTTGGCGGTAACGGCCTTCATGCTGATTTTAAGCATCGAAAAGCAATTTAATGCGATATGGCGCGTCCCGACGCCAGTCTGGGGCGGCAAGCGGGTGGCGCTACTGGTTGGTGTGCTGACGGTTGGGCCGTCGTTGGTCCTAACGGGCTTGTGGATTTCCACCTTGATACTGTCATTGCCTTTGATATCGGATGTGGACAGCCTCGTTGAGGCGGCTAACGTCTTGCAATACATGCCAATTGTTTGCCTATTTCTTGTCTTTGGCTTGTTGTTTAAAACAGTGCCCAACACCCGGGTGAGTTGGTCTAACGCTGCCTTGGGGGGCATGGTCACTGCCGCTATTTTCAAGTGCGCTTTTTCGCTCTTCGCGTGGCTCTCCAGTTACTTTGTCTATGACGCCATTTACGGCGCCCTAGCAGCCTTGCCGGCTTTTTTGATTTGGCTATTTTTGGTGTGGGTGATCTTACTCTTCGGCGCTGTTTTCGTTTGTTCCTTGGGGCAGATCGAACAAAAAGTCTGAGCTGCTCTTGTTTTTTGTTTGCTCGACCGCTCAGCTGTTCGCCCACCGATTCAGGTTCATTTCCTTATTTAGGTCCAAGCACGCGGACAGATCATCCTGATCTCAGGAAGTCGATTAGCCAATCTTTTTGTATTTACGCGGGTGTTAACTAATGGTTAACATTGGGCGAATCAGGGCGAGCCGTAGAAAAAGGTTTGTCCGACCAAAATAGTAATTCCTCACCCAAATTTAGAGAGACAAAAATGATATCGAGAATCTTCTCCGCTTGTGTGTTGGCTGCGCTCTTGAGTGTCGGTAGCGCTAGCTGGGCTGAAACCTTTTCAGGACAGGTGGCCGGCGTGGGCGAGGTCGATGTGGAGCTGATTGTTCGCGGAACGCCAAAGTTCCCGCGACGCGCTAAGTCCTACGGTGTCAGCGGTGCAGTAGTGGTCCGGTTTTCCGTCGATGCCGAAGGCAATGCCATTAGCCCTGTGATTGTAGAATCAAAGCCCCGGCGAATGTTCGATCGGTCTGCTATGCGTTACATGGAAACCCTGAAATTCAAGCCCGTTGAGGTAGATGGAAAGGCCACAGAGGTGAAAGACGTTTTGATGACGGTGGCTTACGTTTTAGAGGGCTAATCCGAAACCGCGTTCAAAAACAAAAAATGACACAAGAACTATAAATAACTATGTCTATACGCAACAAATTGCTCACGCTGCTCATCACTGGGTTTGCTGTTCTTCTCTCCATCTTCTTTGCGTCTACTCAGACGTTGAATTCCGCAGCTAAAAACTTCACGTCGGATTCCTTAGCTCAAACCTATAGCGCCGCTTGGTTGTCCGCATCGGATGCACAGTTCGAACGCTCGGTGGAGCAATTTGACCCCGAGTTAGGTGCGCCGGAAATTGTGCGTTACTGGGATCCCTATGAGAACGCTTTTGACGACAGTGGTGAGGCGAACCCGCTGGTAACAGCCCTGGAATCCGATCGCCCAGATCTGGCGGTGGATTACTTTGATACGTTGTTTGCCGAAGCCATTGACTTAGAGCAGATAAGCTTTGTTATGGCGTACACCACAACCGGCCGACAAGTGTACTGTCTGTCCGGTTTGTTTTTGCATGGCGCAGACCCCTGCGGCAAGAACGCTCGACCAGATTTCTTTTTAAACTTTGACAGTTTTCTGCGGGATGCGCTGCAAAGCCCAACCCGCAATATCGTCCGAATTACAGATACTGCAGGTGAGAAACCACTGTCCATTAATGATTCTCTGTCCTTTGGTGTGATCAATGCGGATGAAGAGTCTGTGGCCTTAGTGGTTGTAGGCAAAAACTTGGTGGACAACCTAGAGCTGTTCAGTGAGGACTTTGAGGTGCGTTTGGCGATACGCTCAAATGGTCAAAGCATCAGCCTAGACGACTACTATGACGACGGTGGGGCAGATTCAACTGAGTACGGAGTTTCGAACCTGCGTAAATTGGTAGCGGAAGGGGAACTTCTTTCGAACGAATCCTCAGACGCCACGTTCAGTGAGATCGTGACGGACTTGGGCGTTTCGATCACTTCCATCCCGCTGAGCTATCAGGCCACAGCAAAAGAAATCAGTTTGATGATCTTCAAAGATCAGAGCGCAAGCATCCAACAACAGCAGCAAACATCTTTCAATACCTACGCGAGTCTTGGTGTCGTGGTGCTGCTGGTGATTGGCGTGATCTTAGGACTGACCTGGGGCGCATTTGGCCAGATTAAGGTAGCCATCGATGTACTGCGAGGCATGGCCGAAGGGGACTTAAAGGCAGAGATGCCAGAGCGAAATCGCATTTTGGCGTCAGACAACGACGAAGTCGGGCGCCTCTCTGGTGCCATCGATCAATACCGAGTCAAACTGCTCGAGGCAGAAGAGCAGCGTGTCGAGCGATCTCGTAGACGTATCGAGCGCGATAACCTGATGTTTGAAAAGATGGAGACGTTAGCGTCTGAACTGGAGGGTGGGGCTAAAGAACTGATGCTCAGCGACATTGAGCATATGCGTCATGAAGTCGATACCGGCGATGATCAAGCCAAGGAGCGGGCCTCCATTGAATTGATGGGGGTCGCATTTTCGCGTATGTCTGACGAGGTGACGTCGCTAATCAATGCTCGTACCGAGGAGTTGGTTCGTACTCGTGACGAAATCGACAGTTCTATTCGCTACGCAGCTCGGCTACAGAACGCCCTATTACCTAAACAGTATCCGGGGGACATCTCGTTCAAGGTGCACTGGCGGCCTCGCGATTTAGTGGGCGGAGATATTTACTTTGTCCATAGCCTGCCGGATCGAGTCTATATCGCCGTAGTAGATTGTACCGGTCATGGTGTTCCTGGTGCGTTCCTGTCCATTATTGCTCGCTCGGTCTTGGAAAGAGCCATTGATGAACACGAAATACAAAACGCTGGCGATTACCTAACGAAGGCTCATGCCTTGGTTATGGAGACTCTGAGCCAGCAAGACAGCGCTAACGAAAAAATTGATGAAGGCTTCGACGGCGGTGTTTGTATTTATCATAGAAAAGAGCGGCGCTTAGAGTTTGCTGGCGCCAAGTCATCGTTATTCCGGGTCAATGCCGGTGGTGCATCCGAGATCAAAGGGGACCGTAAGTCGGTTGGCTCCTCTCGATCCGGCGGTGCATTTCAATTCAACACGCATTCCATCGAGAACCCAGAAGGGGCCTTTGTGATGCTGACCGACGGAATCACCGACGTTATGAGCGCAGAGGATCGGCCTATCGCATTTGGGCGGCGCCGAGTGTTGCGGACACTACAGAATGCTACTCAGACCACTCCAGATGGTTTGGTGAGCAATATCATGACCAATGTGGATCTTTACCGAGGCGGTGCGCCGTATCGGGACGATCTGACGCTGTTGGCATTCTCGATCAATGGGGATGATGAAATTGTCGTTAATGAGGCTGAGGAAGGGTAATGATGGAACAAGCAGCGACCCAGCGGACTCCGCTGATTGAAATCAACGAAGCGGTCTGCCGTATGGTGGGAGAGTGCTATCCAGAGAACATACAAGAGTTCTCAGCACCAGTGATGGAATCGCTTAGATCCATGGTGCCAGAAACGGGCTCCTTTACAGTGGAGTTGGAGCTGTTTTACTTCAATAGTTCCTCCGCGAAGTTCTTTTTTGATTTTTTCGAATTTTTCGAAGAAAAAGCGGCAGCGGGTTTGACCGTCAAGATCAATTGGAACTACCGAGCCGACGACGACACGATGCTCGAAGCTGGTGAAGATTTTTCGGAAGACGCAGAGTCCTGCCAGTTTGAACTGGTCGAAGTCGAGGTACCAAACGACGTCGAGTCCTAGTGACTAGCGTTCATAGCTGGTCTTCATCGCCTCGGAATCCATTGGAGATAAATCCATGATCAACGACGAAACTCTCGAGCTTCATAAGTTCATGCAAACTCGGCGGACGCTCTTTTGCTACTCCGGCCCCTTATCAGAGGACCTGCTAACCTCCATCTCTAATCCGGTGCGCCAGCAATTGTCGGAGTCAGATTCTGATGAGGGCGTAGCGAAGCGGGTGTTTGGTGTTTTCATCGAACAAGCCCAAAACATAATTCGTTATGCGACGCTGCGGGCGGATACCGGTGAGGGCGTTGGTACCATTGCTATCAGTGTCACAGAGGACGATGGGTTTCTGATTGAGGCGGTGAACGCCATCGATTCCACCAAACGCACGGCCTTAGAAAGCACGCTGCTAGAACTGAGCATGAAAGACGCTAAAGAACTGCGCAAAATGTACAAAGAACGGCTGCGCAGTGGTCCTCCTGAGGGATCAAAAGGCGCGGGTCTGGGCTTTATTGAGATGGCGCGTAGAGTCCAGCGCTTCGAATTCGAAATTGCCGATACGGAAAGTGGTCCGGTCTTTGTGTACCGAGGCTACGTCTCGTAACTAGCCCAGCGCCGCTGAATCGACAGCGCTGTTAGATGCTATCCCGGTATCCGCAACCGGGATTTAAAGCAGGGATTCCTGGGCCGATTCTTCTTTAATTTTCAAGTTGAGCTTATCTACAGCTTCCTCGAGAGATGTTCGGGCGGCCTCCAGCTGTGCTGGCGTTAACTGACTGATATCCGTATTTACCATAGAGTCGCCGATTTCCAGCGACAGGCGGGATGACAGATCGGCATCATCGCTGACAGGGCGAAATGTTCGCACCATGCCGAGTCCTTTGGCATGGATGGTTTCTCCCTCCTGGCAGGGAATGCGATCGCTGACTAAGGAGTAGGTATCGAAGGACATAAGAATGTCGCCGTTATCTGCTGCTGTCTCAAGGCGGGAAGCCGTGTTCACGCCAGAGCCAACGGCCGTGTACTCTAAACGCAGGTCACTGCCAAAATTACCCACAGTAGCGAAGCCCGTGGCAATTCCGATCCGCATTTCCAGTGGTTCCTGCAGACCGTGGTGGTGCCAATGATGCTGCATGTCTTTTAGGGTGCGCTGCATTTCCATGGCCATGTTGACGCAGGCTATGGCGTCTTCCTTGACCCCCTTGGTATCGGGGTCCCCAAAGAAGAGCATAATTGCGTCGCCAATGTACTTGTCGACGGTAGCACCGTAGCGCAGGGCGATTTCCGTCATGGTGCCCAAATACAGATTTAATATTTCCGTAACGTCTTCCGACTCCAGATTTTCCGCGATGGTAGTGAAACCACAAAGGTCTGCGAAAAACACCGTTAACTTTTTGCGCGAGCTAACCCGAGCAACGGCTTTGTTGCCGCTAAAAATGGACTGGTACAGCTGGGGTGATAGGTACTTGGACAACTGAGTAGAAAGCCCCTCTAACTGCCGATTAGTTTCTTGGGCTTCTTGGGACAACTCGGTCAGTCGCTTTTCACTTTTGTCGCTCAGCTTGATAATGCGTCGCGTGGTTTTCAGCAACTTTTGGTATTCCTTGGTTAGCTTTTGATGATCCGCTTGTGAAGCATTCTCGGATTCAGACAGCGCCAATGCGCTTTCTAAAACGGAAGTTTCGTGGTCAAAAATATCCCCAGAACTCATTCGCGCGTCCTTATTATTTTGTGAAAAAAGGTACCAGAACCGGCGAGCAAAATGTACCTTGCACTATGCAAGTATCTACTTAGACACGCTCATCG
>JAQWIX010000162.1 GCA_029248675.1 Pseudomonadales bacterium | reverse complement strand
GCCAGACCCAGAGCAAAGCGCCCCTCTGAGAGACTGTTCAACGTTGAGCCCATGGAGGCGGTAATCACCGGGTGACGTGTGTTGAGATTCGTGCCCGACGTACCGATGTAGAGGTTTTGGGTAACCGCGGCCACAGCGCCGCATAGGGCTGAGATCTCTTTGTAGTCGGCGCGCTCGGAGATCATGATGTTGCCAATGCCCAGCCCTTCAGCGTCTTGGGCTTGCTTCAAAATATCTCGTGGGGTGCGGCTGTGGCCGGGTAAGCCGTAGAAGCCTAGTTCCGGAAATTTCGAGGTATAGGTGGGGTACACGGTGAGTTTTGTCCTTGTAAGTGGATCCTTTGAGTCGGTCTTTGTGAAAGAGCTTTTTTGTCGGAGCTATTTGAATAAATCCGCACAGAGAGCACGTGCTTAAGTTATGGCCGGATGCTTTTCAGGTACGGATTTAAGAACGTGCCCTGGGGGTCTACTCGGTCTCGCATCGTCCACCAGTCCCGCCACTTCGTATGTTGTCCGGCTAGTTGGGTGCCGCTGAGATAGTTGCACTTGCCCCAGTGAGGTCTTCCGTCAAATTCCAGAAAAACTTCTTCACAGGCTCGGTAATAAGCCTCATCGGGTAGCTCGGCGCCCTGGTGAACGGAAATGGTTACGGTGTCCCGCTGGTAGGCCGTGGACATCCATACGTCGTCGGCGGCCAAGGTTCGATATTCCACAGGCCACCGCACATCGGTAAAGGTTGTGTTCAGCAGATTCTGAATGGCTTGCATGCAGGCTGGGCCAGCGCTTGCGGGAACACTGTATTCCATTTCTGTATGCAAATGAGGGCGGTGGTTTGGCAGCACCTCATAGTTCCAGCCACAGCGCTGGCCTTCGGCACCAAGCGGATACTGGGCGGCGTCATCGGTGGTGTTAATCACTTTGAGGTTGGCGCTGTCGGTTTGTGGGTACCAAAAAAACTCGCAGTGCCGGTTGTTGGCAACGTAGGAATCCAGATCTGCGAGCAGCTCGCCCAAGGGCAGTTTCCAGCTTTGCTCTTGTAGTCGGTAGGCGGGCACGCAGTTCAGCTCTAGGGCGGTGATTAAACCGAAAGCGCCCAAATGCAGTCGGCTGGCTTGCCACAGTTCGTTGTTTTGATCCTTTGAACACTCCACTACCTCACCACTGGCAAGGGCAATTCGAGCGCCGATCACGCGGCTGCTTAGGTTTTGCAGCGTTGCCCCAGTACCGTGGGTTCCGGTGGCAGTGGCACCGCTGATACTTTGCTGGTCGATGTCACCTTGGTTAGGCAGTGCCAGGCCGTGTCGGGCGAGAGCCGGTCCTAGAGTATGGATTTTGGATCCGCCGCCGACCCAAGCGCTGCCCTTGGATTCATCAACGGACATAACGCCTGCCAAGGCCTGCAAATCTACGATGATATCGCCGTCCGCCACCAGCTCTTTATGAGAGTGCCCGGCCCCCACGGCCCTAACGGACTTGGCCTTTTCTGACGCTGCCTTTGCTAAAGCCCCGGCTTGTTCTTCGCTGTAGATGAACGCCATTTGGTCGGGTGTGCTAGACAAACGTCCGGACCAGTTTTGCCAGTGAGCCATAGTATTTTCTCGTCGTGGTCTCTTTTGAGGGTTTTGCTTTTGTGCTGCCGGGCTTAGCGGCCGGTAAACACCGGTGTTCGCTTGGCCATAAAGGCGGCCACGGCTTCTTTGTGATCGTCGGTCGCGGCGCAACGCATCAACCGATCCGCTTCACGAGCTAAATTGTCTTGTAGCGAGCCTTCAATCGCACTGTTGATATTTTCTTTCATATAGCCGATGGCGATAGGTGGCCCAGAGGCGATTTGACGGGCTAGCTCGGTAACCGCTTCCGGGAATGCCTCGTCTTCAACTACTTGGTTAAAGATACCCAACGCCAAGGCTTCGTCGGATTGAACTCGCCGTCCGGTGAAGAAGAGTTCCTTGGTTTTTGCCGGCCCCACCAGTTGATTGAGCAGCCAGCTGCCACCGTAGTCCCCGGAAAATCCGATGTTACGGTAGGCAGTGGTGACAAAGGTGGACGCGGCAGCAATACGAATGTCACAGGCTAAGGCGATGCAAAAGCCAGCGCCTGCGGCGACGCCGGGGAGGGCGGCAATGGTTGGCTTGGCATGATTGAACAGGCGCATGCTTAGTGTTTCTTGTTTATGAATTAGCGTTCGTATGCGGTTTTGCATGGTAGGCCGAGGCCCCGGCTCTTCGCTTCGATTGCCCGCCATTCCGCCAATGTCTCCACCAGCACAAAAGGCGTTACCAGTACCGGTGATAACAATGCAGCCTACGTCGTTGTTGGTCTCAAGATCCAACAGAGTTTGCCGCAAGGCTGGTGTCAAGTTGTCCGACAGGGCATTGCGTTTCTCTGGCCGGTTTAAAGTAATGGTGGCCACCCGCTGATCGATAGCGCACAGCAGCTCGTCGGTTCCGGTATCTATGGTTACGCTCATATTTTCTCCCTCCAGTTTGCACGCTGACTCGGCGCGCAAGATTGAATTTAGACGATACCCCGCTCCTTTAAAGCGGCTATACGATCCGCGGCCAATCCCATTGCGGTGAGAAGATCGTCGGTATGACTGCCAACCTCTCCGCCCGGCCATTCGGTGCTGCCCGGTGTGCCCATAAGTTTGGGCAGAATGGCAGGTATCGCTAGGGTGTCGTCTCGGTTCGGTACTTGAACCTGCTCGAACATGCCTCGCGCCTGATAGTGCGGATCTTCGAAGGCGTCGGCAATACTGAATATGGCACCAACGGGTACATCGGCATCTTCCATGGCTTGGATGACTTGTATGCTGGTGAGTTGATCTGCCCAAGCGGCTATGGCGCCGTCGATGAGTTTTTGGTGGGTCACTCGGCCCGGATTGCTGGCCAGACGAGGGTCTTTGGCCAGATCCTCTCGCCCGATAGCCGTCATCAGGCGCACGTAAATGGAGTCGCCGTTGCCGCCAATGACCACATGTTTACCGTCCGAGCATAGGTAGGTATTGGTGGGCACAATGCCGGTAATGGTGGAGCCTGCGGGCTGACGTATTTCCCCTGCTCCAGAGTACTCGGGCACGATGCCTTCCATTAGGTTGAACATGGACTCGTACAAGGCAACATCTACGACTTGGCCGTTTGCCTCAGTATCGCTGGACTTTCGAGCCAGCAAGGCCAGCAAAATGCCCATGGCCGCATGCAAGCCGGCCACGCTGTCGCCTAAACTTAAGTTGGGTCGCACGGGTACGTCATCGGCAAAACCGTTGATGTAGCGGAAACCAGAATAAGCCTCGGTTACCGAGGCATAGCCGGGTTTTCGACTGTAAGGCCCGGTTTGGCCGTAGCCAGAAATTCGAGTGTAGATAAGGTTTGGATTACGTTTGCTGACCTCGTCCGGCCCCAGTCCCCATTTTTCCATGGTGCCGGGCTTAAAGTTTTCGATCAGCACGTCGGCATCGTTCAGCAGATCGCCCAAAATCTCTCTGCCTTCTGGAGCGCGCAGATTGAGCGTTAGTGATTTTTTGTTACGACCCAAGCTTCGCCACCAGTAGCTAGTGCCTTCCTCATCTAACAAACGCCAGCCGCGAATAGGGTCTCCCTCACCGGGAGGCTCAACCTTGATTACCTCGGCGCCGAAGTAGGCCAGCATGGTGCCGGCAAATGGTCCTGCCAATAACTGCCCAACTTCGATCACTCTTATACCGCTGAGGGGTTTGTTGTTCATACCCATTCTCAGTTTGTGCCGTCAGCGGCAGGGCCAGTGTTGCGTCGAACATCTCGGAATGGGCCGTCATCAAACCGGGGCTCCTTGGGCAGGCCCAATACTCGCTCGGCGATGATGTTTTTCTGGATCTCGTCGGTGCCACCGGCAATGGAAATCGCCGGGGTTGAAACCAGAATTTCGGCAATGGTTCCATCCATGGGACTGTCCGGGCCGGTAAGCATTGCGTCATTGCCGCTGATGGCGGTGTGTACCCGGGAGGCCAGTCGCGCAACGTTGCTCGCCGCCAGCTTACCTAAAGAGCCTTCTGGGCCCTGAGGTTTGCCTGCTTTGGCCGCTGCCTTGGCTCTATCCCCTGTCCACTTGGCGCATTCGGCCATGATGTGCAGACGAGCAATGTCTTGGCGTGTTGCGGGATCATTGATGGCCCCGGTTTCCACGGCTCTGGGCATGATCAAGTCCACCCGTCCGGCCCGCTGGGGGTACCAAGTATAGGGTTCGTTAGCGATGGCAAACTCTTCTTCGAGGTCGGAGAAGATCTTACCTTTACGGGCCTTGCGGCCCCCCACATCCCTGGCGCGATCAAAGGAGCGTCGCTCGTTGGCCAAGGTGGTCATGGCGCATTGCCAGCCGCCGCCCTCGACGCCAACGAGATCATCGCGGTTGACCACTGCATCAGTCATAAACACTTCGTTGAAGGACGCGTGACCATTCATCTGGGCCAATTGCCGCACTTCGACCCCGGGCTGTTCCATGTTGATGATGAAGTAGGTAAGACCTTGGTGCTTTGGTGCATCCCAATCTGTGCGGGCCAACAACAAACCGTATTGAGCGTGATGGGCACTGGTGTTCCAGACTTTTTGACCATTCACGATCCATTCGTCGCCGCGCAGATCTGCCCGAGTGGTCGCGCCGGCCAGATCGGATCCACTGCCAGGTTCGCTAAATAACTGACACCACTGATCTTCACCGGTCAAAATGCCCCGCAGGTATTTTTGTTTTTGCTCATGAGATCCGTGGGCCAGCAAGGTTACTGCCGCCAACATGCGGACGCCGCTTTGCGCCGCCCCAACCGCGCCGTATTCTGCGAAGGCCTGTTCGACCATGGCTGCGTCTTGAGGACTCATGCCTTTACCGTAGTAATCTGCTGGCCAGCTTGGGGCGCCCCAACCGGAATCCGCGACCAGTGATCGCCAAGTAATCAGATCCATGTTGGGATCCCAATGCTGCCCCAACCACTGGGTGACTTCTGTGTGAATTCTGTTCTCATTCATGCGGCATTCTCCTTTGTGGCGGCTTCTGTCATTGCCGACAGCATGCGTTCTCGATGCTCGGCGGGTGTGCCAAACAACACCTCGCTGGCTTTGGCGCGTTTAAACCAAAGGTGGGTATCATTTTCCCAGGTAAAGCCGATTCCCCCATGTAGCTGAATGGTTTCTAGGGCTACCTTTAAATAGGTCTCGCTGACCGCGGCCTTGGCGAGGCTGGCGTGTTCGGTTAACTGACGCTGCTGGGCTTGGGATAGTTGTGCTAGGTCACCACAGTCGGCCAAAGTTTGGGCCGCCTGATAGGCGGCACTACGGGCAAGCTCCACGTCTAACAGCAAGTCCGCCAGTCGATGTTTGATGGCCTGAAAAGACGCGATACTGCGCCCAAATTGGTAGCGTAATTGAGTGTACTCCACCGACGATTGGAGCAGCTGCTGAGCGCCGCCTACCATCTCGTTGGCCAGCAGAATGCAGGCGGCACTGAGTAATGTTGATGGCAGGCTCTCGGGGCTTCGGGACAACTCGATGGCGGGAACGTCTGCCATAGTCAGGCTCGCCATCTTGCGGGTCGGATCCATGGTGTTGAGCGGACTGATGCTCAGCCCCGGCGCGTCGCTCTCGATAAGGTAGAGGCCTACACCCGAGGGAGACTGTGCCGCCACAATGAGGAGGTCAGCGGTCTGACCGTCTATGACAAAGTGTTTGCTCCCGGTCAGTCGAATCTGCCCATCCCCGCTGGTATTGGCCGTGGTTTGAATGTCCGCAGCGCTCCAGATGGTGGCAGTTTCGGTAATGGCTAAGCTCGCTCTAATATCCCCGCTGGCAAGCTCGGGCAGCCACTGCTCTTGCTGATCTTGGTCAGCTGCAAGCATCAAGGCGTAGGCGGATAATACTGCGCTGCTGAAATACGGTCCGCAAAACAGCGACCGTCCCATTTCTTCGCAGGCTATGGCCAGCTCTATGGCGCCGAAACCTGCGCCGCCGAGATCTTCGGAAATATGAATGCCTGTCAGCGCTAGTTGTTGGCTGGCCTGCTGCCACAGATCATCGTCGAAGCCGCGCTGGGTTGCCATCAGTCGGCGAACTTCTGTGGTTGGCATTTTGTCTTTCAAAAAGCGCTGAATACTGTCTCGAAACTGATCTTGGTCCGGAGTAAAAACAAGGGTCATAACACTCTCCCCATATGCGATGTGCAGCGATGCTACCATGGCTCCGTTGCAAAAATGGTGTGTAAGGTGGGGAGCAAATGAAGACCATTACCTGTGTCGAAGACTTGCGTGTGCTGCACAAGCGTCGGGTGCCGAAAATGTTCTATGACTACGCCGAGTCGGGTTCTTGGACCGAAAGCACATTCCGTCAAAACAGTCAGGCATTTGCTGATATTCGCTTGCGTCAACGAGTGGCAAAGGACATCAGCAAACGCAATATTTCGTCGGATATGTTGGGTGAGCGTCAGCGCATGCCCGTTGCCCTTGCGCCTACTGGGCTCACCGGGATGCAGCATGCTGACGGCGAAATCTTGGCGGCACAGGCAGCGGAAGAGTTTGGTGTCCCGTTTACCCTTTCGACCATGAGCATCTGCTCCATAGAAGACGTGGCGGCTCACACCCGAAAGCCGTTTTGGTTCCAGCTCTACGTCATGAAAGATCGGGATTTTATTAGCGCCCTGATTCAACGAGCCAAGGCCGCCGGCTGCAGTGCACTGGTTTTGACTCTGGATTTACAAATCATCGGCCAGCGGCACAAAGACCTAAAAAACCAGATGACGGCCCCCCCAAGGCTGACCTTGGGTAATTTACTCAACATGGCCACCAAACCCCGCTGGTGCGCCGGGATGCTGAGGACTCGGCGCCACTCATTTGGCAATGTGGTGGGTCACGCTAAGGGCGTTGAGAATCTCACATCCCTTTCTGCTTGGTCGGCGGAGCAGCTGGATCCTTCCCTGAGCTGGGATGATGTGGCTTGGGTAAAAGAGCAGTGGGGTGGCAAGTTGATTCTCAAGGGCATTATGGATGCGGAAGACGCGGCCATT
This sequence comes from Pseudomonadales bacterium, assembly GCA_029248675.1. Lineage (GTDB taxonomy): Bacteria > Pseudomonadota > Gammaproteobacteria > Pseudomonadales > Azotimanducaceae > UBA4421. The sequence goes on along the minus strand of JAQWIX010000162.1, from coordinate 9,179 downwards.
GCCGCAGGGCTGGGTGTTGACGCCATTATCGTATCCAACCACGGCGGGCGCCAACTGGATGGCGCGCCAGCCAGTATTGAGGTGTTACCGGAAATCGTGGCTAAGGTGAATGGCGCGTGCGAGGTCTGGCTAGATGGTGGTATTCGCTCGGGACAAGATGTCTTTAAGGCCAAAGCCTTGGGCGCCGACGCTACCTTAATCGGTAAGGCGTTCCTGAATGGATTGGGGGCAGGGGGGAAACAAGGCGTGACCCAATGTCTGGAAATTATCGAAAAAGAACTGGATTTGACTATGGCGTTTTGCGGTAAGACGGATCTCCGCGAAGTTAATAGCGATGTGCTTTACACTGATGCCTAGACTCAACATAAACAGCTAACAAGGGGAGAATGATGGCAGTTGCAACACAACTTTTTGATTTAACTGGGCAGGTGGCACTTGTGACCGGCGCCTCCAAGGGCATGGGTAAGGCCATGGCCCAAGCGTTGGCAGAGCATGGCAGTCAGGTGGTGATTTCCAGCCGTAAGCTGGACGCCTGTGAAGAGACCGCGGCTGAAATTAACGCGGCGGTTGGCGCGGAACGTGCCATCGCCATCGCTTGCAACATTGGTTACAAGGAACAGCTGCAAAATCTGGTGGATGAGACCCGATCTCGCCTTGGCCCTATCGATACCTTGATCGCCAATGCCGGAGTGAATCCTTTCTACGGTCCTATGTCTGAAATTCCCGATGAGGCCTTCGATAAGACCATGAACTCGAATCTGCGTTCCAACCACTGGCTGTGCCAAATGGTGGCCCCAGACATGTTGGCCAAGGAGCGCGGCTCCATCATGATCACTGCCAGCGTTGGGGCTTTCGGACCTTCAGAGACTCTGGGTACGTACAACATCTCCAAGATGGCGGATATCGCTCTGGTTCGTAACCTGGCTATGGAATGGGGTCCCAAGGGCGTTCGGGTTAACGCGCTGTGTCCGGGTCTGATTCGTACCGATTTTGCCAAGGCTCTGTGGGACAACCCCGAAGCAGCCCAACGGGTAACCGAGCAAACTCCGCTGCGTCGATTTGGTGAAGCAGACGACTTCAAGGGCATGGCGGTATTCGTCGCCTCGGATGCCAGCGCCTACGTCACCGGGCAAGCCCTGACGGTATGCGGCGGAACTCATATGTTCCGTTAAACCGGGACAGTTTGGTGATCTTAGAGTAAGGCGAGGAGGCAGCATGACTGTTTGGCACGAACCGATTGCGGGTTTTCAGTATCAAACCCATGTCATAGAGACATCGACTCAAACCCAAACCGAGCGACTGGAGGCCTGCGGGGTCGACCCCAGTGTGTTCGGCGACGATGTGGATCCGGCGTTTTACATCGGCCTCGCCATTCATGCGGGTATCGACAGTGGGATCAGCGCCGAAGGCAACATCAACATGCTGCAGCGGCTGATCCAGCATCGGCCGGCCAAGCTCGGCGAAGCCCTGACCGTTAAGGGCGAGATCACGGCGGTAACACAGGTCCCTCGGGGGATTCGAGTGGATACCGATGTCTGGTTCGAAGACGAAACCGGCGCCCGAGTGATCAGTTGTCCTCGGACGTCTTTGCGCCCCCAAGCTAATCAAGGCGCCTCAAACGGGCCGGGTGCGGGCCAGCGGCCAGAGAATGTCATTACGGATGTGTCGGCTTTGGCCAGACTCGATATTTATCAGCTGACTCCAGAACGCGTTAAGGCCTACAGCATTGAAGGCAATAGCATCCACTACGAACAGGAAGCAGCGGAAAAAGCTGGCTTTAGAGCACCGCTGATTGGCGGTGGAATGGGGGTGCACTACCTGACCGCACAAATGTGGCAAGACCGCAGGCCCCATGCCTTTGATACCGCCATTTACTTCCGGCGGCCAATTTTTTGGGACGAGGCAGTCCAAGTCGGTGTTATCGAAACCCCGGACCAATGGCAGGCCATGGGCCTGTTGAAGCTGCCCATGAACGACGAGGGCGAGGGCGGGTCGACGAAGGTTGGAACCGAGATGGCCATTTCAGACTACCAGCCGGCTTAAACGCCACTGGTTTAACCCTGTTGTTTTCGTCCTTGGGCAAACTAGTAAACGCCGGGAATTAGGATTCGTCTTTTCCTGGGATAGGTGGGAAAATGAGATTTGTACCACTTTTGGTTGGCCACTGCCCTTGGCGCTAGATTGCATAAGGTGAAAAGAGCGAAGGCGAGTCCTGCAGCAGACCAAGTCAATATCGCCCAACCCGTCCACTGAATGATTTCGCCAAGGTAGTGGGGGCTGCTTACCCACCGAAAGAGCCCACCATGGGGAATGTGGTAGGAACTGTCACCGGGCTGACGTAGTCCTCGTATGATCGCATCCGCATGAACGTGCAGGATGAATCCAGCGATAAAAATCCCCGAACCAATCCAGAAACTGGGACCTATCCAAGGTCCGGCCGCTGCGGCGTTGTGCGCAAGCGCATCGGCGTTGTTAAAACCATTCAGCACATTGAAAGCGATGGCAAAAACTACCAAGGCGACAGGAAAGGTCTGGTCCGAGGGTCGCATAAGGGCAGGAAAGACAAAGGTTCTGTAGGCGTAGTGAATCAGCCAAAAGATCAGCGGGACCCAAACCGCGGGATGCACAGCTTGGGGTGTCCCGACAATAAAGAAAACGATTGCCAGCAGAGCGGGCAGTTCCATTAAGAACCAAGCCGCCCGGTTGGGCAAATTGGGGCCCCAGCCAGGCCGAAAGTGCCGGCCGTAAGGTGCGCTGACCAGTATCAGAGCCATAAGAGTCGCTGGGCAGAGCAGAAATTGAATGAACAGTGGTGTGGACATGGGTTGATAGTGCCAGAAGCTGATCTTTGGCGTGCCCCAACTGGATCTTGTTCAAAAGAATGCCCGGCCGCCTCCACAACGTGGTTGCAGACCGGGGACGCACTGACTTAGGACAGGGGTAGCTTCACTCGAGCGGTTCCAAACACCCGGGTTTCGTCCTTGGTGTTTTTGACGGTCATATCCAGCTCTACAATGCCATCGTCTTCATCGATATCTGTAACCACGGCGCTGATAATGGCCGGCGTGTCCGCGAGCATGGGTGCCCGAAAGACCGTGTCGACATGCTCAACCTGACCCACAGGTGCCCACTGATGAATGGCGCTGGTGAGAAAGCCCATGCCCATGATCCCTGGCACCAGTGCTCCGGGAAATCCTTCCTTGCGGGCGCCTTCATGACTTTCAAAGCGTGGTCCGCCCCAGCCAACGGCCCTGGCAAAGACGCCGACGTTGGCTAATGAGGTGTCGGGTTCAAAGACTGGCAGCTCTGCGCCGAATTCGACGTCGTGAATGGTCGTAATGCTCATGAGTCTGGTTTCTCCCTAACGACTAGTCTGGAATCTATGTTGGCCAAGTGTGCATTGTCCGCGTCGAACAACTCCGTGCGCACAACGATGAAAATCATGCGTCCTGATCGGCCTTTCTTGTCGTAAATCTCGTGCAGGTGTGCCTTAACTGTGAGCGGGACTCCGGCTTTAACGGGAGCAAAACGCTCTACGGCCTTACCGCCGTCCATGGGGATGCCTCCTAACGAGGGGAAGTCCACGGGTAAGTGACGACCAGATGAAATGCTGCACAAATAAGCCGGGGTCGCCTGAAAACTCTCATGGGCCGTATCAACGAACTCCGGACGGCTTTCGCCGGATGCTGTGGCCGCAGCGATCAGGTTGTCAGCTTCAAGCTGCAGATCCCTACTGGCAAACTCAGTGTTTAGAAATTTGCCCTTGAGCTCCTCAAGATCAACCATAAATTCTCTCCCTCTCCTAATCGGTGAAGGCAAGGATCATACGGAGCGAGACCTTGTCTTGCCAAGAGGTGTTTTGGGCGCGGGGTTTTCAGCAAGGCTCCTTTCAACGCTTTTTTACAAGGGCGGTCGAAGCATCATCAGTGACTAGGTGTCACTGCTTTGCGCGGGTTGTAACAGAGCACTACACTCTGTGGCGAGGATTGACCGACAACAAGCCCTAGCAAGGGCGCGAAAGGGGAGAGTTATGGGACCATTGAAAGGATTGCGAGTAGTAGAGCTTCAGGGCATTGGTCCGGGGCCTTTTTGCGGCATGATGCTGGCCGATATGGGGGCGGAACTGATTCGAGTGGATCGATCTGCATCCAAGGGTAAGGACGCGAACAAATACGATGTGCTGGCTCGAGGGCGAAAAAGTATCGCCGTGGATTTAAAGAGCGAGGCCGGGGTTGAAACCGTCCTCAAGTTGGTCGAAAGCGCCGATGTACTGTTGGAAGGTTTTCGTCCTGGGGTAACTGAACGTCTTGGACTGGGGCCAGACGTGTGCCTTGAGCGTAATCCCCGCCTGATTTACGGACGCATGACGGGCTGGGGTCAATATGGATCCATGGCTCACGCCGCCGGACACGACATCAACTACATCTCATTGTCTGGCGTTCTGCATGGCATTGGCGAGCCTGGCGGCAAGCCTACGCCGCCCCTGAATTTAGTAGGCGACTTCGGTGGGGGCGGCATGATGCTGGCTTTCGGCGTAATGGCCGCTCTGTTTGAGCGCGGGCAATCAGGTCAGGGGCAGGTAATTGATGCGGCCATGACCGATGGCTCGGCCCTGTTGATGAATTCCATATACGGTCTGATGGGCCAGGGTGTTTGGCACCATCAGCGTGGTAGTAACTTGCTGGATGGCGGTGCGCATTTTTACGGGACATACGAAACCAAGGACGGCAAGTACGTGTCGATTGGTTCTATTGAGCCGCAGTTTTATGCCCTGCTGCTGGAAAAAACGGGTCTTGCCGATGATGGAGATTTACCTCGGCAGATGAGTCGTCAGGATTGGCCAGCCCTGAAAGAAAAGCTTGGGGCGGTAATGGCCAGTAAAACTCGGGATGAGTGGGACGAGATCATGCTGGGCACAGATATCTGCTATGCGCCAATCCTTACCTTGGAGGAAGCTGCCGAGCACCCCCACAACAAGGAACGTCAGACCTTGGTGGAAGCCAATGGCGTGTTACAGGCGGCACCTGCGCCACGATTCTCGCGAACAGCGCCCCAGATGCCAGGGCCGGTGGCTGTGCCCGGCGACTCCAGTCGGGAAATTCTGGCAGATCTCGGGATGGGCGAGAGCGAAATCAACGCCCTATTCGAGTCAGGAGCCGTCGCTTAAGAAGCGCCGGACCTCGTCGGTAATACTGCGCTCGGCACTTAGGTAATCCAGTTGATGGCTTGATGCCGCGCGCAGAATATCCTCATGCTCTACCTTGAAGGTCTGCTGTCCGTTGGGTCGAGAAATGACCTTCACCGACACTTGGCCAAAAGACGTGGCCACTGAGCGTTGCTGCCGAGGCAGTACGCGCTTAGCAAAGGGGAAGATGCGCAGACCAATGCTGGTGGACGAGTTGAGCAGCGTATCTGTTACCGCCTCTAGGTGGGCGTCATCAGTCAGGGCAGTAACGCACTGAGCCGGGCGCTGCTTTTTCATCATGATGGGCTGAGTAAAGACGTCCATGGCTCCCGCGTCGAACAGGGCCTCCATCAGCGGGGCAAAGGCTTCGGGCGACATGTCGTCGATGTTGGCCTCGATTTTGTGGTGGCCTATTTCAAGGTCGTCAAAACGTTGGCTAAGTGAGGTGGTGCCGGGATGTTCTTCATCCCTAGGCTCGTAGGATCCCAGAGCCACCCGCAACACATTTGGGATTTCAAAATCTTTTCGGCCGATCCCATAGCCAATGGTATCTGGCGTAAACGCTCCCTTGGGCACGAAAGTCGTTACCGCTTGGGACAAGATCGCTGCCCCTGTTGGGGTAGTGGCTTCGCCATCCACGGTGCCGTAGCGGCAGGGGATGCCGCTTAAAATCTCTTGGGTAGCCGGCGCCGGAACCGGCAAACGCCCGTGGGCACAATTGACGAAACCGCCTCCAAGTTCCACCGCGTCGCAAAGCACGATGTCCGGCTTAAAGTACTCGATGGCCGCTGCTGCACCAACGATGTCGATAATGGAGTCCATGGCGCCGACTTCATGAAAGTGCACGTTGTCGGACGGCACGTTATGAATTTTTCCCTCGGCATTAGCGATTAGGCTGAACATGGCCAGTGCTCTTTGGGCCACCTCTGTCGGTAGACCCGCTTCCTCAATCATCTTAACGATGGTGCTGTGATGCCTGTGATCGGCTTGATCCTCGATAACGATTTGGGTTTGTAAACCCGAGATACCCATTTTACTGGCAGGGGTGAAGTCCAAGGTGAACTCATCATGAATCGGTAGCTTTACCAATAGTTCTGCCAAATAAGCTTCGGGCAAGCCAAGGCTAACCAGAGCGGCTAAATGCATGTCGCCGGCAATGCCGCAGCTGGGTTGGTAGTACAGGGCTTTCATGATTGATCCTTTTTTTGGGCTGCAATTACATGGTTTGGGCGCTGCTTGGCGGCCTAGACGCGAAATGTTTGGACGGCCAAATGTATGGTCACGTATCCTGCCGGATCTATCTTCACATTGTCGCGGCAAAGACGCGACTCACATCTTCAGGGAGTCTCAGTGAACCGTTTTTTCCGTAACGTCCGACTTTATCGAATTCACAGTGAATGGCCGGTTTCTGAGGAAGCCCTTTCTCAGGTCTTAGAAAATGCTGCCTTTAAGGCCTGCGGTGCCTTCAGTGAGCGCAGTGGCGGGTTCGAGCCACCAGTGACTGACGCCGGAGGCTTGCTATCACGCCGAATCGCCGGTGCCGATTTGCTACAGCTGCGTATCCAAACTCGGGTGTTGCCACCGGCAGCAGTTCAGGAGGCGTTGGCTCAGCGTATTGAGGCTTTTAAACAACGCACCCAGACAGAGCCCAATCGCGCGGAAAAACGGGATTTAAAGGACGAGGTTTATTCTGAGCTGTTGCCTCAAGCGCTCCTCAAGTCGGACAGGGTACAAGCCATTATGCTGCCTCAGGAAGGTGTGCTGATTGTGGGCAGTGCCTCTGAGAGTGTTGCCGACTACTTTATGGATGCGCTGAAACGGGCCATGGTGACCTTTCAATACGCTCCCATGGCCTTCAAAACACCGCCCCAAGATTTTATCAACAAGGTGTTCATGGGTGGGTCGAGTGAGCAGTTTCGAATAGGCCGGGAATGCCGCATGCGAGATCCCGCTGATTCGCGCTCATCGGTGAGCTGGCTCGACTTCGACCTAGCTGACGCAGCCGTACGTCGCCATGTCACTGATGGTCTCAAGGTTGACCGTTTGGGCCTGATCTTTGATCAAGTCTGCGCCATGGTCATCGATGAAGATTTGATTCTTCGCAAGGTAAGGCTGCTGGGGCAAGACGACGTCAACGACGTGCCCGAGGAGGATCCTTTGGCAAAACACGATGCTGAGTTCGTCATTATGGCCGGGGGATTCAAAAGTTTGGTGACGGGTCTATCCAGTGCCATGGGCGGTTTCGTTTCTTAGTAGCGGAGTCGATGCGAACGGATGTCCTGACTTCCAGTTCGCCCCGTGGCATGCTCAAGAGGAAAGAGGAGCCAAGCAGAGGGGACACAGCATGGGAGGAAAATTCAGAAAGGCCCTTGTCGGAGCATTTTTGCTGCCGGTAATAGTGGCCGTGACTTCTGGCTGCGATACCGCATCCTCAAAATCCAATGCTCAGGCCGAGGGTTCTAACAAGGACTCACGACCTAACGTGGTTATATTGTTTGCCGATGATCTTGGTTACGGCGATTTAGGCAGTTTTGGTCACCCCTATATACGCACCCCGCGCATCGATTCTTTGGCCGCCGAAGGCCAGCGTTGGACTGACTTTTATGTGGCGGCGCCGGTATGCTCGCCCAGTCGCGCCGCGTTACTCACAGGCCGCTTGCCCGTGCGCAGCGGACTTTATGGCAACTCGATTCGCGTCTATTTCCCTGGTGAGCCCGGTGGCTTGCCTCAAGGGGAAACCACCTTGGCCGAGGCGCTCAAGTCTCAGGGCTACGCTACCGCCATGTTTGGCAAGTGGCATTTGGGCGATGCCCCTCATGCGCTGCCCACCCGCCACGGCTTCGATGAGTGGGAGGGGGTGCCTTATTCTAATGATATGAATTGGGTGGATGAACCGGACTTCGACGCCCTAGTGAAAATGAGTTTGACGGGCGATACAGCGCAACGAGCAGCAGCGTACGCCCGTCGGGCTGCTAAATACGCCAACCCGCTGGCCGCACACTTCGAAGCCCCGCTGTTTTTTAGTAAGGCCACACCCGATGGGTTTGTCGATGGGGTAGAGCAGCCAACGGATCAAACCCAATTGACCCAACGCGCCACGGAAAGCGCCGTGGACTTTATTCGGCGCAGCGCGGATCGACCATTTTTTCTTTATATGCCCTATTCCATGCCGCATACGCCATTGTTTCGTAGTGACGAATTTGTTGATCGCAGCTTGGGCGGGCGTTATGGCGATGTTGTTGAAGAAATCGACTGGAGTGTGGGAGCAATTCACGATGCTCTAGCGGAGGCTGGGGTGCTGGAAAACACATTGGTCGTTTTCACCAGTGATAACGGCCCGTGGCTGTTCATGCGTGAAGAAGGCGGAGTGTCAGGTCTGCTAAGAGACGGCAAGGGCACCACATTCGAGGGTGGTGTTCGGGTTCCCACGGTATTTTACTGGCCCGGGACTATCGCTGCGGAAGTGGTGAGCGATATTGGCTCCGCCATGGACCTGTTTTCTACGGTGATGGCCTTGGTCGGCGGGGATGCCCAAAGCGCAACGGATGGGGTGGATCTCAGTTCGCGGCTCCTGGGGCAAGGGGTCAGTCCTCGAGTCGAGATGCCCTATTACCGAGGCGGCACGCTGTATGCCTATCGCAAAGGGCCTTGGAAACTTCACTTTATTACCGAGGGGGCCTATGGCCTGCCGCCCAAGCGACAGGAGCATGACAGTCCCCAGCTTTATCACCTGCATCGGGACCCCGCCGAGCGTCTTAATGTGGCCAGCCAGCACCCAGAGGTGGTGGCTGATATGTTGGCGACGGTGGCTGCGCACAAAGCCCGGGTAAGCGTCGCGCCACCGTTATTTGATGCACGCTTGGCCGCCCTGATGACCCAGGCTAAACCTTAATTTTAGGATGCAGCGAGTCTGCTAGGAGAACACGATCGTGCTTAAAATTCCGACAGAGGATTCCATCAACCCCCAGTGGTTCAACGACTGCTTCACGGCGGC
>JAQWIX010000117.1 GCA_029248675.1 Pseudomonadales bacterium | reverse complement strand
TGTCCGCATGGGCGTCCATCTCTACCGTAGTGGCATCGCCGTCACTATTCTCTTCACCAGCAGAGTCCTCATCGAGAACCACGTCCTCTGGGCTGAAGTCTGAATCAGCCTCCTCGGACTGATCCATGGTATCCATGTCTTCTGGGTTGCTTTCCCCTTCGTTAGGATCCGTCAGATCAATGGGCAGCCCCAGATCGGCAATAATATTCCGGCATAGGCTGGCAAAGGCATCTTGGTCACCCACATGCTCGCGCAGGGCTTCGATATGCTCTCCAGCGTTCTCCATTACATGGTCGCGCCAATACTGCACCACGTGTTCCGCACTGGGTGGGAGCTCCCGTCCCGTCAGCTGTTGGCGCACCAAAAGGCCTACGGCCACTGACAGCGGCGCGTCGGTTTCTGCTGTTATGGTGTCGAAGGCCGCCTGCTTACACTGCACTTCCAAGTGGGCGTCAAGGTTTTGCGCCACTCCTTGCATACGCAAGGCACCAATGGAAGCGATCCGAGCGGACTCAATCCACTCAAACATTTCTTGGGCGGGTCCGCCTTCAGGACTGTAACGGGCGTGGAGCCGAGTATCGTGGTGCCTAAAACGCAGGGCAAATTCGTCACCCACACCGCGCACCGCATCGATCTCGCTTTGACTGGCACCCACCGCTGGCAGCGGTAGGCGCAGGGTGCCGCCTCGGACCACTGGTGGGCCGGCACCGAAAGTAACGTCCAGCTCGTCATCGCCAGCTATGGCGCGAATAGTCGCCGTGGTCGCCCGCTTAAACGGGTCTAATGGATTTTCAGCATCAGACATAGCGTGGGCTAGGCAGACTTCAGGGTGATGCCGGCTGTGGCATCACCTAGGTCCTCGCCCATGCAGCGCTGGTAATACTCCGCAACGATGGCTCGCTCCAGCTCATCGCACTTGTTCAAGAACGTGACTCTGAAAGCAAATCCCACATCGCCAAAAATCTCGGCATTTTGCGCCCAAGTCAGCACCGTTCGCGGTGACATCACGGTTGAGACATCACCATTGACGAAGCCCTTGCGGGTCAGATCAGCGACGCTGACCATGTTGCCAATTACGCGCTCACCGTCTTCGCTGGACTGATAGGAGGGAACCTTGCCCAGCACGATGTTGCTTTCCGCTTCGTGATCTAAGTAGTTCAGAGTGGACACGATGCTCCAGCGGTCCATCTGCCCTTGGTTAATTTGCTGGGTGCCGTGATAGAGGCCGGTGGTATCGCCTAGGCCCACGGTATTGGTGGTAGCGAACAGGCGGAAGTGCGAGTGAGGGGTAATCACCTTGTTTTGGTCCAGCAGGGTGAGCTTGCCCTCCACTTCCAAAATACGCTGGATCACGAACATCACATCTGGACGGCCGGCGTCGTATTCATCAAACACCAAAGCCACTGGGTTTTGCAGCGCCCAAGGCAAGATGCCTTCACGGAATTCGGTAATCTGCTTACCGTCTTGCAGCACGATGGCGTCCTTACCAATCAGATCGATTCGCGAAATATGGCTGTCCAGATTCACACGAATGCAGGGCCAATTCAGCCGGGCGGCTACCTGCTCGATGTGAGTGGACTTACCGGTGCCATGATAGCCCTGCACCATGACCCGTCGGTTATGGGCAAAGCCCGCCAATATGGCCAAGGTGGTATCCCGGTCGAAACGATAGTCTGGATCGGCGTCCGGCACATATTCCGATGCCTCACTGAAGGCGGGCACCATTAGGTCTTGATCAATTGCGAAGACCTCACGCACACTCACCTGTGTATCAGGAGTCATTGAAGGATTTAATCCCGAAGCTTTGTGATCCGTCACTGCTTTTCCTATCTTCTGATTTGCAAACCCTCATTGTAGAGAACCCATACCAAAAGAGCAGTAGAAAATGGCTATCGTCCAACTTGTCAGACATGGTAAAGCAGCAGCAGGATTTGGAGCTCATCCCGATCCAGGCTTAGATGATTTAGGGCGCAGCCAAGCGGCGGCAGTGGCGGCCATGCTGGACCAGCAACATCAAATCCGACCCATCCTGCTTTCTAGTCCACTGGCTAGAGCCTATGAAACAGCTCAGGCCCTTGCCGCGCTCTGGCAGGCGGATATCACCATTGAAAATAGGGTCGCCGAGATTCCCTCGCCGACGCCAGATCTTGAGGCTCGAGCCGCTTGGCTCAGTCAAGCCATGGCAGGCAATTGGTCAGATCTGGATGCCAGTGTGCAGCAATGGCAGCAGGATATCGGGGGCTTCTTAGCCGGCTGCGAAGAGGACTGCATTATTTTTAGCCACTATGTCGCCATCAACGCTGCCGTTGGGGCAGCTACCGGCGATGATCGCATGCGAATTTTCGGACCGGATAACTGCTCGGTAACCACCTTGGATAATGCCGGCGGCAAACTGACCGTGGTGGAGCTAGGACGGATAGCGGATACCCACATCAATTGAGGATCCCGACGGGCGACTAACGTCCCTTCAACTTTCGCTGGTAGAAGGATGGCGGCCGCTGACCTGGGTGTCCGGCCATGCTCAGCAGCAGTTGCTCTAGACCCAGCCAGGCGTTACCCAACCGCTGCCCCTTCCCCTGTTCGTCCAGTATGGCGCATTCCGCCAGCAGCGCCTTGGCAGAGGGGCCGCGCTGGGCAAAGGCCTCCATAGTCCGAGCACGGGCGGGAGGTAGCCCTCGGGTCTGACCTAGGCGACGCAGCTGACTGGTCAGTGCGCCTAGGATCGCAAACAGGCTGCCCCGGTCTTCCCGCAGTGAGGCCATAATTTTTGTAACCCGAACACCTTGTCCTGCCATTGCAGCATCGATCAAATCAAAGCTGTTAAAGCGCGCTGTATCCTCAAGGCACTGAAGCAGCGTTTCTTCATTGATAGGCTGCGGAAGATTCTGCAGAGCGAGCTTTTCGACCTCTTGGGCAGCGGCCAACAAATTTCCTTCCACCCGCTCAGACAGCGCCATCAAGGCATCTCGTTCCAGCTCCAGCCCGCGAGAGCGCAAGCGCTCGTCCAGCCAACCTGGCAACTCTCTGGGACCCAAGGGCCAGATCAGCAGCACGACGCCTGAGGCCTCAATCGCTTTAAACCATGCGCTGCTGCGCTGTCTGGGCTGCAACCTTTCGGTGCGAATCAGCAGCAGCGTATCTGGATTGGCATCCGGTTCGGCACACCAGTCACGCAGAATTTGGCTGGCTTCTTTGTCGAATTTACCCGGGGGTATGCGCAAATCGATGACCTTGCGCTCGGAAAAAAGCGACATGCTGGCGGCATCGTTGGTGAGATCGTGCCACTTAAAGCCACTCTCCACATGATGCAGGGATCGCTCGGTAAAACCTTGAGTTCGAGCTTGCTGCAATATGCTGTCACAGGCTTCAGAGACCAAGAGCGTTTCATCACCGCTGATTAAATAGACGTTTTCCAGGCCGCGCTGCAGAGTCGCCGAAAGCTGTTGATACTTAACCTGCATCCGACTCACTGCCGGGGATGCCTGCCTGAGCCTCGCCCGCCTGCATCCGGATCAATACGTCCAGACTGCGAACAATACGGCTGGCAACGTTCTGATACAGGGCTTCTTCAATCTGAGATTGTTGCCCGAAACTCCCCAGCAGTTGGGTTCGATCGGTGCGGAAGGCTTGACTGACTTCGATGATCCACGGCTCGGCGAGAGCTTCGCCCAAGGCGTCCAAAGCCGCGACCTCCACGGTTAGGCGCGCAATTTTTTCCACCACTCGTACTTGGGCATCCACGGCACCATCTTCGATTTCAAAGGCAAAACCCTGAACCCGAAGCGTCACATCCACGGTGCCATCTTGGGAGCTTCCAGAACGAGCGGCGGTCCCCTCGAGGGTACGAATAAAATCGGTGTAAGCACTGGAGGGTGTGGATAGTCCATTGATCACAGCGATATTTAGCTGACTCTCAGCAAGACCGGCACCGCGCAACTGAAAACCGCAGCCGGCCAACAGCGCCAGCACCACAATGATTGAGCATCGCAAGAACACCACCACTAACCGACCACGATATTGACAAGTTTGCCCGGCACGACGATTTCCTTACGCACGGTCTTTTCTTCCAGGTGGCGCTGCACATTGGCATCGGCTCGAGCCAGCGTCAGAATCGTCTCATTATCGGCATCGGCGCTCACATCGATTTGTCCGCGCACCTTGCCATTGACCTGTACTACCAGGTTTAGAGAGTCTTGCTGCATAGCTTGAGCATCCACTTGGGGCCAAGGATACCCTACCAATGGCGCATCAACGCCAAGCACGCCCCAAAGCTCATGAGCGATATGAGGCGCGATGGGTGAGATGATTAGCACAGCGCTTACCCAAGCCTCCTGCACCGCGGCCCGATCAGCATCAGCGCTCAGCTCGGTTTTGCTCACGGCATTAAGCAGCTCCATCACCGCAGACACCACCGTATTGAACTGCTGGCGGCGGCCGTAGTCGTCGTCCGCCTTTTGCAGGGTTTCATGGGTTTTGCGGCGAAGTGCCTTACCCGCGCTGGAGAGCTGATCAACGTCCATTTTCGGTGCTGGGCCGCCGGCGGCGTGTTCGTGGACTGAGTTCCATAGGCGTTTCAAGAACCGTGCGGCACCTTCTAAACCCGCCTCGCTCCACTCAAAAGACTGCTCTGGCGGCGCCGCAAACATCATGGCAGTACGCACCGTATCCGCGCCGTAGCGATCCAACAGTTTTTGAGGGTCGCCGGCATCGCCAGCGGACTTGGACATTTTTTTGCCGTCCTGCAACACCATGCCCAGCATCATCAGCTTTTTGAACGGCTCGTCGGCGTTGACCAAGCATTCGTCCCGCATAAGCTTGAAATAGAAACGTGCGTAAAGCAGATGCAAAATCGCGTGCTCGATACCGCCAACATAGTGATCTACCGGCGCCCAAAAATTCGCCCGCTCGTCCACCATGGTGGATGCGTCGGGCGAAGCAAAACGCGCAAAGTACCACGAGGACTCCATAAACGTATCAAAGGTATCGGTCTCTCTACGGGCCGGGGCCGAGCACTTGGGACACGGCACGTTGAGAAAATCGTCCATCTTATGCAAGGGCGACGACACACCCTCGAAGGTCACATCCGTTGGCAACTCCACTGGCAAATCGGCCTCAGGCACCGGTTGCACGCCACAGCTTTCACAATGAATCACTGGGATAGGACAGCCCCAATAACGCTGGCGCGACACGCCCCAGTCCCGCAGGCGGTAATTGGTTACCGAGCGTCCGGCACTTTTGCTTTCCAGCGCCGCCACGATGGCAGCGAAGGCTTCATCAAAGGCCAAGCCGTCAAATTCACCAGAATTCACTAACCGGCCTTTTTCAGTAAAGGCCGCCTGAGCTAAATCACAAGCCTTGTCGCCCAGCGGCTCAATGACCTGAACAATGTCGATACCGTACTTTTGCGCAAACTCCCAATCTCTTTGATCGTGGGCAGGCACAGACATCACTGCGCCGGATCCATATTCCATCAGCACAAAATTGGCTACCCAAACGGGAAGTAGCTTACCCGTGAGCGGGTGCCGCACTTGAAGTTGCGTGGGCACACCGGCTTTTTCCATGGTGGCCATATCCGCTTCCGCGGTGGTGTTTTTCTTACATTGCTCAATGAACTCGGCGACCCCTTGACCACTTTCAGCCGCCAAGGCTGCCAAAGGGTGCTCGGCGGCAACAGCCACATAGGTGGCACCAACCAAGGTATCTGGGCGAGTGGTAAACACCGTCAGTTTTTGAGCGGGGTCGTGATCGGTAACGAAGTCGATCTCGGCTCCCTCTGAGCGACCAATCCAGTTGCGCTGCATGCTCTTCATAGACTCGGGCCAACCGGGAAGATCATCCAAGTCTTCGAGCAGTTCCTTGGCGTAGTCGGTTATTTTCAAAAACCACTGGGCCATTTCCCGACGTTCCACTACTGCCCCAGACCGCCAGCCGCGTCCATCTACTACCTGTTCGTTGGCCAGCACGGTTTGATCTTCTGGGTCCCAATTCACCACGGCGTTTTTGCGGTAGACCATGCCTTTTTCATAAAGGCGCAAGAACAGCCACTGCTCCCATCGATAGTATTCGCTATCGCAGGTAGCAAACTCCCGGGACCAATCCATACCAAAACCCAGGCGCTGCATTTGTCCGCGCATGTAGTCGATGTTGTCCCGGGTCCACTGGGCCGGCGGAATGTTGTTTTTAATGGCTGCGTTTTCTGCGGGCAGGCCAAAGGCATCCCAGCCCATGGGGTGCAGGACGTTATAACCTTTTAAGCGGCGATAACGGGCAATGACGTCCCCGAGGGTATAGCAGCGCACGTGACCCATGTGCAGCCGGCCGCTGGGATAAGGAAACATGGCTAGGCAATAAAACTTCTCACCGGGTTTGTTTTCATCGCCGACAAAGCAGGCACTGGCATCCCATGCCGACTGGGCGTTTTTTTCGACAGATTGCGGGTCGTAGACTGGATTCATGGACAGGTCTTCTTACTTCTATATGGGCGACGTGATTTCGAGAGAGGATATCATTTCGAGAACACGCCCGCGCCCGTGTGTCAGGAGAAATTACGAGGTTTAGCCGCTCTGTCAGCGAGGCTAGCGCTCCGAATAACTGACGCGACCAGCAGTAATAAAAGCACGACGAGAACCGGTAGATCTCCTAGATAGCTGTATGGGGTTCGGCCTGTCATGACCTGAAATTCTCCCCGCAGCACTGCTGCTTCAAATTGAGGGAGTTGGGCCTGTATCTGGCCGCGGTCGTTAACGATGGCGGTAATTCCGTTATTGGTGGCACGCAGCAGCCAACGGCCATTTTCCAGTGCTCGCATCTGGGCTATTTGCATGTGCTGGTGAGGGCCAATCGACCCACCAAACCATGTGTCGTTGGACAGGGTCAGCAATACACCGCTGTCTACGGCATTGCGTCTCAGGGATTCCCCGAAGGCGATCTCGTAGCAAATACCCATAGCAGTCTTTGTGCCGGCGCCTGTGCTTCCAAGCTGCAGGGCTATTCCTCGCTGCTCCCGACTACCCGCCGTTGCCGCAGACATGGGCAGATCAAAAAACTCGATCAAACCCCGCAGATAGGACTGTAGGGGCACGTAGTCGCCGAAGGGCACCAAGTGGTGTTTTGCAAAATCGCCGGAGGCCAAACCGAAGCCCTGAGCCGAGTTAAAAACCAGGTAAGAGCCGTCCTCACGCCACTGCAGATCTGGCATGCCGATGACCACATTGGTCTGGGTTCGCTGGCCTCGCTGGTGCAACAATCGCGTCACCTGCTCTGCTTCACCGCCGTACACAGTCAGAGCAAACTCAGGCCATATAAGGAGGTCGGCCCCCCAATGGTCCTCGGATAGGGCTAGATGCTTACGCACATGGACCATACGCTTGTCGTTATCCCATTTTTCCCCTTGATCGAGATTGCCCTGAACCAAGGCAGCGTCAAAACGTTCTTGGGCAGAAGTCCAAGTGTGACCGTCCAGTACGCCCCCGAAACCAACAACAGCCATAACGCCCAGTAAGGCCGACATGCGTATGCTTTTCCTTTGATGACGATCCGCTGCCCAGACTAAGGCCACAGCGCACATCACAACCAACAGGCTCACCCCAAGAGTGCCAAGCACTGGCACATATCCCTGCAACGGCAAACCCAGCACCCCATAACCGGCAAAGAGCCAGGGAAACCCGGTCAAAAACCAAGTCAGCACCCATTCCATGAGCACCCAAACCGCCACGAAGGCCAGCCCAGGAGCCAGCTTTCCTCCACGTGATTGAAGTTGATGAATCAACCCAACAAACCAGCCAATGGGCCAGCAGAACACCGCCATGAAGGCCACAAATCCGGCTACCAGCCCGGCGGCTAATAACGGTGATGCTCCGCCGTGATCGTGAATACTGACGTAGATCCATGACACGCCCACCGCGTACTTGCCAATGCCGTAACACCAGGCCAGCAAAGCGCCATGCCGAGGCCCCTGGCAGATCAGCCAGAACAGGGCAGCCGAGGAAAGAAACAACAGGGAGAAAAAATGAAACGGCGCAAAAGCCAACGGGTAGGTGGCTCCTGCGGCCAAGGCCAACAATGCCAGCACGGACAGGGACAGAGCGGCGTTTTCTTCTTGGTTCCCGATCTTTGTCCGGATCATGGCCGCGTCCGAATTAGTTTTGGGACTGTGGTTCTATTGGGTTCGGCGTGTCCACCCGCAGCAAACGCAGGCGCCTAGAGTCAGCGTTAAGAACCTCGAACCGCAGGACGCCAAGCTCCACGGTTTCACCCAGTTCCGGCACATGACCAAAGGCCTGTAAGACAATGCCGCCAATGGTGTCGAATTCCTCGTCGGAAAACCCTTCACCAAAATACTCGTTAAAATCTTCGATTGTCGTGGTGGCTTTGACGTGAAAGGTGCAAGGCTCGAGTTGTTTCACAAAGCTGTCGTCGTCGACGTCGTGCTCGTCTTCGATCTCACCAACGATCTGTTCCAGCACATCTTCAATGGTGACCGCACCAGAAATCTGCCCGTACTCGTCCACCACCAGGGCCATATGATTTCGGTTAGTCCGAAATTCCTGCAGCAGTACATTCAGGCGCTTACTTTCCGGCACAACGGCAGCCGGACGAATGCTGTCTTTCATGTTGAAGCGCTGGGTACCTTCTTGCAGCACCAAGGGCAACAAGTCCTTGGCATGTAGGATGCCCTTTATGTCATCCAAATCGTCGCCCACAACTGGGAAACGGGAGTGTCGGGACTCAATCACCGTCGGCAAAAACTCGGCAGGTTGCTGATCTTCTTCTACAACTACCAGTGCCGAACGCGGAATCATGATGTCTCGGGCATGCATGTCGCTAACGTGCAACGCCCCAAAAATCATGTTCAGGGCATCCACTTCAATAAGCTGGCGCTGGGCGGCGTCTTGCAAGATTTCCAGTAGCTCGGAGACATTATCTGGCTCGCCAGAGAACAAATCACCGATCCATTCGCGCATGGTTCTGCGCTGGGGCCTGTCCGCCGCATCGCGTCCAGACTCTGGTTGTTCACTCATAATGTTTTATTGCCAACATGTGGCTCCATATTCTTAGTCCGTTTTAGGGCGGGCTGGGATGAATTGCAAGACAGTGTCTGTTTGCTTCCGGGCACCATCATGTGCCCTTCTCGCCACCTTCGATGTAGGGATCGGCGATATCCAGCAACCCTAAAGCCTGAATCTCGATCTGTTCCATGGTCTCGGCCTCTTCTGCACCCTCGTGATCAAACCCAAGCAAATGCAACACACCATGAAGGAATAGATGGCTTACATGATGATCAAGTTCTTTGCTCTGCCGCTGGGCCTCTTCAACCGCTACCGGCCAACATAGGGCCAAGTCTCCAAGGGGAAGCTCTTGGGCAGGCATATCCAGTAACGGGCCGCTGGTTTCCTGTGTTCCGAAGCTGAGCACGTTGGTGGGCTTATCCTTGCCTCGATAAGTACGGTTCAAATCCCGAGACTCTGTCTCCGCACACAGCCGCAGACAAATCCCCTGAGATAGTTTTGGCTTCGAATCGTTGGGGATCACCCGCGCCAAGGCGGCAAGGCAGCTTTCCAACGACGCCTGCAGCGATCGGGCTGACGGCGCGCCGATTACCTCCGGCGCAATCTGAATGTCCAGTGCAGTATCCATTAGTGTTTTCGGACCATCACAGCCTTCATCTAGGAAGCCGCGCGTCTGGCCCTTCTACTGAGCACGCCCCTGCCCGCGCCGATCATCATTGCGCTTGCCCATCCCATCGTCTTGAAAGGCTTCGTAAGCATCCACGATTTTTTGCACCAGCGGGTGACGAACCACGTCCTTGGAACCGAAGTGGGTAAATTGAATTCCCGTGATCCGGGCTAAAACGTCGCGCACGTTAATCAACCCCGATTGCTCACCACGGGGTAAGTCAATTTGAGTGATGTCTCCAGTGACCACCGCGGTGGAGCCAAAACCAATTCGGGTCAGAAACATTTTCATCTGCGCCACAGTGGTGTTTTGCGACTCATCCAAAATGATGAAGGCGTTGTTTAAGGTGCGACCCCGCATATAGGCCAATGGCGCCACTTCAATAATGTTGCGCTCTATGTATTTATTGACCCGCTCTACGCCCAGCATTTCGTAAAGGGCGTCGTACAGAGGGCGCAGGTAGGGATCAATTTTTTGCGCCAAATCTCCGGGCAAAAACCCAAGCTTTTCTCCAGCTTCTACCGCCGGGCGCACCAGCAATATGCGGGACACCTGCTGAGATTCCAAAGCCTCAACCGCGCACGCAACGGCCAGATAGGTTTTGCCGGTACCCGCAGGTCCTATGCCGAAATTAATGTCGTTTTTGCGAATGGCATGGCAGTAGCTTTGCTGGTTTTTACCCCTGGGTTTGATGGACTTTTTGGGTGTGCGAATAACAACCCCGGCATCACCACCTTCTTGGGTCTCAGCGCTGCGGTCCGCGTCGCTCTCTACGACTACGGGCACTTCATGATCACCGCGTTCGGCCATCAGGTCGTCCAGACCCGCCTGCTGCAAAAATAGATGCACAAAGTCCGGTTCGATCTCTTCTCGATCCACGGTTTCTCGATACAACTGATGCAGCAAGGCTTCCGTCGACTGTACTGCTTTTGGAATACCGCTGATCTGAAATTCATTGCCCCGGCTGCGTATTCGAACCCCCAGCCGGCTTTCGAGATGTTTGATGTTCTGATCTACGGGCCCGACTAGGGCGGCCAAGCGCCGAGGGTCGTTGGGTTCGAGACTGATTTTTTTCGCGAGGGTAGCAGCGGAATCTGACGTTTCTTGCAAGGTTCACCAATTAGGTTAGGTAGGAGGTTAGGTTACTATTTTTCCGCGGTCTTAATCACGGATTTAATTTCAGCAGTGGCGTCCCGGTTATTGGACCAAGCTACCACGCAAAGAGTTGGGAAGCGCCTCGGTAATCTGAACATTGGCGAACTGGCCAATCAGTTGCTGACCGCCGCTAAAATTCACCACCCGGTTATTTTCTGTCCGCGCGGCCAGCTGCCCCACTCCCTTTTTAGCTTCACCCATTACCAGAACTCGCTGTTGGGTGCCTACCATGGCAGCAGATATGGCATCAGCCTGATCGCGGACTTTGGCCTGTAAGCGCTGGAGCCAAACTTTCTTGGTGCCTTCTGGTACGTCGTCCGCCAGCCCGGCGGCAGGTGTTCCGGGTCTGGCGCTGTAGATAAAGCTAAAGGACGTGTCGAAGCCTATTTCGTCTATCAAGGCTATGGTTTCTTCGAACTCGGCTTCGGTCTCACCGGGGAAACCGACGATGAAGTCCGACGACAGGCTGATGTTCGGCCTCACTTCCCGCAGTTTGGCGATGCGCTCCCGATAGTCGTCGGCGGTATGGCCTCGCTTCATAGCCTCTAAAATGCGATCCGAGCCAGACTGCACGGGCAAGTGCAGATGGTCCACAAGGGCGGGTATGTCCGCATAGGCTTGGACCAGATTGTCAGAAAAATCCATAGGATGGGATGTTGTGAAGCGTATACGCTCCACTCCCGGCACTTCGGCAACGTAATAAATTAGCTCAGCCAAATCCGCCGTATCGCCGTCAATCTCGCCGAGATAGGAGTTCACGTTTTGCCCCAGCAAGTGCATTTCTTTAACACCCCGGGCCGCTAGACTGTTCACCTCTTCTAACACCGAGGCCACCGAACGACTGACCTCCTCGCCCCGGGTATAGGGAACAACGCAGAAACTGCAGTACTTGCTGCACCCTTCCATTATGGAGACGAAGGCCGCAGGACCGTTGACACTGGGTTCCGGCAATCGGTCGAATTTTTCCACTTCAGGGAATGTCACATCCACAACTGGCAGCAACTGCTGCTGCCGGGATGTCACCATTTCTGGCAGACGGTGTATGGTTTGGGGACCGAAGACCATATCCACACTGGGTGCCCGACGCATAATGGCGTCACCCTCTTGGCTGGCCACACAGCCGCCTACGCCAATGACCAAATCCGGCCGGTCCTTCTTAAGCTTCTGCCAGCGACCCAGCTGATGGAACACCTTTTCTTGGGCTTTCTCCCGAATGGAACAGGTATTGAGCAGCAGCACATCGGCCTCTTCTTCGCTGGCGGCAATCTCATAGCCCTGAGCATCTTTCAGCACGTCATACATCCGCGCCGAGTCATACTCGTTCATCTGGCAACCGTGTGTTTTTACAAAGAGTTTCTTCGCCATACGACTTTCATGGGCTGTAAAAAAAGGAGCGCAAGTATACGCGATCCTATGACAATACCCAGAGCCCTAAAACGCCCCAAACCTCTACCCAGCGCCTTGAAATCTCAAGGGCTATCCCCAACTATCGCTTCTCTACACCCCAGACGAGTTGTTATGGCCAGCAAAGACGAATCGCAACACATGTACAGAGTACTGTTCCAAAATCAGGGGCAGGTCTACGAGGTGTATGCCCGCAACATCTATCAGAGCGACCTGTACGGCTTCGTCGAAATCGAGGACTACACCTTTGGCAACAAGTCCTCAGTGGTGATCGACCCAAGCGAAGAAAAGCTGCGCAACGAGTTCGAAGGCGTCCAACGATCCTTTATCCCCATGCACGCGGTGGTTCGCATCGACGAGGTGGAAAAAGAGGGGGTAGCTAAGATCACCTCATCTGACGGCAGCACGGTAACCCCCTTCCCCATGCCTGTACCCACAGACCGCTAACCCAAGCAGGCTGGCTCAAGCGCGAAAAGGGCGGAAGAAAAGCACAAAAGTGCTCTAATAATCGTCGATGAGCGGAAACGCACTGAGCACACTGGGATCCGCCAGAGGTACAGAGCGCTCAACTAACGAGGCATTCAACGCTGCCAGATCCGGGGCTCCCAGCAGGGCCATGCTGATGCGGATCTCCTGCTCTAGAATTTTTAAACCCCGCATCAGGCCAGCGTAGCCGCCGGCGGCCATGGCCAGCCCTTCAAAGCGCCCCATGCCCACAAAGTTTGCGCCCAAGCAAAGTCCTTTCACTACATCAGCCCCACGCATAAAGCCTCCGTCCACAACCACTGGCACCCTGCCGGCTACCGCCTCGGCGACCTCAGGTAAAGCATCGACACAGGCCTTGGTATGGTCCAACTGACGTCCGCCGTGATTGGAGACATAAATGACGTCTACCCCGGCATCCACACACCGCTTGGCGTCGTCGCCGTGCATAACACCCTTCACTACCAAGGGGATATCGTGTTTTTCTTTCACGTGGGCGATGGTGTCCCAAGTCATCATGGCCTGATGGGAAAAATCTCCACCTGCGGTAGCCGTGCGACCAGACTGGGGCACATAGCCTTTCATCACATCCCGCTCGCGTCTGGAATACACTTGGGTGTCTGCAGTAAGACAAAAGCCCGTGTAGCCTGCGGCCAAAGCACGCTCAATGTGATCGTCCATCCAAGCTTCATCCCCCACAAGGTAGAGCTGATAAATTCTGGGGCCGGGCACGCCTTGGGCGACGGCTTCATAGTCCGGCGCACAGGCTGAGCTCAAGATTTGTAGAATGCCAAAATCTTTCGCCGCCCGAGCCACGCTGGTACCACCACCGGCGTCAAAGGCTTGAACCGAACCGATGGGCGGCAGAACAACGGGTATGCGCATGGGACTGCCCAACAATTCTGAGGTCACATCCACAGCACTGACATCGTTAAGAATGCGCGGCTTGAAGACCCAAGAATCTACGGCAGCACGATTGCGACGCAGGCTACTCTCGGTATCAGCAGCACCAACAAGGTAGTCCCATTCACCGGGCGCTAAATTCTTGCGCGCCAGCTGAACCATCTCGGTCAAACTGCGGAAATCCATTTTTTCTTCTAATGACATGTCTACTACTCCCCTTTGAGGCCAAAGTTATCTGCCCCAGCGCTTGCGGACAAGGTAAACTCCAGCGCTTTGGAATGTTGAGGATAATGCCATGTCGGGTGTCGTAATCATTGGAGCGGGTCATGCTGCCGGCCAAGCCGCCGCCAGCCTGCGTCAGGCGAAGTTTGAAGGGGACATCACCATCATCGGTGACGAGGCCCATATACCCTATCAGCGCCCGCCTCTATCTAAGGCTTACCTCAAGGGTGAACAGGGTGCCGACAAGGTCTACCTTCGGGCCGCTGCCTTTTACGAAGACCGGAACATCGATCTGAAGCTCAGCACCTCAGCCACCGCGATCGACACCACGGCAAAGACGGTAACCTTGGACAATGGCGAAGCCTTGGCCTACGAACACCTGCTGATCAGCACCGGATCCCGGCCACGCAAGCTGTCCATCGAAGGGTCTGATCTTCCCGGCATTCACTACCTTCGCACCATGGACGACGTCGATGGATTACGAGATGGCATGCGCGAAGGTGCCAACCTTGTCATTGTGGGGGGTGGCTACATTGGCCTTGAGGTGGCTGCCGTGGGACGAGAGCTTGGACTGAATGTCCACGTGCTAGAAATGGAAGACCGCATATTGCAGCGGGTTACTACTCCGGAAATGTCCGCCTACTACCACCAACTCCACGAAGGCCGGGGCGTGAACATTCATACCAATACCGGCGTTACCGGCTTTGCCGGCGACGGCAGGGTGCAGGAGGTGATTTGCGGAGATCAGCGCTTCCCCGCCGACATCGTGATCGTTGGCATTGGTATCATTCCGAACACAGAACTGGCCGAGGCCGCAGGGATCCACTGTGACAACGGCATCGTCGTAGACGATCACTGCCGCACCTCAGACCCCAGCGTCTACGCAGCCGGGGACTGCACCAACCACCCTAACCCGCTGCTGGATCGGCGCCTGCGTTTGGAGTCAGTTCCCAACGCCATGGACCAAGCCCGAGTCAGCACCGCAAACATGCTGGGCGATGACAAGGTCTATGCGGCCATTCCATGGTTTTGGTCCGATCAATACGAGCTGAAACTGCAAATGGTGGGATTCTCTGCCGACGGCGATACCCAGGTACTGCGGGGCGACATGGACGCCAACCAGTTCGCTGTGTTTTATCTCAAAGACGGCAAAGTCGTGGCAGCCGACGCAGTGAACAGCCCCAAGGAATTCATGCTCTGCAAACAGCTTGTAGGCAAGGCCGCAGACCCTGACATGCTGGCGGATCCCGAGGCTGACCTAAAGGCCCTGCTGGCCTAGGAAACGTTCACAACGCCATCGGGTGCCGGCTAAAGTCCCAGCACCTGTTTGGCGATGATGTTGTGCTGCACCTCTGACGTACCTCCGGCAATGGTGTAGCCGCGGTGGTGATAACGGCCCGAGGCCACAAATTCGGCCCAAGCGGGGGTCACCGCCTCTTCACCGGTATTGGTGGAGTCTTGAGGCAGGGCCAAGTGGTCTACCATGCGAAACAGGAGCTCGTCCTGAGCCTGCACAAGCTCACTACCCTTGAGCTTTAGCATGCTGGGTTCTGCACCGATCTGAGCACCGGAATCCGCTTGAGTTAAAATACGCAGACTGGTGGCCTCAAGGGCCTGCAGCCGAATCTCCAGCGCGCTGATTTCTTGGCGAACACTGTCTGGTAGCGCTACCCCACGCTGCTGCTGTTCGCTTAACGCTTCTTTCAGCAGCCCCAGCATGCGTTTGTTTTCCGATACTCGGGACACCATCAAGCGCTCGTCGCCCAAGAGGCTTTTGGCCACAGTCCACCCACGATCCTCATCACCAAGGCGCTGGGCCACCGGGACTCGCACATCCTCGAAAAACACCTGATTCCACAGCCGCTTGCCGTTAAAGGCGTACAGCGGTTCAACGGATACCCCCGGAGAGGTGATATCAAACAGCAGAAAACTGATGCCCTTTTGTTGCTGCACGTCGTGGTTGGTGCGCACCAAGCAGAAAATCCAATCCGCCATTTCGGCACCGGAGGTCCAGATTTTCGAACCGTTGACCACGTAATCATCGCCGTCTTTATCAGCCCGGGTTCCCACACTGGCCAGATCCGACCCCGCCTGAGGTTCTGAATACCCCTGACAAAACCAAAGATCCGCGTTCAAAATTTTGGGCAGCCACTGAGCCTGCTGCTCTGTGGTGCCGTACTTGATGATGGCCGGCCCCACCATGTTAAAACCGAAGCCCGACAGGTGCGGTGCGTGAGCGGCACGACAAGCCACATCAAATATGTGACGCTGAACAAGATTCCAACCCGTACCGCCGTGTTCCACGGGCCAAGCAGGTGCCGCCCAACCCTTGGCATTTAAAGTACGAGTCCACTGGGTGAGCTCCTCTTTGGATACACCGGCACCCCGTTTAACCTTGGCAGCCACGCTGGCTGGCAGCTGTTCAGCCAAGAACGCCTCAACCTCATCCTTAAAAGCTTGTTGTTCAGTGGTCAGGTCAAAACGCATAAAAACTCCCCTCAAGTTTTATAGATAAATCAGCCCGCGGCATCCGCAAACCTACCCAATCAGGGGCACGGTTGCCGATCAATTCTTGTGCCAAGTATCGGGGCAGTTCAGCAATCAAGGCAAGCCGATAGCCTTGCCCAGCGTGAACTAACGACCCTGATATACGGGTTCTCGCTTCTCCAAGAACGCAGCGACCCCCTCCTTGGAATCTTCGGTACCCCGCAGGCGTGTGATCTGCTCGATGGCCCAACGTCCAGTGTCTCGCCAATCAGGTTCCGTAGTGCGGCGCAGGCCAGCCTTCAGCGCTTGTACAGCCAAGGGCGGATTCCGGGCTATTTTCCCAGCGATTTCCATGGCCGTGGGCATCAGCTCATCGTGAGGCACCGTGCGCCCGACAAGGCCGATAGCCTTGGCTTCGTCGGCATCAATCACATCCCCAGTAAACAACATTTCCGCCGCGCGCTCACGACCCACCAAGTGCGCCAACCGCCCAAGGCCCGGCGCATCGCAACACAGCCCACGAACCACGAACAGCTCGCCGAACTTCGCCCGCTGAGAGGCAACACGAATGTCCGCCATCAACGCCAGCTCCATGCCCCATCCCACCGCCGGTCCATTCACCGCTGCGATCACCGGAATATCCGTGTGCAGTAACGCATCAGCTGCAGGCGTTAGGCCACCGGTAGCCTTAGCGCGATCGCGAAATTCCTTTGGCGCCGGCTCCCCGCTGCCCAAGATCTGCTTCATGTCATCACCGGCGCAAAAGGCCCGACCGTTCCCGGTTATCACCAGCACTCTGGCCTCAGAGCTGCGAACGGTATCTTCGATATCCGCATACAGCTGATAGCTCAGAGAATTCATCGCCTCCGGCCGGTTCAAGGTCATCACACCCACATGGTCAATAACTTCGTACAATAAGTCGCTCATCGCCTTCCCTCGTTTTTTCCCTAGATGCAGGCTACACGACCTAGCGAAGTCCTGACCATATCTTCACGGGGCTTTGACCCACCTCGGTGGTAGTCTTCAATGATGCAATCAACCACTATCGAAATCAGCAAAGAGTATCTCCACTTTGCCGCCGCGCACTTCACTTTGTTCAGCGACACGGAGCGAGAGAACCTACACGGGCATAATTTTCAGGTCACCTTAGATGCCGAG
>JAQWIX010000088.1 GCA_029248675.1 Pseudomonadales bacterium | reverse complement strand
GTGCCTTGATGGGTACTTTGATGTTCTTGAACGTTTGGCTGATTATCTGGCCAAATCAGAAGATCATTGTTGAGTCTAATCAAGGCGTTCAAGCCGGTAATGAGCCAAATCCGGAAGCGGCGGCTGCTGCACCGAAGGCAGCGTTGGCCTCGCGCACGAATACCTTGTTTTCCCTGCCGATGCTTTATCTCATGGGCTCTAGCGCACATTTGTCCAGCGGCAGCCTTTCCTCTAGCACCACGGCGGTTTGGGTCTGTGTGGCCATTGTCGCCGCTTTGGAAGCAAACGCCTTGTTTGGTAAGCAGGGTCCTTTGACCACCGTTCGCGGCGTCATTCATTGCGGGCTGGCTTTGACGGTTGTGTTGGTAGGGATCCTCAACTTTTTATAGGTTGTTATTTGAGCGAAGCCCACTTAAATAGGCCTCGCTAATCAGAAAAATCGTCGCGTTAGTGGCGGTTTTTTTGCCCGTTGGAATTGTCTTGCCGCAGTTCACCGCAAAGCCGCCTTAAGGGGAAGATAATTCACAGGCCTAAATCAAGCCGGCGATTTAACCAGTACTCTAAACCGGCCTTCGCCGTATTTGCCCTCGTCGGCCTTGGCGTCACCGCGCTTGCCTTCGCCGCATTTGCCTTCACTGTCCCTTCGGGCCTTGGAGAACTGCATGTAGCCGCTATCTAATGTTGAAGCTCCGAGCAGGCTACTGTTTTCAGTTGCAGTTCCAGCGTGAGCCAGTGGCGATCCTGATAGTGATGCTGCTAATGCCGCACTGACAGCGAGAGCTATGGATTTTTTAGTGGGTCTTCTCGACATAACAGAGCCTCATGAATGTGTATTGATTCAGAGATATCGCTCGTTGTGCGCCTGCAGATCGTTGGGTCTGAGGAACCAGACTCGTGTCGCTGCGGCCCAATAGAATCGATGAACCCCAGCCTACGACTAGCTTGGAGTCCAAAAACACCAAACCGACAGGCTGTACCATTCTCTTGACCAATGGTCTTAGCTAGGAATTTCGTTAGGTTCGCTGTTATGTGTTGCCTAACGTTTCTATAATCGGCGACTCACTATGACCAAATGAGTTCGGCTGATGGAACAGAACAAAGAGGACACTCTGTCGACCCAAGAGAATGATCGTTATCGTGGCGCTTCATCGCGCAGGCCGCCTCCAAGCGGCGGTGGAGGCATGGGGATAACGGTGATGATGGCCTTGATGGTTGCCGGGTTGGCCGGGGCTGGCTGGTTTATTGTCAACCAACAGCAAATGTTGCTGGCCGAGCAAGAGCGGGTAAATGACGCCGGGAAACGCCTAGCTGTGTTAGAGCAGCGATTGTCCGCCACGGACAATGCCATGAGCCAAGAGGGTCAGGACACTAAGCAGCAGATTAATTTATGGGAGTCCGAGATACGAAAGCTCTGGGCCATTGCCAATGAGCGCAATCGGGATTGGATCAAGGATAACCAAGAACAAATAAAGTCTGTTTCAGCGTCATTAAACGGAATTCGTGCCAGCAACCGAGATTTGAAAGCTGCTACGGGACGTCATGAGGAAGCGTTGAAAATTCAACAGCAGCTAATTGACCAAGTAACTAGCCTAGAACTGCAGCTACAGCAGATGCTGCGTTCTCAGCGCGAACTCGTAGACAAGGCAAATTTAGCCGCACGAAATGTGGCGGCAATCCAAGGAGAACTGTCGCCGCTGGTAGCAGAGAATACCGAGGCGGTGTTGGCCTTTGATAGCTTTCGCGTTGGCACCAACCGACGGCTGGTGGCCTTAGAGCGGGAGTTGGTTCGGCTGCAAAATAGTGGCGGCCCCGCCCCAGCGCCATCTACGCCTTGAGGTCTTTTGCAAGATAATCGGTGATCAGCGCGTCCTTCTCCTCCCACATGCTTTGTACCCACCGAGCAACGTTGGCTTTGTACGAGCTGTCACCGGAGTCCTTGCCCGCCAGTTCGGGTATTGGGCAATGGCGCGCGTCGAATATGACACGGCGACACTTACCTTGAAGAAAATCCCAAAAAGTCGGCACACCATCAGGGTAAACCAAGGTGACGTTGACGAGACCGTCCAACTGATCGCCCATGCCCTCTAGCATGTAGGTAATGCCCCCGGGTTTTGGGTTCAGCAAATGTTTGAGCGCACCGTTTTGTCGTTGGTATTTCTCGGCGGTGAGACGGGTTCCCTCAGCGAAATTAAGAATACTGGTAGGGTGATTTTTAAAACCCTCGCAGGCTTGTAGCACGTTGTTTTTATCGGCATTGCGTAGAGCGGGATTCTTTTTAATTTGTTCTTTGCTTACGCGCTTCACATAGGGAAAGCCGAGGGCGGACATGGCTAAGCCAATAAAAGGGAGCCAAATCAGCTGGGATTTTGTAAAAAACTTCAGTGGCGGAATGTCGTCAAGTAAGTAGGTTTGCAGCAGTAAAATGTCGGCCCATGTCTGATGGTTGCAGACCACGAGGTACCATTGCTCAGGGGATAGACGCTCCCGTCCTTGCCAATGTATCTGAGGTTCGGTCAGCTTTAGCCGCTTGATCATCCAGCGATTGGACTTCGTCCACCACAAGATGATGCGATCCATCTTTTGCCTTATCGCCCCTTTGCGGCTTACTGGTGTCAGCGCGAACTGGACATACCAGATAAGCAGAACGCAGCATACGCCAACGGTTGTTAGGGCGATGCTAATGCTCGCTAGGACGCCTCTGAGAATGTGCATGATGAACCAATCCTAATCAGATGGCGCATGGTGGCACCGAGATCATGAGCCAGCAACCATCAGAGAGTTATTTGGCCGGGTTAGATCACAGATCTTTGAGCAGTAACACGCAGGCGCAGCTGATAACGATTACCCCAACCAAGTTCAGGACGACGCCTTCGCGAACCATGGTTTGAATAGAAAAGCGACCGGTGGCGAAGGTAATCACATTGGGAGGTGTGGCCACGGGCAACATAAAGGCACAAGAGGCGCTCATGGCTGCTGGAATCATGAACAATGCAGGGTCTGCTCCAGCCCCCATTGCTGCGGCAGCAAGAATTGGCATCAGCAGTGTGGTGGTGGCTAGATTGCTGGTGACCTCGGTAAGGAAGGTAACGGCCAGGCAAATGCTGGCGATCATGAGCAGCAGCGGCAGGGTGGATAAATTTTCCAGCGCCTGCCCAATGCTGGAACTCAACCCGGAATTGATGAAGCCTGTGGCGATGGTAATGCCCGCCCCGAACAGCAGCAGCATGCCCCACGGAATGCGTTCAGCGGTGGCCCAGTCCAGCAAGCGTTCTTGCTCACCGTCTTCGTTGATTTTGCCAGAGGGGATGATGAATAGGGCGACAACAGCCAGAAATGCCACCATGGCGTCATTGGCGTAGGGTAACGAGACCCACTCGCTCCAGCCGCCAAAGGGGCCTCTGCGAGTTATCCAAAGAAGCGCGGTGACTGAGAACACGATTAGCACTCGCCGTTCGGCCTTGGTCCACTGACCGGGCTCGGGAAGGGCGGCGCCGCCTTGTTTGGATACACCGCGGGTGATCCAAAAAGCAGCTATGGGTAATAGAACCAAAACCACTGGTATGGCCCAAACCATCCATTGGCCGAAGCTGATGGCCGCGCCGGTTACCTCGGTATACACACCCATAAAGACCAAATTAGGTGGAGTGCCAATGGGCGTCCCAATGCCCCCAATACTGGCTGCGTAAGCGATACCCAGCAGCAGTGGTCCAGCAAGATTGTCATCCTTGGTTTGCTCCAAAGCCGCTAGGGCAACTGGCAGCAGCATCAAGGTTGTGGATGTGTTGGAAATCCACATGCTTAAAAAAGCGCTAGCGCACATGAAGCCGAAAACCAGGCGGCGAGAGTTACTGCCGCCAAAGGCCCGAACCATGAATAATGCAATACGACGATGAGCGCCGCTGCGTTCTAATGCCGACGCCAGCAGAAAACCTCCCAGCATCAAAAGCACCAGCGGATTCCCGTAAGCGCCGCCAAGTTCTTTTGTAGACACGATGCCGAATAATGGCAGCAAGGACATGGGTAGTAGTGATGTCGCGGGTATTGGTATGGGTTCAAATATCCACCAGATGATGACCCATAGAGTCACCCCCAGAGTGATGGCCGCTTCAGGGTCACCGCCAGCCTGCCACATCACAAAAAGAGCGCAGGCGCCAATCATCGGCCCAAGGAACAAGGCCAGCGCTCGCGGATTAGGGTATGGTCTTGGCATCGCCAGCGAGGTTAACGGACATGGCTGAGACTTTCTATTGGTATGATTTAGAGACCACGGGCATAGACCCCAAGTGGGATCGCATTGTGCAGTTTGCAGGGCAACGCACGGATCAGGATTTAAACCCCATTGGTGATCCGCTTTGCTTTTTTGTCCGGCTCCCCGACGATGTCCTACCGAACCCCGACGCGGCGCTCGTCACGGGGATTACGCCGTCGAAGCTGGCGGCGGAAGGTATTTCTGAATTCGACGCCCTGCAACGCATACTCAAAGAATTCAACGAGCCTGGTACCTGCATCCTGGGATACAACAGCCTGCGCTTCGATGATGAATTTATGCGCTACGCCCTGTACCGACATTTGCTGGACCCCTATGCCCGTGAGTACCGCAATGGCAACACCCGTTGGGATTTAGTGGACCTAGTGCGAGCAGCCGGGGCGCTTCGGCCCGAGGGTATTCGCTGGCCGACAGACGAAGCCGGGCAGCCGGTATACAAGCTTGAAGAACTCACCAAGGCCAATGGCATCGACCACGGTCAGGCCCATGACGCGATGTCCGATGTGTATGCGACGATCGGTATGGCTCGGTTGCTAAAGACCGAACAGCCCCGGCTCTTTGATTACTACTACGACATGCGGCAAAAGAAGCAGGTCAAAGATCTGCTTGAACCTCTAGGGGCAAGACTGTGCGTGCACGTGTCGGCAATGTACGGCAAAGCTCGAGCAAATGTAGCACCGGTGATATCCATCACTCGACACCCCAGCAATACCAACGCCATCGTAGTGGCAGATTTAGGCGAAGACATAGAGTGCCTGTTGGATTGGTCCGAGGATGAAATACGGCAGAAATTATATGTGTCGAGGGGGGTAGTTCGCGCGCCACTGCGCGAAGTGAAAATTAATCGCAGTCCTTTTGTTGCACCCTTTGAGGTGCTTACCGATGAGAACGTCCAAGCGTTAGGTTTGTCTAAGAAAATCATTAAAGAACGTTGGCGTCGTCTAAAGCAGCCCGCCATTGCGCAAAAAGTTCGCCGAGCCTATGTGCAAGACGGTATGCCCAAGGAGAAAGATCCTGACGCTGCACTTTACGGCGCGTTTTTGCAGGAGGAAGACAAAGCGCGTTCCAATCATCTGTATCAAGAAATAGCCGAGGGGCGGTGGTCTGATATGGATTTCCGGGATGGTCGCCTGCCGGCGCTTGCCGCGCGGATGAAAGCGCGATCGTTTCCCCAGATGATGACGCCGGATGAATGCGCAGCGTGGCATGACTACGTTAAGGAAAAGCTCATGGGTGAGGGCGATTGGCTGAATCTGGCGGGGTTTGCTCAACGTCTGGGCGAACTCGAGTCAGACGATCTAGGTGCCTCCAAGCGCGAAGTCTTGAATGAGCTTGGCGCCTACGGGGATGCGCTCAAAACCAAGTACGGGTTGGTCTAGTCCAGTGGACGTTGGTGCATCGACAGCCAATGTGGCGGTGGAATTTCGTCATGTATCCAAAGCTTTTGGGACATTGTCGGTGTTTGAAGATTTGTCACTACAGATCCCCAAGGGACATACCACAGCAGTAGTGGGAGCCAGCGGTAGCGGTAAGACCACTCTGTTGCAGATGATTAATGCGCTAGAACAGCCAGACGCCGGCAGCATAGCCGTCATGGGGCGGCCGGTTCCTACCGAGGATCTGGAGTCCTTTCGTCGGGGTATCGGCTACGCGGTGCAGGGCGCTGGCCTTTTTCCTCATTTAACTGCCGAACAAAACGTGACCCTGGTCGCCCGGCTCGAAGGCTGGAGCGACGAGCGTCGGCAGCAACGTTTTCAGGCGTTGCTTCGCACTGTGGGGCTGGATAGCGATGTGTCTCAACGATTGCCGAGACAGCTATCCGGTGGTCAGCAGCAGCGTTTAGGTATCTGCAGGGCACTGATGTTGCAACCAGATGTTCTGCTCCTTGATGAACCCTTCTCAGCGGTAGATCCCATCACGCGTCTAGGGCTGTATGAAAGTTTTGAGCAGGTAGCAACAACCGATCCTGCCACCGTGATTTTGGTGACACACGATCTTCGCGAGGCCAAACGGCTAGCGGATTTTATGGTCATTCTGGATCAAGGTGAGATCGTTCAAGTTGGTGTCCCGACAGACGTGCTTGCTAACCCGGCCACACCCTATGCCGAGCGGTTGATTGAGAGTCAGCTCTCTTGAGGTATTCAACGTTTACCCTGTGCTTAGCGGTAGTTTGCTGTTTCGGCAATCTACGGGCTGATACCGGTGAGTCGCCCATCGTGGTAGGCAGCAAAAACTTCGGTGAAAGCTATCTTTTGGCTGAAATAGCGGCCCAAGTGCTCGAAGCCAAGGGCTTCGATGTGAAGCGCCAACTTGGCTTAGGCGGAACGCTCATTTGCTACGAAGCCCTGAAAAACGGCGAAATCGATCTGTATCCGGAATACACGGGCACCTTGAGCCAGGCAGTGCTCAAGTTGCCCGGCAAGGCGAATCGCGAGCAGATTAATCAGTCGCTGGGTCCCGATGGCCTAGAGTTGTTAGAGGAGTACGGTTTTAACAACACCTACGCCGTTGTCGTTCGACACACTCTAGCCGAGCAGCTTGGTTTGAAGAGTATTAGTGACCTTCAGGGGCAGAACCTGAACTTCGCTTTTAGCCATGAGTTTTTGCAGCGGCAAGATGGTTGGCCAGGGCTGGCCCGGCGTTACGGACTCGACGATCCGGTGACTGGCATCGAACACGGGCTGGCCTATCAGGCCATTGCCGACGGTGCTATTGATGTAACCGACGCCTATAGCACCGACGGTGAACTGCAGCGTTACAAGCTGCGTATTCTGACGGACGATCAGGCGTATTTCCCCGAATATCGAGCAGCCACCTTGGTTCGCGCCAACGCCTCCCCGGAACTTCGATCCGCACTGTCAGGCTTGGGTAGTATGCTCGATGAAACGCTGGTGCAGGCTCTTAACGCCGAGGTGGTGTTGGCCGGTCGAAGTTTTCAGGAGGTCGCTGCCAAGTTTGTTCGCACCAACGCCCTGGCGTTGGGATTAAGCGCTCAGACCAAGGTGTCCGGGTCAGATTCGATGGGTGCCAACGGATGGCTTGCGGAACTATGGGGCCATTTTTTGCGACACCTGCAGCTCACGACTTCTGCTCTTGCCGGGGCTATAGCCCTTGGCCTAGGCCTGAGCGTAACTGTCTATAGGCATAGGCGTGTCGCCGAAGGTGTGGTCTATCTATGCGGTTTGATGCAAACCATACCCTCCCTTGCTTTGTTGGCGTTGATGATTCCGCTATTCGGCATTGGCTTCGTGCCTGCCATCATCGCGCTGTTTCTTTACTCACTGTTGCCTATTGTCCGTAATGCTATCACCGCGTTATCCACCACTGACCCTACCTTGGTAAGAGTTTCTCGGGCGCTGGGTCTGAGTCCTTGGGAGCAGCTGCGATACCTGCGCCTGCCTCTTGCGACGCCGGCTATATTCGCGGGTATTCGTACTGCGGCAGTTATCAGCATTGGGACCGCGACATTGGCGGCCTTTATCGGTGCGGGAGGCTTGGGGGAACCCATCGTGGTGGGCCTGTCGTTAAACGACACTGACATGATTTTACGTGGGGCTATTCCCGCGGCAATTTTAGCCATTGCCGTAGAGCTGGCATTTGCTGCAATCGAGCGAAAAGTTAGTCCTCCAAAATAAAGAGAGCCGATCAAAATAAGGCATGAGTCTGGGTCTCTCACGGGCCATACTGTTAAAGACCGCTGAGGATGGGCGGTCGAAATTCAGAGAGTTAGAAGTTTAAGGAAGCATTCTTGGAGCCATTACAACGAGAGAACATTCGGCTTGCTGCCACCGTGATGATCGTGCGCGATAAACCCGGTGCGGCAACAGGCATCGAAGTATTTATGATGAAGCGCCCGGGCAGAGGTGACTTTCCCGATCTGCACGTGTTCCCCGGAGGGAAAGTGGAGGAAAGCGACTGGCAGCCGGGACTGTGTCCTGATTTAGCCGATACCGAGGCAAGCCAACGACTGGGCATCGATGAGGGCGGCCTGCGCTATTGGGTTGCTGTGGCTCGTGAGTGTTTTGAAGAGTGCGGTGTGTTGCTTGCACGCAGTGCCGATGGTTCCATTGGCATCCCCGACGAAAAGCGCGGGGCCCTTGAGGCGAGCCGCCAACGATTGTTAAAAGAGCAAACGACTTGGCATGGCATGTTAAAATACCACCAGCTAACCATAGTCAGCGATCGGTTGGTCTATTTCAGCCACTGGTTAACGCCGCCATCGGTACCGCGCCGATTCGATACCCGTTTTTTCCTAGCAGCCTTACCCGAGGGCGAGGTGGCTTTGTCTGATACTCAGGAAACCATAACCGGTGAATGGGTAGAGCCTGCTCAGGCGCTGGCTAACCATCAGCAGGGTCTTTGGCAGATGATTGATCCCACGTTGCGTTCTTTGGATACATTGAAAGATTTTGCCAACGTCGATGAAGCCTTGGCAGAGGTGAAAGCCGAAGCCCATGTTCGGCCTTGGACTTCTGCGCTTGGAAGCCAAGGTATGCAGCCTTTTCGCCCAGACTTTTAGCAAACGAGCATTAAGCAAGTGAAAGACGATGAATTGACTTGGCAGCGACTGGCCAGCAGATACGAAGAGGCTGGACTGATGTTGTTCGAAAAGCGCATCGATACCTTGCGCAATCCACGCAACGGTAAGACCTTTGATCGCTTGGTTTTGGAATCGGTTGACTGGGTGAATGTCGTGGCCCTGGACTCTCAAGGCCGCTCGCTGATGATTCGTCAGTTTCGGTTTGGGGTGGGCTATAACACGTTGGAAACTCCCGGTGGCATGGTGGACCCGGGTGAGGACAGCAAGGCCGCGGCAGCCCGAGAGCTGCTAGAAGAAACAGGCTATACCAGCAACAGTTGGCACTATTTGGGTGCTGTGGAACCTAATCCAGCGTTTCACAATCACTTGTGCCATCACTGGCTGGCTAAGGATGTTGAGCGAACGACAGAGCAAGATCTGGGTCTAGGAGAGGCCATATCCTTAGAGTTCATGACTCAGGACGAAGTGCGACAATCCGTTGCTTCGGGAGAACTTAAGCATGCCTTAGCACTGTCGGCACTATCACGTGTGTTTCCGGTATGGCCCATGCCTTTTGTTCAACCGGAAGGGGAGGGTTCTGCGCAGTCTTAAACGAATGTGGCGCGCAGGTGGGTCGGCTGGAATTCCTAGAGGGCAACTTTGGTGAGTGAAGAAAGTACTGATGTCGCACGAATGATCCCATTGCTTAGACATGCCTTGGGTGATGCGAACCTTGTTGGCGAAAGCGGACTTTTCCTCTGTCGTGACACGGGCCGATGACAATGGGTAAGGCGATGCCGGTTGCAGCAAGAAGCCGTCAACACTTTTCAGGTTCAATAAGAGCGATTTGCATAGCGCCAACGAGCACGATGCGTGATATCGCCGTATAGTAGGCCCTCGCATTTAATTGGACCTCCTCGGTGAAAGGATTTACGACGAAAATCGTGCATAACGATAGGCAAGATGCCATTGAGCACGGCTCTTTACACAAACCCATCCACGCCAACGTTGCCTATGGCTACGATGACGCCCGTGATTTGGCGGCGGTTTTTCAGGGGCAGCAGAGCGGCTACAGCTACGGCCGCCAAGTAAACCCGACCATCACTGCTCTGGAGTCAAAAATCACGGTCATGGAAGACGGGCTGTCCAGCGTATGCTTTGGCACCGGGATGGGTGCAATTGGCACCACGGTTTTTGCGCTGTTGCGCGCTGGCGACCACATTGTCTCGAGCGCCTTTTTGTTCGGGAATACCAACAGCTTGCTCAATACCTTTACGCAGATGAACATCGACGTGACCTTTGTCGATGCCACATCCACAGAGGCGGTAGCTGAAGCCGTCACCGAGCGAACGCGCATGGTCTTTGTGGAGACCATTGCTAACCCTAGAACCCAAGTGTCCGATCTTGAGGGTATCGGTACCTACTGTGCCCAGCGCGGCTTGGTCTATGTGGTGGATAACACCATGACATCACCCTTTCTGTTTCAACCCAAAACTGTTGGCGCTAGTTTGGTGATCAACAGCCTGACAAAGTACATTGGCGGCCACGGCAATGCCCTAGGCGGCGCGGTTACGGAAACCGGCAACTTCGACTGGACGTCGTTCCCCAATATTTACCCAGATTATCAGGGCGGCGATGCCGCTAAGTGGGGAATCACCCAGATCAAAAAGAAAGGTCTTAGAGACTTCGGCGCCAGCCTAGGTCCTGAAGCCGCCCATCACATCGCCATGGGATCAGAGACATTGGCGTTGCGGGTTCAGCGGCAAAGCGACAATGCTTTAGCCATGTGTCGTTTTTTGCGGGACCACCCCCAAGTAAAACGAGTTTATTACCCGGGGCTAGAAGACCATCCCCAACACCAACGAGCAGAAAAGCTGTTTCGATCCTTCGGTGGATTGTTCAGCTTCGAACTTCATAGCGACGTGGATCTATGGGAGTTTCTAAACCGGCTTAAGGTGATCGTGAAATCCAGTAATTTGGGGGACAATCGCACATTGGCGATTCCCGTTGCCCATACCATTTATTACGAGATGGGCCCGGAACGCAGGGCCAGTATGGGCATTGATGAATCGCTGATCCGCATTTCCAGCGGTATTGAAGATAGCGAAGATTTGTTGGCGGACCTAGCCACTGGTTTTGAATAAGGAGCAAGCATGAGCCGACTAGCAGGGAAGGTCGCCGTTATCACCGGCGGTGCAGGAGGTATCGGAGTCGCCGCGGGCAAGCGTTTCGCTGCCGAAGGCGCGCAAGTGCTTTTGGTGGATTTAAATGAACAAGCCTTGGCAGACGCGTGCGCCGAAATTGGCGGTAACGAAGTGAGCTATGTGGTCGCCGACGTAACGAAGGCCGAGGACAACGCCCGGATGGTGGAGACCGCCACAGAGCGCTACGGCGGCGTGGATATCTTTTTGGCCAACGCTGGTATCGAAGGCGATGTGGCCTCGATTTTGGATTACGACGAATCGCGGTTTGATCAAGTGATGTCCGTTAACGTGAAAGGCCCGTTTTTAGCCGTTCGTGCAGCGGTGCCAGCCATGCGGCTGCGGGGCGGTGGCAGCATCATTATCACCTCCAGTATCGCCGGTGTGCGCGGGGCCGCGTCGCTGGCTCCCTATGTCACCAGCAAACACGCGGTGATTGGGTTAATGAAATCCGCTGCCCGAGAATTCGCAGCTGAAGGTATTCGGGTTAACACGGTGAACCCGTCGCCAGTTCAGACTCGCATGATGCGTTCTATAGAGGCAGGCATAGCACCGGATGATCCGGAGGCGGCCCAGCAGTCCATGGCGGCAAATATTCCCATGCAGCGCTACGCAGAACCCGAAGACATTGCCAACATCATGCTGTTTCTTGCTAGCGACGAAAGTCACTTCGTCACGGGCTCTACTTACTTTGCAGACGGCGGCAACACCGCTTAAAGTTTGTCGCTTGCGACTAACGTCGCAGCAATCAGCAAATATCCAACCAATCTACAGAAAGAGGACGATATTCATGGCCCAGGCCTTACTTGCAACGGATCTGAACTTACCCAACAAGCGCACGGGCAAGGTGCGTGACCTGTATGACGTGACCCTGGCATCTGGTGAAGAGGCGCTGCTGATCATCGCCAGCGATCGCATCAGTGCTTTTGACGTGGTGATGCAAAATGGTTTGCCCGGCAAAGGCGTAGTGCTGACCCAAATCTCCAAGTTCTGGTTTGATCATTTTTCTGGCGAGATTAAGCATCATCTTTTGAGCACTGATGTAGCCGATGTGCCAGGCCTCACTGATGATGAGCGACAGGCACTGAACGGCCGCATCATGCTATGCAAAAAAACCGAAGTGGTGCCCATCGAGTGCATCGCCCGGGGTTATATCACCGGTAGTGGCTGGAAAGACTATCAAAACAGTGGCGCTGTCTGCGGTATAGAACTGCCCGCGGGTCTGCGCAATTCGGATCGTTTGGAGCAGCCATTGTTCACACCGTCCACCAAGGCTGTGGACGGGCACGACGAAAACATCAGCTTCGATCAGGGCGCCGAGGTTGTTGGCAGAGAGCTGATGGAATGGTTGGGTGAAAAAACTCTCAGCTTGTACAGTGCTGCCAGAGACTACGCCGGGGAGCGTGGCATTATCTTGGCGGATACCAAATTTGAGTTTGGGCAGATTCAAGGCTCAGATGAACCTTTGCTCATCGACGAGATCTTTACGCCGGACAGTTCGCGTTTCTGGCCTGCCGACGATTGGGAACCCGGTCGTGAACAGGTGAGTTTCGACAAGCAAATCGTTCGCAACTATTTGGAGACCGTCGTAGCCAACGGCGAATGGGATAAAAATCCCCCGGGGCCGGCCCTACCAGACGAGGTGGTAGAGCGAGGCATTGCGCGATACTTAGAAGCCTATCACTTGCTCACCGGCGATCACCTGACCCTGTAAATCACTAGGATCAACAATGAACTGGGGCGAATACAAGGCTCGTTGCGATCAGCCTGACTACTGGTCGGCATGGATGACGAACCAGTGCATTCAATTGCTCGAGGGAAGCGACCTTGCCGGCGCTCACGACGTGTTGTCGGTATTGCGCCGGGATCTTCGCCAGGCAGCGCTATCGCGTCCTGGAGACCACAAGGGCACTGAAGACACCTGGATGTACCAAGTGAGTCTGTCCATGGTCCAGTGTGACATCTTGCTAAAAACCATTCGCCAAGCCGAACTGAACGGTCATCGAACTCCGGCAACTCAAACCCGTGGTCTTGGTGGGTTCGCCGAGCATTGCCAAGAGCTACTCAGGCTGCGGCAAAGCTCAGAACAGGCGAATCTAAGCCGTGTCTAGTGATTCTAAGTCTGCCCGATCTCAAAGCCGTCCTGTGATTACCACAGTATTGATTGCCAACCGTGGTGCCATCGCTCGGCGAATTGTCCGTGCCTGCAACGAGTTGGGACTGGCCAGCGTGGTTGTCTTCTCCCCTGCAGATGCCGGGGCACCCTATCTAGAAGAAGCGTCTCAAGCCTATCCGTTAACAGGTTTGCGTCCCGTGGAGAGCTATTTGGATCAGGAACAACTGCTGCAAATTGCACAGCAGAGCGGGGCTGACGCGGTTCATCCGGGTTACGGCTTTCTGTCAGAAAATCCGGTTTTCGCGCGCAAGGTCATGGACGCCGGCATGGTATTCATCGGCCCAGACCCGGTGTGGTTAGAGCGTATGGGTGACAAGGTGAATGCTCGACGTTTGATGGCTGAGCAGGGCATGACCACATTTGAAGGCAGCGGTCTGATTACCGATATCGACTCGGCTAAACAAGCCGCCGAACAAATCGGCTTTCCCCTTGTGGTGAAACCCTCGGGCGGTGGCGGCGGCATGGGTATGCAGGTAGTCCAGAACGTGGACGGGTTAGAAGTGGCCTTAGCTCAGGCCAAAGCCGTGGCCGACGCGGCGTTTGGCAATGCCGATTTATATTTGGAGCGTTGGATAGAAAAGCCGCGTCACATCGAATACCAAATTCTCGCAGATGAACAAGGCAACGCCATGCAGTTGTATGAGCGGGAGTGCTCGGTGCAGCGACGACATCAGAAGCTCATTGAAGAAAGTCCAGCACCGGGTATTGATGCGGCCTTGCTGGGTCGGCAGGCGGAGCTTGGGGCCAGCATTTGTGCCAGCTTAGGCTATAACAACCTTGGCACCTTGGAGACACTATATAGCGAGGGCGAAACGGGCTTCTTGGAGATGAATACCCGCATTCAGGTAGAGCATGGGGTGACCGAAGAAGTCACCGGTATCGATCTAGTCCAGCAGCAGATTTTGTTGGCGGGGGGAGAGGCCTTGCCCAAGCCGGTACCGATGGTTGGTCACGCCATAGAGGTAAGGGTATACGCCGAGGACGCCCAGACCCTGATGCCGTCCACTGGCGTTTTGGGAGTATTTCAGCCGCCCAGCCTGCACGGCGTTCGGATTGAAACCGGCTATCAACAGGGACAAGAAGTCAGTCCCTACTACGACGCCCTGCTTGCCAAAGTGATCGCCAAGGGCAACACCCGTGCCCAAGCCATAGGCAGGGTGACGGTGGCACTGCAGGCCTTCAACATTCAGGGTGTGCAGACCAATGTGGCCCTGTTGGTGCGGGTGCTTCAAGACTCGGAGTTTTTGGCCGGCAACGTGGATACGGGAATCGTAGAGCGCATCTTGCTCGCGAGCAGAAAGGTTACGGCTCTGTAAGGCGTTTGTGTCCGAATAACCCTCAGAAACCCGCCCTCTGAAAAAATCCACCGCGATGCTATATTTCTTCGGCTTGAACAACAGCGGGAAGATCATGGCAAAGCAAGAAATTGAGAGCGAAGTCACAGGAAATGTGTGGAAGGTGCTAAAGAGCGCCGGAGATACTGTGGCTGAAGGGGAGGTCATCATGATCTTAGAATCCATGAAGATGGAGATCCCCATTGAGTCGCCTGCTGCGGGCACGCTAGTGGACGTGCTCGTCCAGCCCGAAGACCAGGTTGAAGAAGACCAAGCCGTAGCGGTACTTGAAACTTAAGCTGTCGAACAAAACAAATTAACGGATGGGGAGAAATTTATGAGTTCAGATCTGGTCACAATTGATGTGAGCAACGGCATCGCAGATGTGCGTTTGAATCGGGAAGAAAAGTACAACGCTCTTAGCCAAGACATGTTCGATGCCATCATCGAAGCTGGCCAATCCTTAGCGACTGCTGACGATGTTTCTGCCGTCGTGTTGTCTGGTAACGGCCGGGGTTTTTGCGCAGGTTTGGACATGGCAAGTTTTGCCTCTATGTCGGACGGGTCGCGCAAATCACAATCTGGCACAGATGCCTTGTTGGCTAAGAACGATAGTCCTGAAAATCGGGCGCAGCGGCCGGCCTTGGTTTGGAAACGTCTACCCATGCCGGTAATCGCCTCCCTTCATGGAGTGGTCTTCGGTGGCGGCTGCCAAATTGCATTGGGTGCTGACATTCGCATCGCAGCGCCGGACATTAAAATGTCCATTATGGAAATTAAGTGGGGCTTGGTGCCGGATATGAGCATTACCCAAACCCTGCGGGATCTGATGCCCATGGATGTCGCAAAAGAGCTGACCTTCACCGGAAGGGTCTTAAACGGCCAACAGGCAAAGGATGTGGGTCTTGTGACTCGAGTTGCAGATGATCCCTTCGCCGAAGCCATGGCGCTAGCAGAAGAAATTGCCGGTAAAAATCCCGACGCTGTGCGGGCTGGTAAAACTTTGTACGAACAGGCTTGGCATGCAGACGAGCGCACTGGCTTGGAACTGGAGGCCTCGTTGCAGGCAGGGCTGATTGGCACAGGCAATCAGATCGAAGCGGTTAAGGCGAATTTCGAAAAGCGTCCGCCAGTGTTCGCACCCGCGGCCAGCGGCCATCAGAAGTAGTCGAGCATGAGCTGGGACAAGGAAGTTCAAGAGCTACAGCGCCGGCGCTATCTGGCTCAACAGCAAGGGGGCGAGGCCAGTATCGCCAAGCAGCACGCTCGTGGGCGAATGACCATTCGAGAGCGAATCGATGTACTGCTCGATGATGGATCATTTCGAGAACATGGCCGTGCCACGGCCAGTCCCGTTTACGACGATCACGACGAGTTGCTGGAATTTGTCCCTGCAAATTATGTGGTGGGTTTTGGAGCCATCGAAGGTCGCCGGGTTACCGTCGGCGGTGAGGATTTCACCCTAAAAGGCGGTTCACCCAATGCTGCGGGTTTGCGTAAAAGTGTGTATGCCGAGCATTTGGCGGTCCAGTACCGTACGCCTCTGGTGCGCATGCTGGAAGGTGGTGGTGGCAGTGTCAAAGGCGGTGGAAAAAAAGGTGGAACCGTCGGCGATCCAGTCTATACCGAGCCACGCTTTAAGATCATTGCCGACGCGATGGGTGTGGTGCCTGTGGC
>JAQWIX010000087.1 GCA_029248675.1 Pseudomonadales bacterium | reverse complement strand
CTAAACGGTTAGGCTGCCTTGGTCGCTTTTAAAAGAGACTAATTAGTAACCCAGTTGGCAGCCAAGCGATTGAGGGGGTGAATATATGAATGGTTATCGAGATTTTCTTTTGGGTGCCTTGCTCCTTATCCTCGCGGCTTGCGGTGGTAGCGGGGGCGGCTCTGATAGCGGCGGCGACCGGGGTGGCAACTCGCCGTTAGGCGAAGCGGATGGGGCAGTAACCACGCCCCAAGTACCGACAGAGCACTGGGGCCTTAACCGCGCAACAGCGGCGAGTGTGGACATTTCGCAAGGCCAAGTAGACGCGATTCTGAACTATGTCCTAGCCGACGCCGCCACTCAATCGGTGCTCGTCAGCAAGGATGGCTATGTGATTGGCGAGGGCTACGCCGCTGGGTTCGACGCCCAAAGTTATGGAACTAGTTGGTCCGTGGCCAAGAGTATTTACAGTGCTGCCATGGGTGTCGCCATTGACGAAGGTTTTTTTTCGTCCGTGGAGCAAAAGGCCAGTAGCGTGCTAACCGAGTTTTTGGGCACTGACAAAGAAGACGTTACCCTGAAGCAAATTCTGCAAATGAGATCGGGGCTGGCGTCTAACACCGACGTATTTTTTAGCGGCGACCAAACAGCCCACGCGCTAGCCAACACACTTACCTCGGAGCCAGGCAGCCGATACGATTATTCCAACGCGAACTCTCAGCTGTTCGAACCTTTGTTGGCCCGGGCAACGGGTAAGGATGCCCATACCTATGTGCTGGAAAAAATACTGGAGCCCATTGGTATTAGCGCCGCCAACGTCGGTTTGTGGCTAGACAGTACGGGCACCCAGCCAATGACCTATTGCTGTATCGATATGCGTCCAGACGACTTTCTACGCTTCGGGTTGATGTTTGCAAGAGAGGGACGTTGGGAAGACATTCAAGTCGTGCCTGCCAGTTACGTCCAGGCCAGTTTCGAGCCAGTGGGCTTCTATGGCTATCAGTGGTGGTCGATGAACGAGACTTTGCTGGGTCAGCCGGTCAGTGCCGATATTAAGTCAGCCGTAGGCCTCCACGGCCAGCGTGTGCTGGTTTGGCCTGAGCAAGACATTGTGGTGGTGGTGCTTACACAGTACGAGCATTTCAGGAACCAAGGGTATGTGCTGGATCTCTCCGAGGATGGCTTGAATTTTCCTAACACCTGTACCGCTAGGAATACCTGCCCCGGCAGCATCGGTGGGGCGGTGCCAAGCTATGATCTGCATGGGCTTGTTGAGCTGATTGCGGATCTGGGTGCTGAGTAACCTATCGAGGCAGTCACCGGCTCGGCCTCCGGTTAAGATGCGGCTGAGTCTTCGCCCCTGAGCTGGCGCTACCCAATAACAAATAAAGATAGGAGCTTTTATGGAGTTTAACAATCGGATTACCCAGATGCTGGGTATCGAAACCCCAATCGTTCAGGCGCCCATGGGCTGGATTGCCCGATCCCAGCTGGCTTCGGCAGTGTCTAATGCCGGTGGTCTAGGCATCATCGAAACGTCTTCAGGGGAGCTAGATGCCATTCGGGAAGAAATCCTTAAGATGCGTGAACTCACGGATAAGCCCTTCGGCGTCAACGTGGCACAAGCCTTTGTGCGAGACCCTGAGATTGTGAGTTTTATCATTGATCAGGGCGTTAAATTCGTGACCACATCAGCGGGCAACCCTGAACGCTACACGGAGCAACTAAAGTCCGCGGGCTTAACCGTTTTCCACGTGGTACCTAGCCTTAGTGCAGCCCTG
The DNA here is from genome assembly GCA_029248675.1 of Pseudomonadales bacterium. Lineage (GTDB taxonomy): Bacteria > Pseudomonadota > Gammaproteobacteria > Pseudomonadales > Azotimanducaceae > UBA4421. Next base: position 5,467 of record JAQWIX010000087.1, on the reverse strand, counting down.
AAAGCCGTGGAGTGCGGCGTGGACGGACTGATTGTAGAGGGTGGTGAAGGCGGCGGCTTCAAGAACCCGCAGGAAGTGGCGTCCATGGTGTTGCTGCCTCTGGTTCGCTCCAAAGTCGATGTCCCCATCATTGCCGCTGGTGGATTTTTGGACGGCGGCACCATGGCGGCAGCCTTTGCTCTGGGTGCTGAGGCAGTGCAAATGGGCACTCGCATGGTGTCTGCTGCGGAATCGCCGGTGCACGAGAATTGGAAAAACGCCATCGTAAACGCGGCCGAAACCGATACCGTGTTTTTGAATCGAGCCCATTCCCCGGCCTTGCGCGCCATGCGTACCGACAAAACTTCCAAGCTTGAATTTTCAACAGACAATGTGATGAGCGAGTTTGGAACGGCAACAGACCTGTATTTTGGCGGTGACATGGAGGCTAGCATTGCCCTCACGGGTCAGGTGGCGGGCCGTATTGATTCCGTTAGGCCTGTGGCCGAGGTCATCGCCGAAGTGCGGGCGGAGTTCTTTGCCGTAGTGGACTCCATGGCCAAACAGTATTTGTAGAACCCGAGAGCTGCAGGGATCGAAGTCCTAGCAGCCTCTCTGCAACCGGAAGGTTAGTCATGCGCCTCGACAACAGTATAACCAGTGTTTTTGCACGCTTGTTTTTGTTCTTTGTGTTTATGGCCCTTGCCGGATGCCTCCAGAACATCACGGGTTCTCAGGCGAAACAGGACTTCGTGACCTATTCCTATGTTGGGTTAACCCTAGATCAGGCCAGGGGCTTGGCTAGTGAACGGCAGCATCCTTTTCGCGTGGTGAAGCTCGATGGCGTTGACCTGCAGGTTACCTATGATTTTATCCCCGGCCGTATCAATGCTGAGGTGGTCGCTGGGGTCGTAGTGGCCTTTGCGGTGGAAGGCGATGCCGGCACGAAAAAGCCAGCTATGGACAATGCCATTGGCGAAAACTGTTTGGCGTTTTTTGATGGCTGCAACCAATGCCGGCGAAGCGCACCGGGCGGTCCTGCCGCCTGTACTCGAAAAGCCTGCGCAACCTATGAAGCACCCAGCTGTCTGGACGAATAACGCCGCTTGTCCAGATTTTTCTGCCGCTTACCAAGTTAGTGCTTGCTTATTTTCCACGAAATCTGACGTTTGATTTCCTATCGAATGCGATTTCGGAGAGTGAGGGGGATGATCAATAACGATGCGACTTTCGGTGCTAGGTTAATATGCCATAGCGGTGGCAGCCCCGGCTTGAAGCGCTCCCTAGGCTTGCTTCTTAGTAGCTTGTGTCTCACCAGTGCCATGGTCATTAGTGGGCTGCTTGCGGACCCTGTGTTTGCTAGTGAGGCAGGCTCCACCCCAGAATCTTATGGAACGAAGCCCCCAGCTAGTGCGTTCTACCGACTACCTCAATTCGCTCACCCTCTGTTGCCGCCGTCGGGTAAGTATCTGTCTGCTCGGGTCGTAACCAATGGCAAGTTGGGGTTGCTGGTCAAACCACTTCAAGGTGATGAGGAGCCCTACTTGCTCGATAGTGGCGAGCGCTGGACTATCCGCAATACTCTGTGGGTAAGCGATCATGAGATCCTAGTCGGATTTTCGCGGCCGTTATCTTTTGATATGACGGCGGTGTTGGTGACCCGAACCGTGCGACTAAATATGAAAACTCATAAAGCTCGGACGTTGTTTCAACGGGAGACTGGGGCTGGATTTTTGCAAATGCAAAATCGCTTTTTAGGCAGAATCCCTGATCAAGAGGGCGCCTTCCTGCTGGAAGGTACCAAGGGCAGTAACCCTAAAAACACCTCGGTATATGCTGTGACTGGTGCGCCCTCTAAGCTGCCCGGTCGGCCGGTGCAGAAGACTCAAAAAGATGTGTTTAATTGGCAGGCGGATCGATTGGGCAATGTTCGAGTTGGCCATGGGTTTACCCTGGATCAGCAACGTGGGGTCTTAAAGCTAAAGGATGCCCAAGGCAGCTGGCACGATGTCAGCGCAATCATTGATCGTGAGGCGCGGGTGCTGGCCTTACCTACCCGAGATCTAAACGTGTATCTGGTACTGATGTTGCCGAATGATCCCGCGGACGGTCCAGGCCTGCGTCATGTCTATGAATACAATGTATCCAGTGGTGTAGAAGAGCTGGCCTATGCGGCCAACCACAGCGAGGTAGCCGCTGTCTTGATGGACCTCAAGGGTGAGGACGTAATCCTCGTTCAATATCAAGATGAAGCCTTGCCACCGGTTATTTTTCATCCCTTGCTCAAAGAGATATACGCAGCTCTTGGTGCGCGCTTTCCCGATGCTTGGGTCGGTCTGTACGATGTCAGCGACGATCTTTCCCGAGCATTATTTGTTGTTAATTCGCCAAAGGTGCCCGGCGCGCTGTATCTCTATAATGCTGAGGAGAGAGATCTGAAGGGAGTCAGCATTCAGTATCCGGGCCTTTCAGCGGCAGAGCTTGCAGAGGTCTACCCTATTGCCTACCCGTCTCGGGACGGATTAGAAATACCCGCTTATCTCACCTTACCCAATGGCATGTCCCCAGAGTCTGCTAGAGAACTACCCTTCGTCGTGCTACCCAACGCGGATCCCCACGCCCGAGATTTTAGACAGTTTCATTGGCAAGCACAGATGCTAGCCAACGAGGGGTATGGTGTGCCGCAAATGAATTTTCGCGGTTCCACTGGCTATGGAGTCTCGTTCGAGCGAGCAGGCCGTCAGCAATGGGGTCAGGTGATGCTGGATGACATTACTGATGGCGCACGATGGCTGATTAAGGAAAAGATCGCTGACGCAGATCGAATATGCATATTGGGTGAAGGGTTTGGTGGCTATGCGGCTTTGATGAGCGCGGTGAAAACTCCAGACTTGTATCGGTGCGCTGCTAGCCTGAATGGCATCAGCGACCTTCATTCCCTTGTTGCTCAAGGGCGCAAATACGTAGGAGGATTTTATTCTCCCCGACACATCGGACGGCTTTGGTGGCGTCAGCACCTGCTTGAAAACTCGCCTCGGCCTCATGCTAGCAAAGTGGGGGTGCCGGTGTTGTTGACCGTGTCGAAAAAAAACAGAATGGTAAGCCCTCTTCAAACCCGCCACATGCACAAGGCTTTGCAACGAGCAAAAAAAGATGTGGAGTTGGTTGAACTGCCCGAAGGTGATCATTCATTGTCCCGCCAAGCTGACCGAAAAACCTTTGCCGAAGCCTTGCTGTCGTTTTTAGCCGAGCATCTTGGTGAGGCGGCGGGCAACCAAGCCTCGCGATAACCGGCAATTGAAAAAGCGTTTTGCCTTACCGCACGCTCTGGCTCCAATGCCCCGGTCTTTAAGACACCGCAATATGCAGCCTTAAATCTTCGGCTAACGTTGGTACCTTAGCGCTTGTCCATAAGGCCCGTCTAATACCTGTCTGCCATCGTAGCGCTGGTGGCCATTCACCCAAGTACCTGCAATCCGATGCTTGAACGGATATCCACTAAAGGGACTCCAGCCACACTTGCTCAGCACTGGCTCTTCCGCGCCGGTTGGATTTTCACTTATTAACGTAAAGTCCGCGAAGTAGCCTTCGCGCAAAAATCCACGCTCTGCTACCTGATACAAAATCGCTGGCGCATGAGAGGTCTTTCGTACCATCTGTTCAATACTAAAGGTGCCGTCTGCTACCCGCTCCATTAGTGATACCAAGGCATGTTGCACCAGGGGCAGGCCTGCTGGTGCGCCGGCGTATTTACGGCTTTTCTCGTCCAGGGTGTGAGGCGCGTGATCTGTGGCGATGACGTCAATTCGATCCTCGGCTACCGCTTTGAGTAAGGCCGCGCGGTCAGCGGCGCTCTTGATTGCCGGATTGCACTTAATGAAGGCCCCGCGTTGTTCGTAGTCTTCGGCGCTGAAAAACAGATGGTGGACGCAGGCTTCCGCGGTAATGCGCTTGTTTTCAAGAGGTCCGGTCTCAAACAGCTCCATCTCTTTAGCGGTGGTGAGATGCAGGACATGCAGCTTGGTGCCGTATTTCTTTGCTAAACCTACGGCCAGGGAGCTTGAGGCGTAGCAGGCATCTTCTGAGCGAATGTTGGGGTGTTCGCTGAAGGGTATGTCCTCGCCGTATTTAGCGGCGGCGGCGGCCTCGGCTTCTAAGATCATGGGTGTGTTTTCGCAGTGGGTGGCAACCAGTAGGTCTGTTGCCGCAAAGATCCCCTCAAGAGTGGTTCGATCATCCACCAGCATGTTGCCCGTGCTGGCGCCCATGAAAATTTTGACCCCGCAGGTCAGGCTAGGGTCAACGCTTTTTACAGCTTCTAGATTGTCGTTTGTCGCCCCTAAATAAAATCCGTAGTTGGCGGCAGAGCAGCCGGCAGCGCGTTCGCGCTTATCGATCAGGGCGCTCTCAGAAATGGTCAGTGGGTTGCAGTTGGGCATCTCCATGTAGCTGGTGATGCCGCCAGCCACTGCGGCAGCTGATTCGGTACGAATGTTGCCCTTGTGCTCAAAGCCCGGCTCCCGAAAGTGCACTTGGTCATCGATCATGCCGGGAATAAGGTAGGCGCCTTGGGCGTCAACGACTGTCGCATCATCCGGCGCCGGTACGTTAATACCCTTGATTCGTTCGCCCTCAACGACAAGGTCGCCCTCGATGATGGTGCCTTCGTTGACGATGCGTGCGTTTACAATTCGTTGATTCATTATTGTATTTTTACCTCGGCTTCAATTTCTACTGGGACGCTAAAGGGCAATTCGGCCATGCCCACGGCGGATCTGGCATGGGCGCCAACATCTGGCCCAAAAATCTGCAAAATTCGATCTGAACAGCCATTAATCACCCCGGGAATTTTGTTGAACCCCGGCGCGGTATTGACCATTCCGAAAATGCGCAGCCACTTTGCGACTCGATTCAAGTCACCCAAGTAGGCATGCAGGCTTGCGCATAGGCCAAGGGCAATATTGGCTGCAATATCATAGGCCTCTTCGGCACTGACCTGCTCGCCAACCTTGCCGAATGGCCCGCACATGCTGCCGCCTAGGTCCGTTGGCACGTGGCCAGACAGATACAGGTGGTCTCCGTCGGCCCTGACCAAGTCGAAGGGCAGGGTAGCGGTGTTCATGGGCTGGGGCAGTTCAAAGCCCAGTTCGTTCAAGCGCTGTTCAATACTCAATGTGTGCTTCTCGACAGTAGTGCCTTGGTTTAGCGGGTAGCAGAATCCTGCGACGATGAGTCGGCACTATAAAAGGTTCCCTTAACGGTTACATCTTTGTTTTAAAAGCGGGTTGCGTACTTGGGTTTTCAAAGGAGGCAATAAAGCGAGGTTTATCGATCCAAGACCTGAATTTGTGTCTATTGTTGGGAAAACTTGGCTAGGGGTTGTCTCATGCAGGTCATGTTCCGGCAGCCGCCGCTGCGGCATAATGGGTCATGAATAACACAAGTGAACCAAACGTCGACGCCGCCCGGTGGGCGCCTGAACAAAGCG
>JAQWIX010000059.1 GCA_029248675.1 Pseudomonadales bacterium | reverse complement strand
TCTTGAGCCCGCAGGGAAACAAAGTCTGGCTCATACAGATCGTGAGGGGCCACCTGAAAGGGGTTTGTAAAAGCCCCGGGCTGAGGCGAAAAAACTGCCTCCCAATATATCAGCCCCGTGAGGGTTTTAAGCAACGAGTTTTCGCTGTGCACGCCCCAACCGCCCTCCGCCACCAGAGTCTCTAAAACATAACGCTCTACAGATGCCTGAGGCTCATTCAGGTTCCATACTGTGGTCTGGGGAATGAATCCCTGACCGCGGCGATTGAATCGCTGGGCAAAGACGCTCTCAGTTGCACTGAGTGGCGCTGCTGCCATTTGCTCTCGCAGCGCCTCACTCTCTTCGCGCCTTCCAAGTTTGTGCAAAATCCGAACTCGACGCTCACGGGATGGCGGCAGACCGGCGCAGTCATAAACACTCAAGGCTGCCTGCCACTGCTCCCGGCGCTCACACCACTTACCCAAGCGCAGCAGGCTGCGTTTACGCAAGCGGCGGGACATAGGATCCGCCACGGGCTTCACCAGACCCTCCGCAAGACTGGGGAGCAACTGGGGGTATTCGTCTAATCGATAAACGAGTTGGCTCAGTCGTCGCTCATCTAGGTAGGCTCCAAGGTCATCGGCGCTGACAAAACGACTCTGAGACAAAGGCACCTGTTCATAGCGCATCTGGCCGAGGTCTCTGCGAACGTAGGCCGACCAGTCCTGACCAGAACGGCCGAAGTAGAGCATTTGGGTTAGCTGCCAATGTGCCACTTGTGCAATCGCGCACCAGGGTTCGTATTCCCAAAGGACCGCGCGGATACTTTGGTCATCACGGTGACCAAGCAGATGACGAATAAGGGCTTCTTTGCGGTGGTTCTTAGCTTTCGGCAAGCCGGCGAAGCTATTGGCAAAATACGTCAACAGTTTTGACTTGGTTAAACCTGCCAACAAAAGATCCGCCGGCACTCTCGGCCTCCTGCAGATCAGACCTTTGGCCTCGAGTCTTAGCAATGTTTCTACCGGCTTCTCAACTTCCCGATAACTTAGGCCATTTTCAAAAAAGACCGGGCCTTTGCGGGTGAGCAAGCGTGCAAGCAAGCGTTTATCTTGGTCCTCAGCTTGCAAAAAACGCTCTAGAGTATTGAGAACCGGGCATGAGATGACACCTGTGTAGTGGGTTACCACGAAGGTTACGATTTCTATAAAGGTGTTTTGATAGTAGTCGTCCGGGGCTGGTTGTTGGGCTACAAGGACGGGGGCGGAATCTGCAGACACAGTTTCGGAGGGATCCCGGGCGGGCTGATGGCCAACGTCGGCACGAAAAGAGGTAGGATCCATGGCAGTCATGGTCAAAGCATAGCAGGCTTCATGGCGGCGGTAGTCAAGGTTCCAGTGCTGTCGCGGTTTGACGTTTATTAGGAGGTAATGAAGTGAACTTGAACAATAGGGTTTGTGACTTTTCCTTAGCCACTGTGGTTTCGCCGAAAAGCATCGAAACGATGCTGGAGGCAGACACCGGAGGCTTGTTCAAAGATCAAAACCTATGGCAGGTCGCTCAGAGCTTTTACCGACAGGCGGATAAGCGAGGTGAGTTGGTTGCCCTACTCTTTGCCGTCCGCGAGGGTGAAAAAACCTGGTTTTCTCATTGGGCCATGATCAAAGACATTGAAGTACTGGAACTGCCCGATTCTAGAGGCGAAAGCCGCTGCTATTTCGACAAGCTTCAGCCCTTCAACCCGATCTGGGAGGCCATCGACAGTTTGTTCCATAAACCCAGCGATGAGCAGCTGCAGCGTGAAATACTGGAGGGCGCTCGAACCTTGCGTTGGCCGCTGCAGGTAAACCAACTGCACCCTTACACCATTTGTGAAACCCCTGCCTTCATCGCAGCAGAACAACAGTCATCCTAAGCGATCCGCGCTAAACCACCTCCCCGAAGCCTCTGGCAAGGCACGCGACCATCAAGAATCGGATGGCAGGGACTGCGCCGAATCTGCTTTTACTGATGGCTCGTCAGACAATTCCTCGCCAGCACTGCCGGCCAATAGCGGCGTGATGACCTTCTTAACCGGTGCACCCAGCTCCCGGAGTTTTTCTGCTTGCCCTACCAAGTTGCCGCGACCACCGGCCAAGCGTCCGTAAAGGGTGTCGTAGGTGCCCTGTACGGTGCCCAACTGCCGGCCAAGCTTGTGTACTTCCTCAACCACGCCTTGCAGCTTGTCGTAGAGTGCGCCGGCACGCTGAGCGATGTCTTGGGCGTTGCGATTTTGTTTTTCTACCTGCCAAAGATTGTCGATGATTCGCAGCGCCATCATCAAAGTGGTTGGACTGACGAGCATGATGCGTTTGTTAAAGGCCTCAATGAACAATCGGGAGTCCAGTTCCATAGCCAAGGTGAAAGCGGACTCAATGGGAATGAACAAAAGGACGAAATCCAAAGACCTTAGATCCGGTAGCTGATCGTAATCTTGATCGGCCAACTTCTTTATTTGCCCCTTTACCGCGTCCACGTGTTGCTTCAGAAATACTTGGCGAGCCTGTTCGTCTTCGGTCGCCAAGGCTTGCTCATAAGCCACTAACGTCACCTTAGAATCCACAACCACATCTTTGCCTTCGGGAAGACGAATCACGATATCCGGACGTTTGGTGCGTCCCTGTTCGTCTTTACTGCTGGGCTGAACAAAGTACTCGTGATCCTTCCGCAGACCAGAGTCTTCCAAGATGCGCTCAAGTACTAGCTCGCCCCAGTTTCCCTGAATCTTATTGTCCCCTTTCAGGGCCTTGGTCAGGTTCTCTGCCTCTTCATTGATCCGGTTGCTGGCGGATTGCAGGTTCTGCATTTCTTTCAATAATGATGCTCGTTCCTTAGTGTCGGAGCGATAAACCTCCTCAACGCGCTTGCGAAAGTCGCCAATTTGCTCACGGAAAGGGTTCAACATAACGTCCAGCGACTGGCGCTGCTGAGCGCCCTGTACGTTCAGCACCTTCGTCGCCAAGGATTCAAATTCTACTTTCATGCGCTCGTTAGATTCGCGCAGTAGTTTTTCCCGGGCCGCAAAGCTAGCCTGTGCTTCTTCCATGCGCCCCGCTAAGGCTGCGTTTTCTGTTTGTGTTTCAGTCAACTGCTGCTGAAGCCCAGCATTTTGCGCGGTCAGCTCCTGCTGGCGCTGGGTGGAGACAGTTTCCACCGCCTGCAGCGCCGACAACTCTTTCTCCCTAGCCACGAGCACTGATTGGGCACGATTCTTAAGCAATAGGCTCATGATGCCGGCTCCGAGAGCGGCGCCCACGAAGGCAACTAGGGTCAGCATGACGATGGCTGAAATATCCGGCACTGCAAAACCTCTGACTCTTGTGATGGGCTCCAAGGATGGGATAACCCAACCCTTGGAGCAAGCCTGATACACTGATGCAACAAGGATTGAGCCCAGTCATCGGGGAAAGTGAGGAGAAGACTATGACCGGTAACAAAAAGAAAATTGGTATTCAGCTGCCAAGACAAGCCAATCCGGAAGAGATAGCAATACGCTATTCCCTTGAGTTGGAAGCCCTAGAGCCGGTTGCCGAGATCATTGAGGTAGCCGCAAAAACCCCGGAAGAATTTGCCGCCGGCGTCAAACATATGGATGCCATCATTACGTCTTGGGGGTTCCGCATCGACGCCCAGCTGATTGAACAACTGGAAAACTGTGTGGTCATTGGCGTTGGCAGTGTCGGCGTGGACATGGTGGATATTGAAGCCGCCACTCGAGCGGGCATTGTGGTGACCAATGTTCCCGACGTCTTTATCGAAGAAGTTGCCGACCATGCCATGATGATGTTGCTTGGCTGCGCTCGCCAAATGAAAACCATGAATCGAATGGCGGCCCAAGGCGACTGGTGGTCAGGGCGCCCCCTGTTAAATCAAACCCCTCGGCTGATGGGCCAGACCTTGGGACTGTTCGCCTACGGCAATGTAGCCCGCTGCACAGCGCGCCGGGCCAAGGCCTTTGGCATGCACGTCATCGCCTTTGACCCCTACGTCAGCGAACTAACCATCTCCGAGGATGGTGTTGAGCCTGTGAGCATGGATGAGTTGCTCCAGCGTTCAGACTATTTGTCCTTGCACGCTCCACACAACCAAGAGACCCATCACACCTTCAGCGCCGAAGCCTTCGCCAAAATGCCCAATCACGCGGTGATTATTAATACGGCCCGAGGGCCACTCATCGATGAAAAGGCGCTGATTGCGGCCTTGGATGACGGCGCTATCGCGGGTGCCGGATTGGATGTTCTCGAGCAAGAGCCGCCTGAGGCAGATAACCCCCTTCTGCACCGAGAGAATGTGCTGATTAGCCCTCACGTAGCGTCGGCTACCACACGCATGCGGCCGGAAACCCGGCGACGGGTGGGTCGGGAAGTGGCCTTGGTGCTGCGAAATCGCTGGCCCATGAGCTGCGTCAACCCGACGGTATTGCCGCGAGTTCCCTTGGAACGCTGGCAGCCCTACCCCATGAATCGCGGGCCTAACCGCTAGCCTGTTAGGCTAGACGCTGTTTCGTGTCATGGACTAATTTACAGCTTCCCCCGGCTATTGAGCGCAGCTTTCGTGCCGAGAAGGCTGCTGAAGTCGCGCTGCCAGCGGCGCTCGTGCTTCTTGAAGGCGGCGTTGTCGGCGTCATCGCCGCCAAAATCTATCAGGTAAGTCCCTTTGTACTGGCTCTGGTCAGTGCTGCCCCCATGTTTGCCAATCTTTCCAGTTTTTTTTGGAGTCGTTTATCCGCCGGTCGCTCTAAGGTCGCCTCGGCCTGCATCCTACAAGCCCTGATCATTGGCTGCGTGGTTACCGTTGCCTTGATACCTAGCGGTAACTTAGGGGCAGCGGTGTTGGTATCCTCAATGATCGCTTCTCGCATTCTGCTTGCCGGGGTGGTAACGGTGCGCAGCGTTATTTGGAGCTTGAACTACGCCCGACATCAGCGTGCTAGAGCTACCAGCCAGCTCCAAATGATCAACGCGATTATGACAGTCGCCATCTCTTCTGCCATTGGCCCCCTGTTGGATGCCTATCCTGAGAGTTTGGGCTGGGTCTACTGGGGCGGTGCGCTTTTGGGAAGCCTGGGCCTGCTGTTTTTTGCCCAAGTTCGGGTAGTCGGAGAGGGCCGTCAGCGAGTACGCGAGCGCTTGGAGCGCAAAGACCCAACCAGCGCTCTAGGATTTTTACAAATTCTCAAAGAGGATCGTTTGTTTCGCTGGTACCAACTCAACATGTTCGGCGCCGGTTTCAGCAACATGTTGATCGAGGCGCCGTTGATTTTCATCGTCACCCGGGAGATGGAAGCGTCGTACACCGCATCGATCATGCTCATTATGGTGATCCCTTTTGCGGTCAGTCTAATATCTATGCCGGTCTGGGCAGCCTACTTGGACCGAGTTCATGTTGCTCAATTCCGTTCGCGCCAGAGCGTGCTCTGGATTCTTGCCCAGATGCTCACCATGATCGGAGCTGCCCTTGAATCACTGACTTGGCTTATCGTGGCGCGAACAATCATGGGCATAGCCCGGGGTGGCGGCACGCTTGCTTGGCAGTTGGGACACAACGATTTCGCGCGTCAGGATCAACTCGCCGCCTACATGGGCGTGCACGTGACGTTAACCGGACTGCGCGGCGCCATCGCGCCGTTTTTGGGGATACTTCTCTACACTGGATGGTCCGGCCAATGGATATTTCTCCCCTGGGAGGGAATTGGACCCTGGGTTTTTGGTGTCGCAGCCGTGATCAGTGGCCTAGCTGGCTGGGGTTTTAACAGTCTGTATCGGCACATGAAGCGCAACGGCGACCTTAGGTTGACGATCTAGACGGCCTCACCTAACCGCCAACGTCACAACTAGTCTGAAGAGAATGGTTTTTGCCGGACTTGCTGCACACTCATAGCGCACCCAGCGATGCAGAGCCTACCTTGCAGATGTTGAGCCCTTTCGGCGCGGGTTCACTCCCGAGGGGTTCAGTGTTTTCAGCGTCGCAAGACTTGATTCGCCCTCCCCGAGGCACGACTATAAATGCATCGGGAGATTCTTTGGCGCTGCGTGCCAGAAGGAGATCCAAACTGCTGGAGCAGGCACGCGTTAGGATCACCGAGTTCGGTACGGCGCTAGCATTTTCAGCCAGCAACAAATCGTTTAGTACGACTTTTAACTACAGGGGCAAGGAGAGAATCATGGGTTTATTGGATGGCAAGGTAGCGATTGTAACGGGCGCAGGTGGCGGCTTGGGTCGAGCCCATGCAATGTTGTTGGCCGCACACGGCGCCAGCGTCGTAGTCAATGATCTGGGCGGTGCTCGTGACGGTACGGGTAGTAGTACCAGCATGGCAGACACTGTGGTCGATGAAATAAAGGCGGCGGGCGGCAAAGCCGCAGCGACCTACGGTTCGGTGACCGATGACGCAGCAGCGGCGGCCATGGTCAAGTGTGCTGTTGATAACTTTGGACGCTTGGACATTCTCATCAACAATGCCGGCATTTTGCGGGACCGCTCCTTTAAAAACATGACAGACGCGGAATGGGATGCAGTGATCGATGT
>JAQWIX010000053.1 GCA_029248675.1 Pseudomonadales bacterium | reverse complement strand
CAATGCCGGCCACAGGGCTATCGCACGATGGTTAAATGATCTTGCCTCTGGCGGTGTCATTACTCAAAACGTTGATAGCCTGCATCAGGACTCTGGCCTGGACGATAGCCAGATCGTGGAACTTCACGGTAACGCAACCTATGCCAGCTGCCTGTCCTGCCAAACACGCTATGAGTTACCCATGCTGCAAGAACAATTCGAAGAAACGGGCTCTGTCGCTCCATGCAGTCTTTGCCAGGGTTTAATAAAAACCGCCACAATATCCTTTGGCCAAAGCATGCCTGAGGCCGAAATGGCACGAGCCCAACAACTGGTGCAGACCTGCGATTTATTGATCGTGCTGGGCTCGTCCCTAACGGTTTATCCAGCCGCTGGATTTCCCCAGTACGCCAAACAGCTGGATGCAAAGCTCGTGATCGTAAATCGGGAACCCACGGATCAGGACGAATTGGCAGATCTTGTTATCCGCGAGGCGATTGGCGACGTCATGACCGATGCATTAGCGCTGCTGACACTCTGATCCATGTCGAATTCAGATCCGTTAGATCCCATTGACGACCTTAGTGCTGAGCAACTTAGGCAGCAGATTTTGGCGGCGATACCGGACTGGAAGGGAGATGATCTAGGCGAGTTTCAGTTCCTCAGCGGTGGGTACAGTAATGCCAATTACCGTTTTGATAGAAGCTCCTCGGACCATAGAAAGCGCTATGTTCTAAGAGTGCCCTTGCGCCCCCAGCCGTTCGTAGATCGAGTGGCGGAGGCTCAGTGGTATCGGCAGTTGCCCTCCTCCATCGGCATACAACCAACAGTCTTGGATAGCCAATCGGGATTGATGATCTCCCCTTGGGTGGATGGCATTTTGCTGACAGACGCATTTAAGGGCGATATCGACGAGGCAGATTTGGTGGATTACCTAATCAGGTTACACCGCAATCTTCCCAGCGCGTCTCGGCATTACCATGTGCCCACGTTGCTGCCAGAGTTTGTGGGTGAAGATATGCCGCCTTGGATAGAAAAACATCCGCTGCTTCACTCGCTAGACGATAACCCTTTACCAGCGTCGGATGCCTCCTATCTTGTGAGCTGTCATAACGACCTGAACCCTTGGAACATCCTTGTCACCGATGCGGGCTGGATTACTCTAGATTGGGAATTTGCCGGCACTAACGATCCTCTGTTCGACTTGATCAGCCTGCATCAAGGGCTTGAACTAGAGGATGCGCTATTGCCAGAAATGGCAGCTCTCTTTCTTCCTGAGTTTGAGCGCTCAAGGTTGAGCCGCGCCATTGAGGCTTTCTGGCTAAGAGAGTGGGCTTGGGCGACATTTCAGCATCGGTCCGGCAATCGACGCCCGGAAGTAGTCGCCCAAATCGCAACCGCCGACAAGAAACTGCGGCGCTTCAAACGGCTGTAAGGCTTGGTTGTGGTCTCTGCAAGGCTAAACCAAGGCCTGCCGAATTCCAGTCAGTGCGCTGTCCAAACGAGTTGGGCCGAGGCCCGAGCAAACACTGAACGAACAGTGCCGTTGTTCCAATTCATGCTTGTACCATTGCCACAAACGCTGACGGTCGTGAGGGTTTTCTCTCAAAGGATCTGGCTCCCAAGGCAAGTCGGGCTTACAGAGTAGATAATGCCGGGGCATCTGTGCCAGCCAACCCTGCTGAATGATACTAGGCACCGGCCCGTACTTTTCCTGCCACCAAACCAGCAGAGTCAGTAGGTCTGTATCCAAAATACAGTGACCTTCACGGGGCAAGCTCGCCTCAATCATTTGTTGCTGGGCGGTTAAAATTAATAGGTCAGAGGGCCTGTAACGATAACTTTGACCGCCCTCTTCTTGCCGGGCCTGCAAGTAGGCCCGGGCAAGTTCCGGGAACATGGGCCAGTTGAGGTGTTCGGCTAACTCTTGGCTAAGCGTAGATTTCCCCGACGACTCCGGCCCAGTGATAACAAAGATCATGGGGTTTGCAGTCGTTGACGCCAGCTCTGCCAGCCCCAAACAGCCATGAGTAAATAGATACCGTATAAACCCGCATAAAGATAAAGACCTTCAACACCGTTCAAGCCCTTAACGATATAGAGAACAATTTGTACTAAGTCGATAAGAAACCAAGCAATCCAACTGGCCAAAAATTTACGGGCACTCATCCACATGGCCACGAAACTGGCCACGGTCGTCAGACTATCGACGTAGGCTAAATCTGCTTGAGAATACCGCTGGAACAAATAACCCATGAGCAAAGTGCCCACAGCGGTGATGGCAAGCAGCACCCAGACAGTACTTGCACCAATGCGTTGGGGTCGCAGCTCCCCTTGATCCTGTCGCAGCGACTTAGCGCCATAAAGCCAGTAATACCATCCATAGGCGTTCATCAGAACGTAATACAAGTTCAGCAGCACATCAGCGTAAAGAAAGGCACGGGCTACAACGATGGTTGTCACAAGTGCGTAGAGCATGCCGATGGGAAAGGTCGAAACGCTTTCCTTAATCAATAGCCAGACGCAAAGTAATCCGCTGACGAAGCCGGTTAATTCCAGCCAGTTCTCAAGTAAAAACGTCACAACGATATCCAAGGTGGAAAAACCAAGCTGTATAAAACAAGTTGCATAAAATCAGGAGCTTGCCGCGCCAAGCGTGAGGGCGCAACTTAAAGCTGCTTAAAAGCCCTGTTCAGCCTCACTGAACGGGCGCGAGACAAGACTGGCTCAGATCTGAGCCAGAAGACAATCAATCGCTAAAGGACTTCCCAGTGTTCTCCACGCAGGACATGTACGGTCATTGATTGCGGGCTATAGGGCACAAGGGCCATGTCGGAGTAGGAACTCGCGGGCTCTGCGCCAAAGGCACCCTCGCCCGAATTCACTGGATCACCAAGGCTTGGGTAATTCGCTGAAATGAGGGCGTTCTCTGTAGACTGCTTCGACCGGCCCCAACACGGAATATGAGGTTTCGCCGCATTCAGCAGATCTTCGGAAAAGGGCAAGAAAACTACGGTCGGGGAATCTTTCGGGCGTTTTGCCACACAGTCATTGGCGGACTTTACATGTTGAATTTGTTGCGTCATGGCTGTTTTACCTCATTTACCTCATTTACCCGCAAAGACCGCGCTATTGAATGGTCAAAACCCGTTGCTACTTTTACGGCGCTGGAGCCATTGACCAGCCACCAGTAAACCAAGGCATAGACAAGAACCATGCGAGAACCTCATGAAAACTTGTTGAATAGTGTGGAGAAATTCTTGAGGAGCGTGACACCGTGATGCGGAACATCGCAGCCAATGCGAAAAATCTTTGAAAAACTCTATAGACTGCAAGGGAAGGCAAAGAAAGGACATCAGTGTGGCTAAGCACATTGTCATTGTAGAAGACGACCCAGATCAGCGAGCGAATTACGCGGACGCCATTACCAATAAAGGCTACCAAGTCAGCGCCTATGGTAATCGAGACGAGGCGTTAGCAGCATTTGAAGACGAACTGCCCGACTTGGCCATTCTCGACATTATTTTGGGCGACGAGGTCGACGCGGGCTTCCAGTTGTGTCGGGAATTGTTGGCCCGTTCCCCGAGTATGCCGGTGATTTTTCTGACCGAGCGCATCAATGAAATCGACAAGATCTCTGGCCTTCGCCTTGGTGCTTGGGACTATCTACCGAAACCCATCTCCTTAGATTATCTCGCCGAGCGAATCTCCTCATTGCTGCGCATCAATGAGGCACGCACATCGAATCTGCGAAATGAAAATGCGTCGGAAAAGCACATTGGCGATTTGGCGTTGGATCAAGAAGCCCTACTCGTCAGCTGGCGTGGTGAGCGTATTGATTTGTCCGGCACCGAATTTCGTATGCTCGCTAAATTAGTGAGAGCACCGGGACATGCGGTGAGTTATGAAACGTTGATGAATGCAACCATGCAGAGCTTGGTAACTAACAATACGATCAATACCCACATGCGGAATATCCGGAAGAAATTCGAGGCGGTGGACGGTGAGTTTTCTTGCATAAAAAGCGAATACGGTTTCGGTTACCGATGGACCAAGCAATAGGCTATAGCAGGTGAGGCTTAAGCTGAACTTTCGCGGCCCGAGATTAGGCACAAAGCTTGCTCTGATGGGTTTGGCCCTGCTGGTCGTGCCTTGGTTCAGCTATCTTCAGCTTGTGGAAATGGAACGCCTGCTGATTCAGGGCCAGTCCCAAGCGCAGCTGCTGACCGCCGAGGGTATTTCTACTCTGTTCAACGGACGAGAAGATCTGTTCAACGACCTGCCGGTCACTCTTGAAGACTTCGAAGCCCTGTACGCAGAACCTCTAGAAAACACGATTAGACTGGATGGTGATGCCGAGGATTGGGGCAAGGCATCTGCCCAGGAGTACCTCGCCTTCGGTTCTGGTGACTGGCAAGACTCCGACTTTCGCCTTCTGCTGGGCGAGCGTTCGGACTATTTGTATGTGCACATGCACATAAAGGATGAGCAACTGGTTTACCGGGACCCAGACTTTCTCCGCCTTGATAACGCGGACCACATCAGACTGAACTATATTGGTGCCGGCGGCGAAGACGGCCGCATGTCGCTGGTTTTTGGCGCAACCAATGTTCTGACTGGTTTCGCTATGGATGAACAGTGGCGCTATGCCGCTACCGGCGACGCCGACAATCGCGTTCAGGGTGTGCTTCGTCCCTTAACGGTTGCAGGAGTCGGTGCCGCTGATGGAGGTCCCTCTCAGGAGGTCGCGCTGGAATTTCGCATCCCGTTGAGTTTACTTGGGTCGCGTCAGTACTTTGGCCTTACTTTCGTTGACGTCGATGACCCACTGCAGCGCCAAGTGGTTCGCAGCACCCAAACCCTACCCAAGGAAGCCAATCAAAATTTCAACCTTGTGGTTCTACGCACACCTGAAGTGCGGAATATCGTGCAAGGACTGGGTTATTCCGGAGCGAAAATACTGGTGATAGATAGCCTCCAGCGGGTTCGCGCAGAAGTTGGTGCAACGCGCAAACCCACATCAGAGGACGAAAGCGGCCTTCAATTCGGTATGGTCACTCGGCAGCTGACGGTTGCCGGTGATTTCATCGGCAGTCTGTCACAACAATTGCTGAATACCGACCCTGACCCAGACAACGGACAGACCGAAGCATCGGTCAATCAACGCGAAAGAGCCGTAGAGGTAAGTTTGGCTGGCGACCCCATTGCTTTGCGAAACCCGGTCTCCACCAACGAAGAATTAATCCTCGCTGCCCACCCAATTGTGTCTGCTGATCAAGTTATTGGCACTGTGGTTGTCGAACAGAATATCGACGACATATTGCGATTTCAGCGCACGGCCTTAGAGCAGGTATTACTCCTTACCCTCCTGAGTTTGCTGGCGATTTTTTTAGCTCTCATCGCCTTCGCCGGACGTTTGGCGTGGCGCATCCGCAACCTCCGCCAAGAGGCCTCGTCGGCCATCGATGCTCGAGGCCGCCTGCGTCGCGGCGGCCTGTTAAATGAGATGAACGCCGGGGACGAAATAGGCGACTTGGCGCGCAGCGTGTCGAACATGTTAGAAAAATTGAAGCAGCACAACGGTTTTCTGGAAAACATGCCTCGAACCCTGCGGCATGAAATCAACAACCCGCTGAATACGCTCAGCACCTCCCTGCAAAACTTGGCCGAGGAACATCCCGGCATTGATAGCAGCAAGTACCTTGAAAGTGCCAAGCGTGGCGTGCACCGAATTGGGTCCATTGTGCAGAATTTGGCTGATGCGGCTAATTTAGAAGAGGCGTTGGAAGCAGAGGAACTGGAGGAGATAGATCTTAATGAGCTATTAGCAAGTTACGTCGCTAACTGTGGAGCCTCTCACAACAAGGTGTCTTTCGAATACAGCGGCAGTAACAACCCGGCCATCGTGTTGGTTTCAGATTTTCGCATTGAGCAAATGCTGGATAAGTTGGTGGACAATGCCGTTGATTTTCATCGCAGCGATACGCCCATCCGCGTGCACCTAGAGTGTTTTGGCGATATTGTTCAAATTGCCGTAGCCAACCGCGGGCCGGCGCTACCAGAGGCGAAACTGCTGTCGATATTTGACTCCATGGTCAGCCACCGTGGGCCGGACAATCGCCTACACTTTGGATTGGGGCTGCACGTAGTGCGCATTATTGCCGAACACCATGGCGGCACTGCCATGGCGGTGAATTTAGAGGACCGAAGCGGTGTTGCGCTGTTGATCCGATTACCACTTGTCAACCCGATCCTTGGTGGGTCTCCAATCAGGGCCGAGAGCCGTGGAAACGCCGGTTAACCTCTGGGCTAGATAACTCGCAAAGCCACGCGATTTGGCCTTAACTCAGGCGCGACGATAGACGCTGTCCATACTGGGTTCCCCACCGTCTGCTACGACCTGATTTTTACGCAGCAGGTTTTCCATGGCAGCCAGCACGCTTCGCGCTGCAGCGGGATACATGAATTCCGGGGTATCACGATACATTAAAGGCACCATGTCCCGAATGCTGTGGGTTCCCTCATCGATGCATTTGAGGATTTGTTCTTCTCGCTCAATGCGGTGTGCTATGTAGGCACGAACATGGGTTTTGGGGTCAATAATTGACGGGCCGTGAGTCGGCCAATAAACCGCATCATCGCGCTCAAGCAATAGCTCAAGGCTCTGCATGTATGCCGCCATATCACCGTCCGGAGGGGATATGATGCTGGTGGACCAACCCATCACATGGTCTCCGGTGAACAGCGCTTTTTGCTCCTGCAAGGCGAAACACATGTGGTTAGACGTATGTCCTGGCGTATACACACACTCGACGGTCCAGTCGCCCCCTTGGATGATGTCACCGTGTTTGACGAGATGATCCGGTGCGAAATCCATATCACCGCCCTCTTCCACTTGTACCCCCTGCTCGAGCTTGCCAGCTCCGTGGGGTCCATACGCGTAGGTTGGCGCGCCAGTGAGTGCTTGTAGCGGCCGACACCCGGGTGAATGGTCCATGTGGGTATGGGTCACCAAAATGTGGCTGATGGTTTCACCATCAAGAGCCGCAAGAATGGCGCCAATATGCTCTTCGTCGTCTGGACCCGGATCAATGACCGCCACATTGCCAGAGCCAAGAATGTAGGTTCCTGTGCCATGAAAGGTAAACGGTCCCGGATTGTTTGCGATCACTCGTCGAATACCCGGAGCAATCTGCGAAACGGAACCGTAATCGAACTCGAGCTCACGGCGATATGGGATCTGAACCATGGGTCTTCCTAGCTGTGTAGATTTGGTTTAGTGAACATCTGGTTTGCGCTCACGGTAGGAGCGGAATATAGAATCCACCCCTCATAAATGCAACGCAGCTGATTAGTGTCATCTACCATTGAGCTTGCCAAGCCTCCCACTGGCTTACACCCGGATGAATGGATAGAGCCTCCTCAATGTAGGCTTTTGCAGACACTGTGATACCAACCTCTTGAGCTTCAACAGCAACCGTCGCCAACCGCTCTGCGCACTGAATTAATCGTGTTTGAGCTACCTCGTTGCCGGGGTCCAAGAGCAGTACTTCACGCAGTCTGCTAACGGCATCTTGGCCTTTCGGCGCAGTAATGTAGCCTTGGGCAAAGAGCACGCTTGCCTGTTCGAGAGCTATGGCCACCTGACTTCTTCGGGTTATTTCCGAGTCAATGCGTTCGCGCATATTGGCTAGGGGTATGGCATCTAGGTTTTGACTCTCACCAAGATTCAAGAGGTATTGGGCACCTTGAATATCCCCCTGATCTAGTAAGGCTAGAGCATTGGCCATAACCGCAACCGTCACCTCAGAAAGGCCCGCAGTGGCCTCAAGGTTTTGCGGATCAATAGCAAGCACCTGCAAATACACCTCGGCAGCGTTGTCTCCTGCCGGCTCGATGAGGTTTCCTTGCACGCTGAGTTGCTGTGCCTGGAGGACCAGCGCTGCCATGGCGCTTTGGATACTCGTCGCTTCGGAAATTAACTCTCGAACGCGATCTAACTCGCGAAGATCACTACGGGCGGCTGTTGCCCTCTGTAACAAGCGTATTGCTTGGTCTACGTCCCGATTTTTGGCGGCTTCCGCAGCCAATTCGCCATAGTGCCTGCTGATGTCGGTGAGCCCTTGGGCTGCTTCAGCGTTATCCGGAGATATCCGCAATATTTCTTCAAAGGCTTGGACCGCGGCTGCAGCGCTGGCTTCGTCGGAAAGGCCGCTACTTCGCAGCAGCGATTGGGTGCTGGCCAGCAAGCGCTCGGCCCGCCGGTGGTTTTGCAGCCGCAGAGACAGCACCGTGAGTTCTGGATCCGACTCAAATAACCCTTGGGCTTCGTTCAGTAAAACCTCGGCGCGAGATAACTCGTTTGCGTTCATGGCATCGGCAATAGACCTTTTCCATGCTTGGGTAGTTTGCTCTAGAGCTTCTGCGGCCTGGGTATAACCCGGGGCAATGGTTATCACTCGCCGATAGGCCGCAACAATGGTGCTCAGGCCCTGATTGGGATCAGAGGCTAAGGATTGGGCTTCCCGCCATGCTGCTGTGAGTTCAGGGTTTTCAATGATGCCTAAGTACGCCGCGGCATCCTCTACAACGGGCAGCAGAGCTTCCCGGAAGGTTAGGAGTCCTGCCAATATCGAACCCGTTAGTATCAGGGCCAGAGAGCCTTGCAGCGCAATACGGCGACGTCTTTTGCGACGCAAACGTTTGTTTTGGCGAGCCAATTCGTCCGGGCGCAAACGCAGATCAGCAAATAACGATGAAAGTTCCTCGACGCTAATGGCTGAGTGGCGTATCACCATGTCGCCAAGCTCTGGATCAATACCTCCGAGACCGATCAGTTGCTGCAACGCGTCCCGAGAACCCAAGCGTTTATCCGGGTCCTTAGCCATCAGTCGATCGATGATTGGCTGGAGCGACTGAAGATGGGCTGGAAGCCTCGGAGGGCTGTCTTGAAGGTATGGTTGCGATCCCCCCTGGGCAGTTTCTTCTGTGGGGGGAAGTCGACCGCTGAGTAACTCGAAGGCCATTACACCAAGGCTGAAATAATCGCATGCTCCGTCGATCAGGGAGGCGGACTCCGATTTCGCCGCTTGGACACGTCGCTCTGGGCTCAAATACGCCATTGAGGGGCCAGTAGTCCTCACCTCCAAGTCAGAGGCCGAACCACTGGTGAAAGCACTGCTTAGATCAACGATAACCGGCTGGCCGTTTGCTTTGATCGAAATGTGTTCCGGACGAAGATCCCCATGAACAAATCCGCGGGAGTGCAAAGAGTCCAAGGCATCTGCCAGTTGCAGCACGATCTCAAGAAGCACTTTGATCTTGATGCCTCGTTGCAAATGGGCCCTTAAGTCAGGCCCACCGTAATAGGCCGTTAGGACATAGGGTTGAGTGTCGCCGCCACTACCAAGAAACTGGCAGATGTGGGGGTGATTCACTTGATGAAGAATTTGGCTCTCGGCGCTTTCCGGTGGCAATAGCTTGAGTACCGCAGCTTCGGCACCGTCGGAAC
The DNA here is from genome assembly GCA_029248675.1 of Pseudomonadales bacterium. Classification (GTDB taxonomy): domain Bacteria; phylum Pseudomonadota; class Gammaproteobacteria; order Pseudomonadales; family Azotimanducaceae; genus UBA4421. Next base: position 2,336 of record JAQWIX010000053.1, on the reverse strand, counting down.
GCCTTACCAAAAACCGATTCGGCGGTTCGTGCTCGTCTAACCTTCGAATGACCTGAAAGCCATCGATGTTTGAAACCGTTTTTTGAGAGGGTTCGTGAGTAGCCATGGCTTATCCGTCTACCGGGCTTACAAGATCAACCTCGGCGGTAACAGCCGGCAGTTTGGGTAGGTCCTGTACCGCCCCATCGATCAATACACCCAGCACCCACCGGCCATTTGCCACTAGCTTTTCTCCGTTAAGCGTTGCGGCGATGCCGTTGCCGTGGGCCAGACCGTTGATGCAATCATCGGCCTGAACCATCCAGACAGTCGGGCTTTCCAGGCTGCGGCAACGAGGATTGTCGGCCACCGGCGTCTGCTCTAACAATTGGCCAGACTCTCTGCGCTGCAGCGTTATGGCACCTGACTTTTGACGCTCGATACCCAAGCCGCCGGGTTCTCCCTCAAGAAAAACTCCCGACCACGAGCTGCCGTCTACCCGCAGAAAGATGCCAGCGCCAGAACGCTGATCACGGTCAAAAGTACCGACGTGCCGATTACCATTGGGCCAGAGATACTCGCCTTGGCCATGCATGTCACCAGCGACGAATTGACCGCGATAGCGCTCACCTGTATGCCATCTCATCAACCCGGAACCTTGACGCTCGTTATCTACAAAGCTACCGGTAAATCGATCTCCGTTGGGCCAACTCAGCTCTCCTTGACCTTGACGCTTACCTTCCACGAAGTCACCGACGTACTGGCGCCCGTCACCCCAAGTGTAAGTCCCCTCGCCGTGAGGTAGTGCGTTAAGGAATGTACCTTCGTAACGGTCACCATCGGCCCATAGATAGATGCCTGGCCCGTTTAGCACGCCGTCGGTTACTTCTCCTTGATAGCGGTCCCCGTTTGGCAGAGTGGCCAGTTCTGCTAATGCACCGACGGATGCCGCTAAAAGAGCCAGACATAACAGCCATCCTGAGGGTCTCTGCATGTTCATAAACTCCGATACACTTTTAGGGCTGGATAGGTATTCTGTGACACTCTCGGGACCCTACTGGAAAGCACCATCTTATTCTCTATCGCGTTGTTTCTCACCGTTGGTTTGTTCAGCGGCTTTGTCGGCGGCCTGTTGGGCATTGGCGGCGGCGTCATCATCGTTCCGGTTCTTTTTTTACTGTTTTCACAAACCGGTTCCTATGGCCCGGAGCTAGTGCTCTTGGTGGCTGTGGCCACCTCCTTGACCTGTATTGTTTTCACCTCGGCCTCTGCGGCTTATACGCAAATAAAAGCCAGACGCGTATTGTGGCCTCTCGTGTTCAAGTTGCTTCCTTTTCTGGTTCTGGGTAGCGCCGTGGCAGGCTATGTGGCCCCGCTCCTGCCCACCCAGAGCTTGCGTCTTGGCTTCGCTGGGTTCATATCCCTTGTCGCCTGCATCATGTTTTTCGACTGGAAACCCAAACCGCACCGAACCCTACCGGGAACCCTAGGGTCAGCGCCTATTGGATTTGTTGCAGGTGCAGTGTCTGGGCTAGCGGGAATTGCCGGGGGTAACGTCATCGTTCCCACCCTGATTTTTTTCAATGTCCCAGCACATAACGCCACCGCTACCGCTAGTGCATTGGGTGTTCCCATCGCGGCGGTGGGTGCTCTGAGCTACATGCTACTGGCACCGGCAACGGATCAACCCGGCTTGTTGGGCTATGTGGATTTACAGGCCTTTGCGCTCATTGTCATTGGCGCTGTCATCGCCGCTCCGCTAGGCGTCAAATTCGCACAGCAATTGCCCGCGGCCACGCTTAAGCGGCTTTTTGCGATCATGCTGGTATTTGTTGCGATCAGAATGATCTGGTGAGCGCTGAACTCAGTGCAACCGCCGAATTTGAATAGCCTCGGTGGGCTGATCCGTTAGTACATCTGAGATTACGACCAGCTTGGCGTCAGGCTCTATACCCTCTTTCTTCCGCAGCACGTCGAAAGCCCGTTTAAGGGTCTTTTCTGGATCGCTACTAAAGGCAATTCGATGAGGATGAACAGATCTATTCAGCGCCAGTCTGCGTCGAGTTTGACTATCGTTGGTAAAGGCGAAAATCGGTACACCTTGGGGCCTAGCAGCGGTGACATCGTCTGCGGTAATGCCTCGACGCGTAATCACGATCACGCCTTCAGCTTTCACGGACTCAGCCAAGGCCACGGCGTGAATGGCTACGTGCTGCTTGTCGCTGTGGATCTCTAGGGCTTTTTCGTACCCTAGGCCCGGGAAACGCTCAGTGCGGTAAGCGATATTAGCCAGCTGCTCCACACAGCGGGCAGGGTAATTACCCACACTGGTTTCGCCCGACAACATCACCGCATCC
>JAQWIX010000111.1 GCA_029248675.1 Pseudomonadales bacterium | reverse complement strand
TCAACGGCAAGACAAGTCCCTGCCACCAATCATGCCGCCGACTTGACTTATCCTGATGTGGCACCAGAGCATTTTCATGAAACCCAGCGCTCCTTAGTGCACTTTGCCCGGAGTCTTGGGTAGAAGCCTGCTTGCGACATTAACCACCAAATTTGTGGGCTTTGCCACAGGCGTAGGGGGTTGCAGAAACCTGTAAAGCCGCTATGTTTCGGTCACGCAAGATAAGGCGAACGTGATGAGTGTGCGTAAGGGGTTACTGGCCCTAGCAATGGTTAGTTTTATCGTCGTCGGTTTGATGTCACTACTTGGCTACGATGTATACTTGCCGGGTACGGTGTTTGATGAGCTGCAAGCAACCGAGACCGGTCGCTTGGCAGTGATCCGCGCAGCCGCTTTTCTGACCATGGCGTTCTTTATTTTCAGGCATTTGCGTAACAAACGGCCGCTTTCTTCTGTGGCACCAGTGCAAGTTTTTGTGAATTTTCTGATTCTAATCGGCTTGTTCCGACTCCCATTTGATTTTTTCACTGGAAAGACTGGCTGATCATGGGCGGGTTAGTGGTGGCCTCTACTTTGCTGTATTTCGAAAATCGCAGCGAGGCACAAAAAATCTTTGAAAATGACTGGTAACAGCCACTGTTCGCGAGCGCAGGAGTGGGGAGCGGCTTGAATAACTCGGGCGCGGGAAATCAGGTGCGCCCAGCGTCCACAGTAAAACTTTGACCGGTAATCATGGCGCTATCGCTAGCACCAAGGAATAACGCCAGGTTCGCCACATCATCGGGCATTAACCGGCCGGGTAGGGCAACCTGAGTCATCCAGTTCGCCTCTTCCTTTGGGGTTAGCCACGTTTGCAGTTGTTTTTCGGTAACCACCCACCCCGGTAAAATCGCATTCACGCGGATGAAATCGGTACCGTAGTCTCGGGCCAATGCCTTTGTCATCCCGATCAGTCCGGCCTTGGCACTGACGTAGCCCGGCATGTTGGTTGGTCCAAGAAGCGCGTTGATGGAACTGAAATTTATGATGGAACCGCCGCCGTGCTCGGCCATGATCGGAGCTGCAGCCTGTGCGGCGAAAAACGACGCGTCTAAATTAACGGCCATACAGGCGCGCCAACTTGCCTCGTCCACATCGGCTGGACTTTGTCGCATATCGTTGGCTGCATTGTTTATGAGGACGGCCAGTGGCGCGCCTTTGTTCGCATCGCCAATCGTGCTTTGCAGTGCCTGAGTGTCGGTGATGTCCAAGTGGATAAAGTCGGGAATATCGTCCAGTTCCCGAACCAAGTCGGTTCCTCGCTCCGAGTTCTGATCTACGAAGGTCACTTTGGCTTGCTGCTGTGTAAACCGCCGAACCAGCGCCGCGCCGATGCCCGTGGCGCCGCCGGTGATGAACACGCGTTTGCCGGCAAGGCTTGGGTAGGTTGTGCGATTCTGCATTTGGACATCTCTTTAGTTATGATCGCCCGCCGTGCTGCCGCTCTTAGGGTATCTCGGTTTTACTACGAACAACGTTGCGGCAGAGGTGCGTGCATGGATTATAAAGCCCAGCAGGCTTGGCAAACCCCGGATGTCTCCGGGCAGCACAGGATGCCATCCCATGTTCCTTTGTCCAGCTGGCGCAGTGAAGCCAGTGCCAGAGAGGATGCGCCAAGTGAGGCGGTCTTGTCTCTTGATGGGCAGTGGCGCTTTCAGCTGTTTGCCAGCCCAGAGGCAGTTCCTGATCAATGGCCGGAATCTGACGCTCAGTTGTCGCCAGTGGTGGTGCCAGGAAACTGGCAAATGCAAGGATTTGACCGTCCGATTTATACCAACGTTAAGTATCCATTCCCCTGTGTGCCACCTCAGGTGCCAGATGAAAACCCGACGGGATGCTATTGGCGAGAATTTTCCTTATCGGAAAACTGGATCACTGATGAACAAATTCGCATCGTTTTTGACGGAGTGGATAGCGCCTTTCATCTATGGTGCAACGACGTTTGGATTGGCTACTCCCAAGACAGCCGCCTGCCAGCAGAATTTGACCTCAGTGCAGTGTTGCAGGTCGGCACTAACACACTGAAAGTTGTGGTTATGCGCTATTGCGACGGGAGCTACTTAGAAGATCAGGATATGTGGAATTTGAGCGGAATTTACCGCTCCGTATCTCTTTTACGAAAGCCGGCTCAGCGCATTACTGATGTACAGGTTACCGCTGGTCTAAATGACGACTACAGGCATGGTGAGCTTGCGATACGTCTGCGCACCGAGGGCGCTCGTGACTGTGGCATTCGCCTTGGCTTATTTCTCCTGCAAGAAAGCTGGGTCTCTGTGCTGCCCGACGAGGTCTATCCGCTGGGTACACACCAGATCGACGAGAAAGGCGGTTATGACGACCGATGCCATTTGAATCTGCCTGTGGATTCGCCACGCCTGTGGAGTGCAGAGCAACCCAATCTTTATCGCCTGACGGTGTCCTTGGTAAATCCACAGGGTCAGACCGTTGAAACCGAAGCCTTCGATATTGGCTTCCGCTCGGTGGAAATTACTGGTGGGCAGCTCTGTGTTAATGGGGCACCGATCTTTGTGCGTGGTGTGAATAAACATGAACACGATCCGGCTTATGGCCATTGGGAATCCCTAGAAACCGTGGAACGTGATTTGCGGCTGATGAAGCAGCATAACTTTAATGCCGTGCGTTGCTCGCATTATCCGCACCAGCCCGGCTTCTATCGGCTCTGCAATCGGCTGGGTTTGTATGTGGTTGATGAAGCCAACATCGAAACCCACGGTATGACGCCCATGGGGGCTCTGGCGGATGATCCTCGTTGGGCAGGAGCGTTCCTAGAACGCATGACCCGTATGGTTGCTCGAGATTTCAACCACCCCTCTATCGTGATTTGGTCGCTTGGCAACGAATCGGGCTACGGTGCGGCTCACGATGCCATGTACCATTGGACGAAGCGTGCTGATCCGTCTCGGCCAATCCAATATGAGGGTGGCGGGTCCGCGACGCCTGCGACGGACATCATCTGTCCTATGTACGCGCGCACGGATAGGGATTTACCCCAAGGTCCCGGTCTGGCGCCAAAGCCTGGTTTGATTAAGTGGGCCAGTTTCGCGGACGAAAACCGGCCGCTTATCCTCTGCGAATATGCCCATGCCATGGGCAACAGTTTGGGCAACTTTGCCGATTATTGGGATACCTTCAGAAAATACCCAAGAATCCAAGGTGGGTTTGTCTGGGATTGGGTTGATCAGGGCCTGAATCAAATCAAGGACGATGGCGACACCGTCTGGGCGTATGGCGGCGACTTTGGCGACAACATCAATGACCGACAATTTTGCATTAACGGCTTGGTGTTTCCCGATCGCAGCCCGCATCCG
>JAQWIX010000045.1 GCA_029248675.1 Pseudomonadales bacterium | reverse complement strand
CAACTGGGACTCGCTCTCACCATCCATTGCTAGCGCAAGTTCCCCCTCCAAGTAATCACCGCCGGTTATGATCGAATTCGACTGGATGTCCGCAAGGTACATCAGATCGTCCGCAGCAAACTGCCCTTTGAAGTCAAAGCTCAGATATTTTGGGTCGTGGGCGATTTCCACACGCACGGGGTTGCCGAATAGGTCACCAGTCATTTCACCTTTCAAGTTGTGCGGCAATGAAAACGTTTGTTCGCCAGACAAGTTGCGCCAGTTCAGTCGATAGTCGGGCAGGTCTAGGTCCAGCGCCTCGAAGCCTAAGGTCAAATCCACTGCCAAACCGGATTCGCGCACCGGCGACGTGCCCAAGGGCACGGCAACTTCAGCGCTAAAATCGATTTCACCCTCTGCGATCCATTGGGGCGAGACAAAACTCAAGGTCTGCTGCAAAGGGGTTACCCTGATCAAATTCAGAATTTCGCTACCGGTAGCCTTACTAGCCAAATCTAGGAAAACCTTGGCTTGCCTGGATTCGACTCTGACCTTTGCGCCGGCTAGGTCAAAACCACCAACAGCGCCTCGGGCAATTGTGCCGAAAGTCGTTGGCCCAGAAACATGCAGTTCGCCAGCGCCCTGTGTGAGAGCCGGCCAGTCTTGGGCAAACTTCACAACAGCGTTCTGGAAATTTGTGGTCATCTCGAAACGGCGCCGGTTGCGGTTTCCGGGCAACAGGTGAATCTGACCATGATGGGCTACGGTGGTATCCATAAGCTCACCGGTTTGCGGCGCTTGCTGCAACCAGCCGCGTAACCCGTCGCTGAGCTTGATCGGTACGTAGGGCCCAGTTTTCTCGGTAAGGATCCGATCAACGGCCAAGCCCAGTGAGAGTCGCTGCTCTTCCCGCGAACTTGGCCGCGACGTTGCAAACCCTCCGTTGATGCGACTAATACCCGAGTATGCTTGGATATCGTGACCACGAACCGATGCATAACCCGGTCGAAAAAGCAGCATCAATTGGCCCTGCACTTGTTCGAAAAACCAAGGCTCTGCAAACACGGTGGGGAATTCCATGGTGACGTTTTGGCCGGACACACTCATGCCAATGTGTTGAAGGTCGCCAAATATGTCTGCATCGGTATTGCTGAAGCTTGGCGACCCTCGATACGCAGACAATTTCAGATCTTTGGCCTGAGCCAAGAACCCAAAACCCAATTGCTCATCGTAGTAGGCGGTGAGTGTCTTCACATGTCCGCGCACATTTAGTCCAGCAAACCACTCGCCTAGAATCGTCTCTGGAACCAGTACATCGTTGGCAAATTTCGTTATCGGCCCCAGTACGATGTTTTCGACAACACCCATTGCAAGCAACTGGTCAGTCGTGAAAATGCCACCCAACGTTGCAGAGTTACCTAAAGCTGACACCACCTCGTCGGCGTTCACCAAAAAACTCATTTCGGGCAACGACAGCGACGCCAAATCGCCAGCTGCCAAGTTGCTGTGCAGTCGTCCGAAAAGTCTCTGACCCAAGCGTTGAACGTCAACGGATGCAATAAGCTTTGGCGTCGTACCGACTCTCACTAGCGGCGACTCTAAAACGCTGATCTCGGCTGACAGTCGTCCTGTACCCACGGTTTGGGCATCCCTAGTTTCGCGCTCGAACCAAGAACCCTCTGACACGGAAACAGCCAATCCGGCAGCTCCGAGCAGCCCAGGTTCAATCAGCAGATCTCCTTGGGCGTTGAGCTGGGCATAAGGCTTTTGCTGACCGTCATCGGTGGATCCATTGGCCACATACCTAGATACGGAGAGCGACAGTACCTGGGGCTCGGGCCCAGTATTTGGGCTCGCAATCGACGCCGCTACTCTAGGATTTTGGTCGTCGTTGTCGAATTTCAAAACGACGTCGTAACCCGCTGCGGCTCCCCCCCGCTGGAAAATAAGGTGCATGCCAGCGTCGGCAGAGCGCGTGTTTTGAGCCAGCCCTGAAAAATCGATGTTTAGTGGCTGATCCTGCGCTCCTTTTAGATCCCAGCCCTCCGGAGTATGAACAAACCCTATCTGACCGCCTGCTACATAGGCATGAGCAAAAACAAGATCGTCATTCACCAAGCTTCGAAAAAAATCCAGTTCCACCTCAACATCACGCATTTCACCTGCAGCGAAACGCACATAGCCGGCTCGAACCACCGGATTAAAGCCGCGCCAATTTCCACTTACTTTCACCAGTTCTACCCGATAGGGAAGCAGCAGGGCGTTGATGCGCGGCGTCAATACGTCAGAAAAACTGAGCAGCATGCGGCCGGAAAGCTGCAGCCCAGCAATTACACAGATAACAACAGTCGCTACAACTAGGGCAGCTCTGAGGGCTATGGTCCATGGCGACGGGCTTTGGGGGCTGGTTTTTTTGGCTGAGGAAGACAAAGCGTGACTAATGATGGTTCTGGGCAACAAAGAACAAATCGAATCGGCCCGGAGGAAACTCAGGATCAACTTGCAACCGCAGGTCATGGCCTAGCTGAGCCAAAAGCGCTCGGTAGATATCTGCCTCTTCCTCTAGCAGCCGATCGGCGACTGCTGCCGTGGTCACTAGGCTGTAGCTACCCTTGCGACTACCGAACTTATCTGACGACACGGCAGCCTCAGCCGATAGGGCACGAAATACATCCATACATGTAGATTCCGGGGTTTTGGTTGACCCCAAGCCGAGACAATGGGGGCACTCCCCACACAATTGCTGAATCAAGCTCTCCCGCGAGCGCTTACGGCTGACCTGAACCAACCCTAAATCGGAAAACCCGAGGACTCTCGTTTTCGCAGGATCACCAGCGAAGTTTTGTTGCAGTTTTTCCAGCACACTTTCTCGGTGGGTCGGGTCGGTCATATCGATAAAGTCAATTACCACGATTCCACCGAGATTTCGCAGTCGCAACTGACGCGGGATGGCCGCCGCAGCCTCCAAATTTGTCTGGAACGCGGTTTCCTCGAGATTTTTGCTGCCCAAAAAACTCGCGGTATTCACATCGATGCTGACCATCGCTTCCGTCTGTTCTATCACCAACGTACCGCCGCTGTGTAAGCGCACTCTGGGTTGCAAGGCTCCAGCGATCTCATCTTCGATGTTGTGCCGCTCAAACATGGGCCGCTGATCCCGATAAAGGCGAAGTATGTCTTTGTAGTCCGGCGCGTATTTATCCAGATATTCTTGCAGAAGCCGAAAAATGTCCGGGTCATCGACGTCAATCGTTGCGGTTTCAGGACCGACAAGATCTCGTATCAACCGGGTTTGTACCGGCAACTCGCAGTGTACTAAGCGGCCGGAGGGAGCGTCGTTGCGCTGCACTTCAATCGCCTGCCACTGCTGCACCAAACGATGATAGTCCTGCTGTAATGCTTGGGCCTGCGCACTCTCCCCTTGAGTACGCGCTATAACCCCAAACCCACCAGTCTCGACCATGGGGCGCAAAAGTGCGAACAATCGTTGACGTTCTCCATCGTCTTTAATCCGCTGAGACAACGCCACTTGTTCACTGGTGGGAGTGAGCACCAGATACTTCGAGGCCAAGGCCAAGCGCGTAGAAAGACGGGCGCCCTTGGTGCCGATTGGGTCTCGGTCCACTTGTACCAGAAGTTCTTGACCATCATGCAGTAAATCTCTGATTGTTGGTTTAGCACCAGAGATTTGCCCAGTGCTTATCAGTGGAGTTTGCACGTCGGATGCGTGCAGAAATCCCGGGCGTTCCAAACCTATATCGATGAACGCCGCCTGCATTCCAGGGACGATGCGAACCACTTTGCCAAGATAGATATTGCCAGTGACGCTGTATCCGGACGAGCGCGCTATGTGCACTTCGTGAACCGCACCATCCTTGACGAGGGCAACGCGGGACTCGAAATCGGTCACCTGAATGAGCAGCTCTTCAGCCATCACGCCTTTCATCCCATGTTGGAAACCCCGCCTGATTCAGTAAATCCTCGGTTTCCAGCATTGGCAGGCCAATCACGTTGCTGTAACTCCCTTCAACGCGCTGAACAAATATGCCGCCAAGGCCCTGAAGCGCATAGGCGCCTGCCTTATCTTGAGGCTCTCCCGTTTCCCAATACTGGCCAATCTCATCCACGCCAATAGATCGCAAATAAACCGTACTCGTCACCACGACGCTATACGTTTCGGCACCATCAAAAAGCGCGACACCAGTAAAAACTTGATGAGAAGAGCCCGACAATTGCTGAAGCATTTGTATGCAGTGCGCGCGATTCTCTGGTTTTCCTAGGAGCGCACCATCTTTCACTACGATGGTGTCGGCGCCCAAGTTCAACTGCCCTGCATGCCAACCTACCTGAGCCTTTGTTCGCGCGAGTCGACCGACATAGGCTTCCGCCCCCTCGTCCCTTTTTGGCGTTTCATCAATATCTGCGGGAGCAACATCAAAGCTAAAGCCCATTTGCGTCAATAAATCGAATCGACGGGGGGACTGAGATGCCAATACTAGGCGGCAGTTGTTTTTCATAATCAGGACCCGCGCACACCGGAGGAGGTGCGGTCACTTAACCTGGCGTAGATAGGCCAGGCCAGCATACTGGTCAGAGCAACGGTCAGCGGCTGAAGAACCCAGGGCTGGCCGTATAATAAGTTTAGTACAAAGGCTCTAAAAACTTCGGCTATAAATACCATCAGGAAAATCATGACCATGCGCTGCAGGAGTGTCTGCAGGGCTAGGCGATCCCGAAATCGCATTAGATAAAAAGCGATGGTCGCGAAGATTGCGCCATTCAAACCCAATGGCTCAGCAAGCAGTCCGTCTACTACCAAACCGCTGAGCCATACTAAGGCCATCCCCCGGCGAAACAGTGTGCCATCGTCGGACCTGCCACGGGGAAACAATGCACGGAAAAGAACCCCGCGGAACACGCCAAGATGGAGAACCCAAAAAACTAACGCCAACAATATCCACTGGGGACGCCAAAAAAGTAACCAGTCCGGAGCAAAACTCGGCGGCCGCGCAACCCCCAATACAAGGCTAAACGGAATTAGCCATAGGACAGTGAAACCCCCAGAGCGCATATTAATTATCCGCCTGTTTATTGGTTAGCGAATCACCCGAATCAGAAAGTGCCTTGGACCTAACCGGCTGGGGGCTGCCGTTCGCGATAATCAGTACATGCCCGACTTTTGACAGCGCTGCCGACGGTTTCACTGATGCACTCAAGTACGGCGAGCCTTGCACGCTACCCAAACTCGTCACGACGCCTACTGGATAGCCTACTGGGAATCGCCCGCCCAAACCCGATGTCTCGATCACATCACCGGACAGGACGTCCGTCGATGCAGGTAAGTCCTCCAAAACTAGGGCTTCCGCGCCTCCGATGCCTCCTAAGATCATGCGCACCCCGGTTCGACTGTTTCGTACAGGAATCGCGTGATCTCTGTCCGTTATCAGCAAAACCCAGCTGCTATCAGTGGAGACCTCAATAACTTGTCCAAACACCCCTTGGGCATCCACAACGGCTTGTCCACGGATCACACCATCCTGTTGGCCCTTATCCAACAACAACTCGGCGCGCTGAGGATTTGGCGAAACACCAATTATTTCTGCAATGGTGACTTCACTGGGTAACTGAGCTTTTGAACCCAACAATTGCCGCAGACGCGTATTTTCTTGTTGAAGATAGGTGAAGCGCTGCTGCTGTTGCTGAAGCAACAGCAATTGGCTTTCTAATTGGTCTCGCTGACGCAGTAGAGACGATCTGTCAGCACCGATATCAGAAACGAAGCCGGAAAATCGATAGGGCGCTTCTGCGATAGCAAACACCGGTGAGGTTAACGTTAATAATCCGCTTCGCACGTTGATCACAGCTGATTGAAGAGGCGTTGGCACCGAAACCGTACTGACCTTGTCAGCTCGCGGGACAGACCCATCAATGGTCATCAGCCCCAGAGAAGCCACAAGCATGGCCAACAACAGATAACCAGCGCTCGGTCCTTTCGCAAAAAGCGTCTTAATTTCACCCCTCCAGCGTTAACGGCTTCCTCTCTATGCGGCCAACATGCGCAGGCCGACGGCCCTCACGATGTTGAGAGTAAATCCGCGTTGCCCGCCTGATCCATGAGTTCCAGCGCTTTACCGCCGCCTCGAGCCACACATGTTAACGGATCATCGGCAATGATCACCGGCAAACCGGTTTCTTCTGCGAGCAGTACGTCTAAATCGCGAAGTAGCGCACCACCCCCCGTCAGTACCATGCCAGTTTCTGCAATATCCGACGCCAATTCTGGCGGACACTGTTCTAAAGCCGCTTTTACCGCTTGAACGATAACGGATAAAGGCTCTTGCAAGGCCTCAAGGATTTCGTTGCTGTCTAAGGTAAAGCTACGAGGAATACCTTCGGCAAGATTGCGGCCTCGCACATCGATTTCTCGAATGTCTTTTTGTGGATATGCGGCACCAACTTCCTGCTTGATGCGTTCTGCTGTGGCCTCACCGATCAAGCTGCCTTGAGTACGTCGAACAAAAGCAACAATCGACTCATCGAATCGATCACCGCCCACTCGCACCGATTCTGAGAATACGACACCATTGAGAGATATGATGGCGATTTCCGTAGTTCCGCCACCGATATCGACGACCATGGTGCCAACAGCCTCATGAACCGGAAGGCCAGCGCCAATGGCTGCCGCCATTGGTTCTTCCACCAAGCGCACATCCCGCGCTCCTGCCGACAAAGCACTTTCGCGTATGGCACGTCGCTCGACTTCCGTGGATTTACAGGGCACACAGATCAGCACCCGAGGGCTCGGGCGAATAAACGAGTTCTCGTGCACCTTGGCAATAAAGTAGGTCAGCATTTTTTCGGTAACGAGAAAGTCGGCTATCACCCCGTCCTTCAATGGTCGAATAGCCGTGATGTTGCCCGGCGTTCGTCCCAACATACGCTTAGCATCTAGGCCCACGGCAGCCACACTTCGCTGATTACCCTGTTGGCGCAAAGCGACCACCGAGGGTTCATCCAGCACGATGCCTTCCTCGCGGACGTAAATCAGCGTATTTGCAGTCCCCAAGTCAATCGACAGATCTCTTGAAAAGAGGCCGCGGAAATTCTTTAACATCGACGCGCAAGCTCCGAAAAATAAAGCGTAATCATAGGCATATGCTTCGTGAAAAGCACGACTAAGATTGACGGATATTACTCGTGCTGAGCAACGCCTAAGACCAACAGAACCTCGCTCAGCAGTTCACCGCCAAAATACCACGCAAGTCAGCATTCTTGCGGCAACCTGTTTACAATTGCAGATCCTAATAGCCTGACTGTTGAAGAGGATGACGAGTAACACAAATACGCCTTCCGATGATTCCACCCCGACGTCCGGCGACGGCATTGATGTCGCCCACCTATCGGCCCTTGCTCGACTGGCACTGAATGCCGAAGCAACCTCGGAAGTGGCCTCAGACCTGCAATCCATCGTGACTCTAATCGATGCCATGCGAACCGTAGACACCGAAGGGGTCGAACCGCTTTCCCACCCTTTTGATGGCACAGCGCGCTTGCGAGCCGACGAAGTCACAGAGCACCCAGATCCTGAACACTTCCAGCGCAACGCGCCGGCAACATCTGACCAGTATTACCTCGTGCCACGAGTCGTTGAATAAGGCCTAACCACCAATGAATGACGTTTTTTCTTTGCGCGAAATGAGCCGGGCGCTTGCTGACGGCCAAGTCTCCAGTTTGGAGCTTACGCAGGATCACTTGGCACGCGTCAAGGAGGTCGATTCCCGGCTAAACAGCTTTATTACGCTGACCGAAGAGACGGCCATAGCTCATGCCACCGCGGCAGATACGCTGCGCGGACAAGGCGATAAGCGTCCTACCCTGGGGCTACCCATGGCACACAAAGACATTTTCTGTACCGAGGGGACATTGACCACCGCTGGCTCAAAAATGCTTAGCAACTTTGTTGCGCCTTACGATGCCACAGTCGTGACGAAAATGGCGGACGCTGGCATGGTCAGCGTTGGGAAAACCAACATGGACGAGTTCGCCATGGGTTCGTCGAATGAGAACAGCTATTTCGGCCCGGTAACGAACCCATGGGACACGGATCGAGTTCCCGGCGGATCCTCCGGAGGCTCTGCAGCTGCGGTAGCCGCCGGCTTGGTTGCCGGCGCGACGGGCACCGACACTGGCGGATCCATTCGTCAGCCAGCCGCCCTGTGCGGTATCACTGGCTTAAAGCCCACCTACGGCAGAGTTTCGCGATTCGGCATGATTGCCTTCGCCTCCAGTTTGGATCAAGCAGGACCCATGACGCGCAACGCCGAAGATGCGGCTCTAATGCTAAGCGTTATGGCAGGCTTCGACCCAAAGGACTCAACCAGCGCCAATCGAGACGATGCCTGGCTGGCGGACGTTCTGCATCACGGCATCGCCGAACTAGAACGTCCTGCCGTTATCGGTTTGCCCGACCAATACTACGAAAACAGCGGCAACCAAGAATCTCTTGCAGAAGCACGGCGAGAATTGGAAAAGCTCGGTCACACCTTTAAGAGTGTATCCCTTCCGCACACCGACGCTGCCATTCCCGTTTACTATGTTCTTGCCTCAGCCGAGGCATCGACGAATTTATCTCGGTACGACGGTGTACGTTATGGGCATCGCTGTGAAAACCCCACATCACTGCAGGATCTCTACGAACGATCCCGGGAAGAAGGTTTTGGCGATGAGGTGAAACGACGCATCCTTACCGGCACTTATACGTTATCCGTCGGCTACTTTGATGCCTATTACCTTAAGGCTCAAAAGATCCGTCGCCTGATTGCCCAAGATTTTGATAAGGCCTTTGCTGACGTAGATTTGTTGCTCACCCCGACGTCACCTACGCCGGCGTTTCACAAAGGTCAGCTCACCGACGACCCGGTTGCCATGTACCAACAAGACCTATACACAGTGCCCACCAGCTTGGCGGGCTTACCTGCTATGTCGATACCCTGCGGTTTTTCTCAGGGCTTACCCATGGGCATGCAGCTGATCGCCCCCGCGTTCCGAGAAGATTTGGCGCTAGGACTGGCAGCTCAATTTCAACGCCATACCGATTGGCATCTAAAGCGACCGGGAGAAAGCAATTGAGTTGGGAAGCCGTCATCGGGCTGGAAATCCACGTTCAGCTCGCCACCCGAAGCAAAATTTTTTCCGGCGCCAGCACCGCCTACGGCGCATCACCCAACGCCCAAGCCTGCAACATTGATCTGGGGTTGCCCGGAGTATTGCCAGTGCTCAATGAGCAAGCCGTGGAAATGGCCGTGCGCTTCGGCCTAGCCATTGGTGCCCAAATCAATTTGCACTCCATTTTCGACCGTAAAAACTACTTTTACGCAGATCTACCCAAGGGGTATCAGATAAGCCAATTCGAAACCCCTATTGTGGGCGAAGGCAGCATCACCATTACGCCAGAAACCGGCAGCCCCCGAACTGTGGGTATAACCCGAGCACACCTGGAAGAAGACGCAGGCAAGTCGATTCATGATCTGTACAGCGGCCAGACGGCTATCGATTTAAATCGTACCGGCACCCCGCTTCTGGAAGTGGTGTCCGAGCCAGACATGCGCACCGCTCAGGAAGCTTCCGCCTATTTCCGCCAAATCCACACACTGGCACGCTACATTGGCATCTGCGACGGCAACTTAGCCGAAGGCAGTATGCGCTGTGATGCCAATGTATCTGTTCGTCCCAGCGGCCTGGCGGAATTTGGCGAGCGCACCGAAATCAAAAACATCAACTCCTTCCGTTTTGTTGAACAGGCCATTGAGCACGAGATAGCCAGGCAAATTGATGTGCTCGAATCCGGCGGTAAGATTCATCGTGAGACACGCCTGTACGATCCAGACAAAGATGAAACTCGTTCAATGCGCAGCAAGGAGTTGAGCAACGATTACCGGTACTTCCCTGATCCGGATCTAATGCCATTGAACATTAGTGAAGAATTTGTCGCTCAGGTGCGCGGGACGTTACCCGAGCTACCCCATGCCCGCTGTCAACGCTACTGTGATGACCTTGGTCTGCCTGCCGGTGATGCTGAAACCATCAGTAGCGACATTGATCGCGCCACTTACTTTGACCAAACCATCGAAGCGGGTGCAAGCCCAAAGCAAGCCGCCAATTGGTTAATGGGCGAGCTTTCGGCTTACTTAAATCGGCATGCAACTGACATCGCTGACAGCCCGGTGACACCAACCCAGATGGCGCAACTGATTCAGCGCATTGAAGACGGAACGCTGTCATCCAAAACCGCGAAGACCCTTTTCGATGCGCTCTGGGAAGCTGGTGCTGACAACAGTGCGGGCACTCGAGTCGACGCTCTGATCGACTCCTTAAATTTGGCCCAAGTTAGTGATGATGGCGCTCTTACCCAGATAATCGACGACCTGATTACCGCCAATCCCAAGCAATTTGAAGAGCTGCGCGGCGGCAAAGACAAAATGTTGGGTTTCTTCGTCGGCCAGGTCATGAAAGCAACCCAAGGCAAGGCCAACCCGCAACAGGTGAACGAGATTATCCGATCCAAGCTCTAGCTCTGGGTAGTAAACGGGATTAGGTGGTTAGGAGATACAGATCGCACCACCTTCATGCCTAAGTCTTGTATGACTTAGGTCGGGGACAAGTCCATGGCCGCTCGCAGCACATCGCGCCTAGAAATCTGGCCAACCAACTGGCCATTTTCTAACACCGGATAACGTCTGCGATGCCTTTTGGTGAATCGTTGCGCCAAGGTGAAAATGTCCATATCCGGCTCCACCCACTCGACTTCGGACTGCATAAAGTCAGCTACGATGCCGACGTTCTCGTTGTAGTAGCTGTCCTGAACGACCACCTCGATCAAATCTACCTCCGACAGCACCCCAACCAACACCCCATCGTCTACTACCGGTGCCCCTGAAATACCTCGCTCCAGAAAAAGCGACATGGCATCTAGCACACTGCTGCGTGGTGTAAACGTAATCAACTCCACCGCCATGTAGTTACGAACCTTAAGCGATTTCATATATCCCCCTTCGGGCGACTAAGCCCGTTTGTGGTCAGTCACCATACCCGCGCTCTAAGGAGCGGGT
>JAQWIX010000033.1 GCA_029248675.1 Pseudomonadales bacterium | reverse complement strand
GACTGATGGCCACACCCACTACGGCAATGTCCATCTCGGTGCGAGGAATAAAGCGCAAGTAAGCATCCCCGGTTCGCGGCTCGGGCTTAGGCAGTGTAATGGCTTCGATAACCTCACCCTTCGCGAGAGCAGTTTTGCCAGGGCCCAGCACGACTTTTTCGTCTGGCATGGTCCGCTTTTTTTGGGGTCCAACAATCACTGCCTTGGCACCAGCGGCAATCATCGCCGGCACGCTGTCCGCTGCTGGGGACGCATTACACAGGTTGCCCGCTAGTGTGGCCCTGCCTTGAATCTGATCTGAGCCGATTAAGTTAGCCGCCTCGACGACACCGGGCCATGCAGCGTTCAGCCCTTTGTGCTGACCGATGGTTGCACCTGACACTGCTGCGCCGATGGTGAACCCTTTGGCCGATGTTTGGATTTCATTGATCTTCGGTATGCGCTTGATGTCGACCACCAAATCTGGCTCGACCATGCCCATCTTTAACTTGACCAACAAATCAGTACCACCTGCCAGCAGGAAGGCTGCGCCTTTTTCCTTGCTTAACAGTCCGGCTGCTTCCTTGGCAGACGCAGGTGTTGCGTATCTCATAACTCCCCTCTCTTAACTTAAATAACTCCCACGGCAAAATACTCGCAGAAAACTTCCGCTTCCGCACTCCTATGTCGGAGAGAAATTCGAGTTTTTTGCCATCTCGAAAAAGTGCCGCGCCCCCACTCTACCCGCGAACATAGCGCTAGGGTTGGGGCGTTAGTCCATGCGTCCGATCCAGACCTGTTTGGAATAGGCGCAGCACTCCCCCGCTTGATTGAACAGCGCCGTCCCAGCGAAATGTTTTTTGCCATCAACATTGATCTGCCAGCCGGTAATCACGATTTGATCACTGGCCTTTACTGGCTTAATGACTTTCGCCGTTATGCGACCTAACAAACCTGTGCGCACGCCGTTTACATAAAAGGCGAACTGCCCGGGGCAGTCCAGGGCGCCCCAGATAACTTCCGTGGGCAACCACCCCGCGTCATCGGCAAATGCCTCGTTAGGTTGCCAAGCGGCAGCTACACCCTCAAACCCTGGAACCGCGGAGGCAAAAACCCGCAGCCCCTGACCCTCGGGTACATCGGCGCCACAGCAAAAACAAACTGGATGGAAGCCCAAACCTCCAGGCACGATGTTTTCGCTGTTCGGATCCAACGACGGCGACTGGCCCTGAACAGAAAACGCTTGGGCATAGGTTGGCGCCTTGGGCACGGTTAACTCGAAGGGCGCTGCCACCGCCTCGCCAATTAACGTCTCGCCGAAATGAAACGAGGCTTTTTCAGCAGCCCTTCGAATCTCCAAGGTTTGTTCTAGCGGCGTCGGTGCTCGAAGGGTGACCTCAACACCAGCTTGCAGCGCATCTAGCCCCAGTTCTTTTGCTAAAAGCCCGCTGACGTAGCCCCCATTGCCAGTTCCGGGCGGGCCCTGAAAACGCGTAGCCAGTGTTATTTGGTGATCCAACGAAATCTCCTGAAGGCAAAAAACCGTCGAGTATACCCATACGGTGAGACCTTGACCTCTTTGACCCGGCAAGCTACAAACTTACGTCACTATCTCGGGGGAGGAAGATCATGACATCGGTAACAGGATACCAATCCATTCAGGTTGACAGTTTGACGCCTCATATCGGCGCCCAAATAAGCGGCGTAGCCTTGGGCGACGACCTCAGCAACGAGCAGTTCAGCGAGATCTATCAAGCATGGTTGGACTGGAAGGTTCTGGTCTTTCGAGATCAGCATTTGGATGGCGAACAACACAAAGCCTTCGCTCGCCGCTTCGGCACACTGCACGTTCACCCAATGCAGCACAGTTACGGTGGCGATCCAGAAATACTGCGAATCAAGACAACCAAGGACTCTAAGTATACCGCCGGCAACGGCTGGCATACTGACGTGACCTGCGACGAGATTCCGCCCATGGCGTCAGCGCTATACATTACCGAAACACCAGAACACGGCGGTGGCGACACCCTCTTTGCCAACATGTATCTCGCCTACGACTTACTCAGCGATACCATGAAAGATCTGCTGGAAAATTTAACCGCGGTCCACGACGGTGCCTTGCCTTATTTGGGTAACTACCGGGTTGCGCCGCCGGAAGGCGATAGCTATCCGCGCAACGAACATCCAGTGGTGGTAAAGCACCCGGAAACAGGAAAGAAGGTGTTATTCGTCAACAGCGGATTCACGTCTCACATCAAAGGGCTGAACCCGGCAGAAAGCAAGGCGATGTTGAACATGCTGTTTGATCACATCAGCAAGACCCATCGTCTGACCTGTCGAGTTAACTGGGAGCCGAATACGCTCACACTTTGGGACAATCGCTGCACCCAACATCACGCCCTTTGGGACTACTACCCGGAGAGTCGCTATGGCGAGCGCGTCTCGATTTTAGGTAATAGCAGACCGGCTGGATAACAGGCCCGAGCATGGATTAGTGCAGAGTATTCTCAGAGCTTGGCGATAAGTTTCCAGCCATGGGCCCAACTACTGCTGGACAGGTTTCACTAACCGCATCACCGTATTTTCGTGGTTTTGCCCCAGACTCGCCAAAACTGGTGTCATTAGCTGAGGCATCATCGGCAGGTAGTCTGTACTGGGCCCCCTGGAATCTATCGACGCCACCCATACAGCACCCTGTCGTTCATCCGATACGCCATCGCCACCCAATTCAACAACATCAGAGATCTCGCGCAGCACCACCCTAAAGCTGCGCTGATAGGTGGTGAACGTAGCTCCTTGCCCCCCGCTGCATGATCGCCAGTAACCATAACCCGAGCAGAACGTAGGCAAGTGTGAGTGGTCGACTCGCTGATCTGTCACTTCGAAGATCCACTCCACGGCGTAAGCATTCTCGCCGCAGGATGTATCGTATCCGGCTTCGGTAAACATCTTTTCGATGGTATTGCTGGCATTGATTCTGCGGGGGTCCAGGCTTTTCTCGATAACGCAAAACCCCCGGTCCGGGTTGATCGTCCCTAGGGCACTGGAATTCAAGTATCCGCTGGGGCCGAAACTGGCGCACCCTGAACTCGCAAGTAGGAACAACGATAATGTAAATAGTCTGATTGAACGTTTGTTCATAGCAAATCTCCCGATGACCGTCGGCATAGTAGCACCCACCAAATAAAATGCAGTTGCTGGCGATCACGCCCCTATTCATGTTTCTTGACCTTTAGCCAGACTAAGCGTTTAGTGCTGCCATGATTGAGCAAACCGATAATTCAGCTAACCCAAATGCCTTTCGCTCGGCCGATTTTCATTGGCGGTGCAAACACACTTGGCGTCAAGCTTCTCAGAATACCCTGTGGTGTTTGCTCGGCTGTGCCATTGGCGACTTAGGCACCATCGCCTACTTTCAAATAACGGGCACACCTTGGCCTGTGTGGGCCATCATGTCGTTGGCAATCATGAATGGCCTCCTAACGTCCATTGCCCTTGAAACCCTGATCTTGCTTCGACAAATGCCCCTAGCCAGCGCCTTCAAGACAGCCATTGGTATGTCACTTATCTCCATGATCGGCATGGAGATGGCGATGAATCTTGTCGACGTTGCCGTCACTGGTGGCGCCATCCTGACCCTAGAAGTAGTACCACTTATGTTAGTGGCTGGGTTCGTGACCCCCCTGCCCTACAATTACTGGCGACTAAAGGCGCTAGGCAAAGCCTGTCATTAAGCGCTAACCAAACCCTGCTAGGTCCAGGTACTCGGCTAAGTCCGGGTACTCGGCTAGGTCCCGGGTAACGAGTTGAGTTGCACGAACAGCCGCCAGCCCAGCGTCAAACGCTCTGCTGTCACATCTGCAAGCTGCAGGTGCGCTTGCTGTAAGTCCCGGGCTGAATTCATTACGTCCAACCAACTCTTGCGCCCGGTTAAAACTGACGCTCATAAGATACATAGACGTCTTGAGCGGTTTTTGTCGCCGCATCCAACGCCTTTAACCGCAGGTCAAAAGACTCAACCAAGGCCAGATCAGAACGAATTTGCTCACGAACCATCAGCTCTGCACCATTTCGGGCAGCGATGGCTGCGCCAAGGGATTCTCTGGCTTCGGAAACACCTGAAAAGCTGGAGAGTCCAGCCCCCAACTGACTTCGAACACCCACTAACACTCGGCTATCAGGCCCCCGATTAGCAAACTGTAAGTTATTGAACTGACGTTCAAAGCGAACGAAGAGATCAGGACGAGTTTGAGATCTGCGGCTTTTGATCTCAGCCCGTGCAGCGCGAATATCCGCTTCGGCCCGACGAATCGCCGGCGCTA
>JAQWIX010000028.1 GCA_029248675.1 Pseudomonadales bacterium | reverse complement strand
GAACTGTCAAAGACCGTACCGTCGGTCAAGGTGCCATGGTAATGAGTGACAACTGTGTCAGTAGCCTCGGGCTTGGGACCAGTGCCTTCGGTCAACACCTCGTACTGCAGGCCCGAATCCGTGGTGGTCACCTCAGCTCGCGCAGCGTTTTCCGCCATAAAGGCTTCCCCAGACGCGGACTTACTCTGCATCAGAGCTTCTGAAAGGGCTGCCATTAACTGCTCTTCATTCTCTACCGGCACCTGAGATTCCTTCCCAGCGATCGCGTGTTGAGCGCCTAACGCGTAGGCGTCCATGTCGATTACCTCACCACCTTGCTCCTGAACGCCCTGAGCTTGACGATAGCCAATCAGATAGCTTGCGCTCTCGGTGTCTGACGAAGCATCAAAGGTTGAATCTGGCATGGGGGTCTCCGCTTGGTTACAGCCAGCGACCAAAACGCTAGCGGTCAGCAAGGCAATTGCCGACAAATGGTTAAATGGATTGTTCATCGATGTCTCCGAATGACGTGAATTGACGTTTTTTTAGCAAAGCGCAACAGTGCGACGAAAGTGAACCCTACTTCACCCCGACATGGGTGATGGTTACACTGGCCACGCCTTCTGATTCGGCGTGATTCTGGACTGCCACTGATTGAACAGCGACGAGCCCGGACGGCCGGAAGGATACGGCAGCAGCGCATTGATTACACGAAAGTAATGAGCGAAGGTTCTGTAACTTGCTCGACACTATAGTGACGCGAAGGAATCTACTGCGCATATCGTGGTGTCAAATAGCCCCGTATTTGAACTGCATCGCAGAAAGCAGATACCCAAGGGGCATGGATTTACGTTAACGACATTCCTTTGACGCCGTCGCAGCAACACTGAGTCTAAGGAATTATGCAGGCTAGCTAACGAGAGCATTTCATGAAGCCGATTGGGTTTACTCGACAACAAATAGAACGCCACTCAAGGGGACCCATGGTGATCGCACAAATAACGCTGAAAAAAGCGGTGGGTATACGAGCACTTTTAATCCTCGCCATGGCCACCAGTGCTGCCACTTGGGCAGGGGCAGACCCTACCGAACATGTCGACATTGAAACTCGTGCACCTCAGTTAGCGCCATTAACCGCACACCCCCGCACCGCGCAGATTGTGGTGGAGCAACTGCGCCGCAATCATTTTGTGGACTTAAAGGTAGACGACGACTTATCCAGCCAAATGTTCGATAACTACATCGAAGCCCTCGACCCCGCTCGCTACTACTTTATTGCCAGCGACATTGCAGAATTTGAAGGCTATCGGTACGACTTGGACAATGCTTTGCGCCGGGGAGATTTGCTGCCGGCTTTTAAAATGTTCAATCGGCTACAGCAACGCTTGCTGGATCGTACCGCCTATGCCCAAAACAAAATATCTGGCGGTTTAACCGACCTGGACTTCACTACCGACGCGACCATTCAGATCAAACGAGAAAACGCTCCATGGCCGGTTACTCAGGCGGAACAGGACGACCTATGGGATCGGCGTATTCACTCTCAAGTTCTGAGCATGAAACTCAATGACAAGGACCTCGAAGAGATCGTGGACACCTTGGGAAAGCGTTATCGCAACCAACAAAAAGTTGCTCTGCGTAACCGTAGCGAAGACGCGTTTCAGACCTTTATCAACGCGTTCGCATCAACCTTTGATCCCCATACCCAGTATTTCTCCCCGCGGACATCCACCAACTTCAATATCAACATGTCGCTGTCATTAGAAGGTATCGGGGCCGTTCTTCAAACCGATGAAGACGCCACCAAAATCGTTCGACTGGTGCCAGCAGGCCCAGCGGACAAGTCTGGGGACTTGAAGCCTGCCGACACCATTTCCGCCGTAGGCCAGGGCACCCAGGGGCCAATGATTGATGTGGTGGGTTGGCGTTTAGATGACGTGGTGGAGCTGATTCGTGGCCCCAAAGACTCCACTGTCCGCTTAGCCGTGAGCAGCGACGACGCGGATAGCGAAGAAGCCCGGATCGTCACCATTGTGCGCAACACCATCAAACTAGAAGAACAGGCTGCCCAGGCCAAGGTAATCACTCTGGAAGACTCCGGTGAGGACAAGCGGATTGGTGTGATCGACATTCCCACCTTTTATCTGGACTTTAAAGGTCAACAAGACCGCACCCCGGACTATCGTTCCACCACCAAGGACGTCACCCGGCTGATTACTCAGCTGAAAGAGGAGGGTATCGACGGTCTGATTATCGATCTGCGAAACAATGGTGGGGGTTCACTGCAAGAGGCAGACACCATGACCTCGTTGTTCATCCCGTCTGGCCCCACTGTCCAGGTCAAATCCAGCAGAAGCCGACCAACGGTATACAGCAACGACGACGACTCGGTGATCTACGATGGCCCCATGGCTGTTATGGTCAATCGACTGTCCGCCTCAGCATCGGAAATCTTCGCCGGGGCCATGCAGGACTATGGGCGGGCACTGGTGCTGGGGGGCCAAACCTTCGGCAAGGGCACAGTGCAGACGATGATCCCCCTGAATCGTGGCCAATTAAAATTAACAGCAGCGAAGTTTTACCGAGTCTCTGGCCAAAGCACTCAAAATCAGGGTGTGATACCCGACATTGAGTTCCCATCGCTGTTTGACCAAGACGCCATTGGTGAAAGTTCTTTAGACGGCGCTATGCCTTGGGATGTCATCGACGCTGCCCGATATCATCCGTCTGGCGAACTGGCACCCTACATCTTCGATCTGCAGACCAACCACATCGAGCGCACCAAGAACGATCCACACTTCAACTATTATCGAGCTCTGATGCAAAAAGCCGAGGAGAGATCTGGGCGAACCCATCTATCTCTCAACGAGGCTCTACGACGGGAAGAAAAAGAACAAGACGACCTGTGGCGTCTGGAACTGGAGAACACCCTGCGAGCGGCTACGGGTAAGGCAATCGCGGCGACATTGGACGAGTTAGAAGAACTGGAAGAAGCTGAGACGGAACCCTTAGAAAATCACGCGAAAGATGTAACACCGGACAACCCGCCTGCCTCCACAACAGCGGACAGCGAGTCAGCGGACGACACGGTGAATCTGGCTGATGGCAACGACTCAACGGCCCAAGATGTGGAAGCTGAAGGCACCGAAACCAAGGATGCAGTTGCCGAAATTGACGCCATCGAAGAAATCGGCGACGACCCCATGCTGCGAGAGGCTGGCCGAATCGTCACAGACCTTATCAAGCTGACAAACGGAGCGCCTATCACGACCCCGCTTACGGCCACGGCCACCCTCGCCCAGTCGGAAGCCTCGACTGGGCATTAAGCCGGGCTACTCGCCTTCGGGCAATCCCACCTCAGCCGAGCGCTGACCGATGGCCTGAAGCAGCGCAGCTTCAAATACGTCCACGCTGACGGTGTGTTGGTCCCGCTGACCGTAGCGGCGCAACGTCACTGTACCGTCCGCCACTTCGCGTTCACCAATAATCAGCAAATTGGGTATCTTGCGGGTGGCTCCCTGGCGAATCTTCTTTGGCAACGTGTCGTTGGATGGTGCGAGTTCCGCTCGAACCATCTGCCCTCTTAGGCGCCGACAAATGTCGTTGGCGTAGTCGTCGTACTGCTCGGATACTGTGAGCAGCTGAACCTGTACCGGTGCTAGCCAGGTCGGAAAGGCACCGCCGTAGTGCTCGATTAAAAACGCCACCATGCGTTCATGGGTACTGAAGGGCGCTCGGTGAATGCAGTAAGGGGTGTGCTCTTCGCCATCGGAACCCGTGTAGGCAAGATTCATACGCCCGGGCACCGCAAAGTCCAGCTGAACGGTCGAAACCGATTCTTCCCTACCAGTCACGGTATTGAACTGGATATCAATCTTAGGGCCGTAGAACGCCCCTTCGCCGATTCCCACCTTAAAGTCGATACCCAGCTCCACCAGTACTTCTTCTAAAATGCGTTCGGACTCTTCCCAAGCCTTGGGATTGTCCACGTACTTTTCTTTGCCCTTGGGGTCTTCCGGATCCCATTTGGACAAACGGACATGAAAGGTATCCAGCCCGAGAATGTCATAGGCCTCCTGATACATGCCCATAATGGCTTTGAACTCATCCTTGATTTGTTCCGCCGTGCAGTAGATGTGCGCATCGTTCATGCACATGCCACGCACCCGTACTAAGCCGCTCACGGCACCAGAATCTTCAAAACGGTAAACCTGTCCGTATTCTGCTAGACGCAGTGGCAAGTCGCGATAACTACGCGGCTCTGCATCGAAGACCTTGTGATGGTGAGGACAATTCATCGGACGCAGCCGATAGGCTTCCTTAACTCTGACCTCTGCCGAGTCCCCTTCGCCCTCGTCAGCGGTCTCCATCAGCTCCATGGCCGGATACATATCTTCCGCGTAATAGGGCAAGTGACCTGTGGTGTGGTAGAGAGATTCCTTCGCCAAATGCGGTGTGGCCACACGCTGGTAACCGGCCTTGAATTCCAATTCCTTGGCAAGATTTTCAAGCTCATCACGAATGATGGTGCCATTTGGTAACCACAGTGGCAGACCCTTCCCAATATCGTTATCAATGGCGTAAATGCCCAGCTCGCGACCCAGCTTTTTATGGTCCCTTGCAAGGGCCAGCTCGTAGGCTTCCACATAGCTGTCTAGCGTTTCTTTATCGAGGAATGCCCAAGCGTATATCCGGGTCATCATGACGTTATCTGAGTTGCCGCGCCAATAGGCGCCGGCAACGCTGCGAATCTTGAAGGCGTCCCGCGGAATGTCCTTGGTGGTATGCACATGAGGGCCTTCGCACATATCCAAAAATGGCCCGTTGCGATAGAAAGTCAGACCCTTCAGACCGTTCTTTTCAATCAGCTCGCTACCGTATTCCTGTTTGTAGGGTTCGCCCATTTCGGAAATTCGCGCCAGCGCATCCTCGGCACTGAGATCCTCTCGATCAAAGCGCTGTCCCTTCTTTAGGATTTTTTTCATGCGCCGGGTCAGGTCAGGAAAATCTTCCTCTGTCAGCGGCTCGGACAAAATAAAGTCGTAGTAAAACCCATCCCGAATCGGTGGGCCGAATCCCAGCGTGCTGCCAGGACGCATCTCTAGCACAGCCTGAGCCATCACATGGGCTAGGCTGTGACGTACTGTATAAAGCTCGTCGTGCTCGACGCCTTCGCCTTCATGTTCAAAATTTTTTTCGGAACTGGACATCTGACTCCCCAATGACAACTAACGAATGCGTCCAAAGGTCTTGATTACGTAGCGGAGGCGCAATGGTAATACTCCCGGCGCTAAGGCACTAGCAGAAACCGTTAATCAATTAAGAAAGATCGCAAGTCGAAGGCTTTCAGCGCGCGCCATACAGGTAAGGTCGCTATTGCTGATCACGGGCCTGCTCTTGGGTCACGCCGGCCAGCAGAAGAACGCCAAGCACAATCAATACAATTAGCGCCCCCATGCCCAACCGCGCTGAACCCGAAATATCAGTCACCGTCGCCACCATTAACGGTGCTAAAAAAGCGGTCACCGAACCACTTAAGCCATAAAGGGCAAAAAACTGAGCCGTCATGGAGGGAGGCGATATTCGCGCCATCAGGGTGCGGGATGCTGACAACCCAGTGACAAAAAAGACTGCGAAAACCTGATTCGCTAAAAAGTAGCAAATCTCTGCCGGCGTATTAAAAAACGGCAGAGACCAAACCTGATGGCGAGGCATATCGAAGACGAAGAAAAACTGGCCCGGCGCAACTGACAGCATGATCAGAAAAATCAGGGCCGTCGATGAAACCGCAATCATCAATGTACGCTTGGAACCCAGCAAATCGTCCAGTTTGCCACCAGCATAGGCTCCCACCATGGCCGAGGTGCTGGTACACAGACCGAAGATCAGCAGCTCCGATGAATCCCAGCCGAAGACCCCGGATGCGTAAATGCCGCCGAAGATCAAAACCCCAACCATGCCGTCATTAAAGAACATCCGTGCCAGCAGATAGCGGGCGACATTTCGGTAGCGACCCAGATGGCGCACGGTTTGCCAAACCTCAGTCACCCCCGCCAAGGCGGCACGACGCCATGACATGGTCGAGCGCTGACCGTCTGGGGTAAAGAGCAGAACCGGCAGGGTAAATAACAGCAACCATACGGCCGCTAACGGCCCAACCATGCGATCTTGCTCATAAGCGCTCTGATCGATGCCAAACCAAGGCGTATCGGAAATCCAGCTCAGAGATACCGTGCCAGGCAGGGCAAAACCCAGAAGCACTAGCAGCATCAGGGAAAGCCCCCCTAAGTTTCCCAGGGCATAGGCCATACCCGATATCAGGCCGGCCTTATCCGCCGGAGCGACCCTAGGCAACATCGCGTTATGAAACACCTCGGCGTAAGCGAAGGCGATATTCATCAAGATCAGCGCACCAAGAATCGGATACAGGCCGATACCATTATCCAAAGCGTCCGGCGTCACCCACCACAACGCAAATGCACACAGCGCCACCAAACAAATCGATACGAACAGCCAAGGTTTTAAGCGCCCTGCCTTATCGGCAATGGCTCCCAAAAATGGCACCGTAAGGGCCATGGCTACCCCAGCGATGGTGTTGACGTAACCCACCAACGCCTGACCTGCAACGGGATCGCCAATGACCACGTTGGAAAAATAGGGAAAAAATATGTAGATCACCACCAAGATATACAGGGGATCTCGTGCGGCTTGACCAAACGTCCAGCTGTAGTAACCCAAGGGAGAGGCTGGCTGGGTACCGGCTAGGGAAAGCGTCGTCGGACCGGAAGTGCCGTTGGCCATTAGTTTTTCCCGTTTTGCGATAAATCAACCTAGGCTAGAAGAGAAATGACTTGAGCCCAAGCCGCACCAGATTAGACTGCATCCATGGCAAACAGCAAATCCGGCGGCGGCAAATCCCGCAAGCCCGCAAAAAACCACCCGTGGAAACTCGGGCTATCTGGCCCCGTATCTTACGGCGGTAAGAACAGCGGCAGCTGGAGCGGCTTCTATCGCCCCCCAGAATCCGCAAGTCCGGTAAAGACACTGAGTCCGGCAGAGATAAAAGCGCTTGGACTGGATCTGGTGCTACCGATAGAGGAAATTATCGAAGCAAGGCGCATGTGCCAGCAGCTACACCCAGACCGGGGCGGCGATCCGGAGCAGTTCCAATACTGGAAAGAGCGCCTAGACCGACTGCGGCGCAGAGTGCGCAAATAGCCCCGAGGTTGACTCACCCGCTGCTGACGTCAACTTCCATTTCCAAACCCCAGAAGCGATCTGGGTGGCAAACTAACTTACCTTCCAACGCTTAACCCGCAAGCTCCTAGCCGTTTTTCACTGCCTATCCTTGCCTACAAAAGCCTCGAATAACCCTTGGGATCTTGGCCGTAAAAATGTCACTATCTGGGAAGTTCCGTGGAGGGGACTGATCACACGACCCGTTTATCGGGCCTATGGCTGAAAGGCCATAACCAACGGTAGTTAGCATTAGTTGGAAAATCAGGGGAGTACATGTCAGACCAAAAAGAGTTTAGCCCAGCCTATCGCAACTATGCCTTAGGAATCTTATTCGTGGGCTACATCGTCAACTTTGTTGATCGTTCAATTCTCTCGTTGCTCTTAGAGCCGATCAAGCTGGAGTTAGCTCTTAGCGACGCTCAATTGGGTTTGTTGGGAGGGCTTGCGTTCGCAGTCTTCTACACCTTCCTAGGCATCCCCATTGCCGCCTTGGCGGATCGACGTAGCCGGGTAAAGATCCTCGCGGTTTCCATGGTGATCTGGAGTGCCATGACCGCCCTGTGCGGTTTGGCCGCGAACTTCTGGATGCTGCTGCTCGCGAGGATCGGTGTGGGTGTTGGCGAAGCCGGCGCCAGCCCGCCAAGCCATTCCTTAATATCCGATTACTTCCCAATCGAAACACGTGCAACCGCACTGTCGATATACGCCCTTGGCATTCCCTTTGGCACCATGATCGGCAGCTATGTGGGCGGTTGGGGAGCTGACACCATTGGCTGGCGTAACACGTTTTTCCTAGTTGGCCTGCCAGGCATTTTTGTTGCCATGGTAATTATGTTTACCTTGCGCGAACCGCCCCGCGGCATGTCCGACGGCAAGCTCTCCACCGGCGGAGTGTCTGGAGCCGCGCCCAAGGTTGAAGCCCCGGCAGTAAAAGAAGTACTAAGCTTTCTTTGGGCAAAAGTTTCCTTTCGACACTTGTCCTTCGCAGCTGGATTGCATGCCTTTGTCAGCTACGGCGCAAGCACCTGGAATGCACCCTTTTTCACTAGGGTGCACAACATGTCTTCTACGGATCTGGGCGCAGCCCTAGCCCTCGTTGCTGGCATTGGCGCTATTGGTACATTTGCCGGTGGCTACATCAGTGACAAGCTTTCGGACCGAACCGGCGACAAGCGTTGGTACTTTTGGGTGCCGGGGATTGCCACTGCGTTCATGG
>JAQWIX010000015.1 GCA_029248675.1 Pseudomonadales bacterium | reverse complement strand
AGTAATCCCGCTGCATACCGTTATTGTCCTCACCTATAAGCACGCAACTTAGACTATGCCGGGTACTGGGATAGGCGCCCAAAAAACCGTGGCTGTTACCATACACCCGCAACGCTTGCTGGGTGCTAACTTGGGCCCCATCCGAATTCGTCAGCTTGCCATCCAAAGCTAATCCAGCTTCTTCACTTGCCACAGCCATGGCCGTGGCCTGCTCAGGCTCGATAGACCAGGGGTCGTACAACCCAAGATCTACTGGCTCCCTTGCCATCAATTGCGCCGCTGCCAGTCCGCTATGGGGATCCTCCTGAGTATGTCGAGCAATGCCTTTAGCAGCTGCGACGGTTTCTCTTATGGCCGCCTCGCTACTGTCGGTTGTGCTGGCCGAACCTTTTCGTTTGCCAAAGTACAGGGTGATCCCAAAACCACGATCTTGATTGAACTCGAGATTTTCTAGCTCACCTTTGCGCACGCTAACTCCCAAGCCTTGCTCCATACTGACCGATACTTCAGCCTCGTCGGCACCTTGGCTTTTGGCTTCACCCAGAATATTTTCAACCAAGGCGGTCAATTCTTGCTGATGGTCTATAAACTCCAATACCTTGCTTCCTTTAAGTTTTCAAAATGCCAGAAGAACTCTCTAAATCAGCCCTCAAACGAGAGGCCCAGCGCCTACAGAAACTGGGGCTTCGTTTGACCCAGTTAAAACCTGACGTTCGGGCTCGCGTCGAGATGCCGCAGCAGCTCAGACAAGCCCTTGATACCCACGCTGCAATCAACAGCCGAGAGGGCGGCCGCCGACAAATGCAGTTTATCGGCAAGCTCATGCGTAAAGTCGACGCTGCAGCAATCGAGGCGCAGTTAGCCGACTTAGACGGCCAGTCCGCAGCAGCTCGGCACTTCTTCCATGCCTTAGAGCAATGGCGAGACAAGCTCATAGCCGAGCCGCACACGTTAACTGATTTCATTTCCCAACACCCCGGCGTTGAGAGACAAGTATTACGACAGCTGGTTTCCGCCGCTGCCAACTCCAAACCCTTAGCCCATGAAGAACCCAGCGACGCACACAAACGTGCGCAAAGAGCTTTGTTCAAATTTATTCGCAGCACCTTGACTGAGGATTCCGAACAAGCCAGTTCTGACCAGCCGAACAAGGGCTAAACCTCTTTGTCAGGCAAAATACGAGCGATCAGGTCGCCGTTCCACCAACCACAATCTCATCCACCTTCAGTGTCGGTTGACCCACACCAACAGGAACCGATTGCCCGTCTTTGCCGCAGACACCGACGCCTCCATCCAAATCTAGATCGTTACCCACCATGGAAATTCGGTTCATGACTTCCGGTCCGCTGCCGACCAGCGTCGCTCCGCGAATCGGTGCCGTAACCTTACCGTTTTCAATCAAATACGCCTCTGTGGCCGAAAAGACAAAACGACCAGATGTGATGTCTACAGAGCCGCCGCCAAAGTTCACCGCATAAATGCCATTGGTAACCGAGCGAATGATATCTTCAGGTAAATCCTTACCCGGCAGCATATACGTGTTGGTCATTCGTGGCATCGGTACGTGGGCATAGGATTGACGACGCCCGTTACCGGTGGCGGCCACGTTCATCAGACGGGCGTTAAGCTTGTCTTGCATGTAGCCCTTCAACACACCATTTTCTATCAGCACCGTACTTTGGGTTTGTGTACCTTCGTCATCGACGCTTAGTGAACCCCGTCGAGCTGACATGGTCCCATCGTCTACAACAGTGCAAAGCTCAGATGCAACCTGCTCACCGACTCGGCCTGAAAAAGCCGAACTCCCCTTGCGGTTGAAATCGCCCTCCAGACCGTGACCCACCGCCTCGTGCAGCAACACCCCGGGCCACCCTGGCCCCAGAACAACGGGCATAGGGCCTGCGGGGGCATCGACCGCTTCTAGGTTCACCAGAGCCATGCGGACTGCTTCTCGGGCTAGGTCCTCGGCCCAGGAGCCTGCAGTGAGGGATTCCAAACTTCGACGCCCGCCACCACCGGCATTGCCCCGTTCTCGGCGGCCTTGGTGCTCGACAATGACTGACACGTCGAAACGCACCAGTGGCCGAATATCCGCTGCCAGTGTGCCGTCGCTGGCCATCACGAGCATGGTTTCATGATTGGCTGAAATCCGAACATTGACCTCTTTCACTTTCGGGTCCACCGCCCGAGCAACTTGATCGATTCGTTGCAAAAGCTGAACTTTATCCGCATCGCTTAAGCTGCTAATCGGATCATCTGCAGGGTAAAGGGCCGGGTAATCGTTGGTACGAAAACCCTGTAACCGCCGTGGCCCGCCAATGCCGGCGATGGATTGAGCTGCTTGCGCGGCCTCTTGCAACCCCTCTAGGCGAATGTCCTCGCAATAGGCAAAACCGGTTTTTTCGCCAGCGAGGGCGCGCACCCCGATACCTGCTTCCACGCCAAAAGATCCGTCTTTCACAATGCCATCTTCCAGAGCGAAAGACTCCCCCCGGGTGCTTTGTACGAATACCTCGCCGTAGTCTATGTCGCGATTCAACAAGCCACCGACACCGCGCTCAATTACCGCAAGATCCAAGCCCTTGGCCTGCAAAAGCTTCGCTTCTACCGCTGCAACTACATCGTTCATATATAGGTCCGTTCCAATCTATTTTTGCCACAGACCCTCCCGCGACCCCTTGCCGGATCGTCAGAGTGATCGTCACTTTTTCCGTCATCAAGGCATGCGAGACGCACGGTCATTAGTCCGTCTGGTCCTCGCTACCTTCAGTCTCTGTACTTTGCTCTTTCAGTAAATTCGGCGAAAGACGTTCACCCCCTGCATCCGCAACGGCGATGTCTTGGTTGAACAAATCAGTGAAAACAACATTCGGGTCGTTAAGCTCGCCAGAGACTGAAAACCTGGCAGAGCTCATCCGCTCAATTGGCTTACGAAAAACACGTTCGCCAACTGCTAGGCTAATTCCAGCCACTGGATTTACGAACGCTAAGTATGCAGCGTACCAAGGCAGGCTGTCACTCACAGGCAGCGTCACGATCATTTGAGCATCCAGTTGATCATTGCCCAGATCGACCTTCCCGCCCAACTCATAGCGCGAAGACGTACTTTCGATCACAAGGTTTTCGGTAAAGGTGAGTTCACGGTCCTCCAGCTGAACCATGCCAGATGCTTTTTCGAAGCTGATGCCTTCTCCAACCACATCGGAAAAATCCAAGCTGACGCGCTTGGTAAGGGCGGTAATGTTCAGCAAGCTAACAGCCCGGAGGCCCGGACCTGGGTTTTCGATATCCAAAAATCGACCGTCGGTGGCTGCAAGGGTAAGACTGCCCTCGCTGGCCGCAACATCAATATTAGCTGGCGATCCGACCCAAGAAAGATCTCCGCTCACAGACGCTGTTGTGGTGGTTGCCACCGGCGCGTAGCCCCAAAAAGGTAGGGTGCTGGCCAAATCATCCACATCAATGGATCCCGAAAATGCACTGATATTTTTCAGCAAATCCCAGCGCAGAACACTGTCGGTGACACGAAGACCGTTGACTGAAACATCATCGATATCAAACCGTACCGCGTCTTGCTCGGGAACAATATCGAACTTCCACCGCCCAAACGCTTCCTCTCCCAAGAACAGGCGATCAACGAAGACCATGGCGCGAGGCAGGGCATAACCAGTACTCAAATCAATAGGATCTAAATTCCCGGAGAAACTCTCGCCATAGCTAGGCAACGCAGGCAGTCGCAGTTTAAGCAAATCCATCTGGGGAATAGCTGGATCAGACAGATCGATGCTGCCAGCAATATCCTGACCCTGTAGCTGAAACACCAATAAATCAGATGCGCTTTCGGCATTCAAAACCACGTCGGTGAAGATCAATTCGTCGACTACTATCTCGCCAACGTCCAATTCCCGGATTTGCCAGCTAAAAGGCGTCTTAACAGCAGGCGCCCCGTCCGCAGAGACCCAATCGGCTAGGTCAGCGCGGTACATCTCGCCACTGACCACAAAGCCTTCATAGTCATCTGCAACATCCAGCGGCACTGTACCAAGACCCACAGAGCCCCAAACGGCACCCTCACCCGGCACGACAAGCCAACCTTGGGCCGGCCCGTATCGCCAATCAAGTTTTTGATAGCCTGAGCCGAATATGAGCATGAATTCGCTGGGTTCTAAGACGCCCAACGGTTTCCCAAACTGAGCCGGCAGATCAATGACAAAGCCCCTCAGATTCGTATCCACTCGCAACTGGGACTCGCTCTCACCATCCATTGCTAACGCGAGTTCCCCCTCCAAATAATCACCGCCGGTTATAATCGAATTCGACTGGATGTCCGCTAGGTACATCAGATCGTCAGCAGCGAACTGCCCTTTGAAGTCAAACCTCAGATATTT
>JAQWIX010000014.1 GCA_029248675.1 Pseudomonadales bacterium | reverse complement strand
TTACGATGGTGCAGATGACTGGCCAGAACTTTGATCTGCTCTTCGCCTTGATTCAGCATTAATGTTTGGGCGTCTAACGGGGCGGCCAGTCCCGGCTGGCGCAGGCTGAACCACTGGCGGGTTAGTGCATGCTTGTCTTTCATTCCCGCATAACCCACATCTAACAGGGGAATCTGTAATTGCTCGGATAACCACTGAGCTACAGGAATAGTGCTCAGGCAGCGTTTTTCTATATACAAATAGGCGTGCTCGCCTTCCTCCTGGAACGCTTCGTCATAGATCTCGGTAACCTGCCAGTCCTCTGGATGAACCTTGATCAGAGCCCTTGGCAAGGCCCCGCTTTGTGAGTTAGGCATAGGAAATCTAACCGGCTGCACGTTAGCCGTCATCCTCTGGGATGAGATAAAACACCTCGCCCTCTTTTACCATGCCCAATTCACTTCGAGCTCGAGACTCAAAGGCCTCTGCATCGTTTTTCAGCGCGAGAATCTCTGCGGTCATTTTAGCATTGCGCTGGATCAGCATTTGCGTGCGCTCCTGCTGCTCCTCATGCCGTTGGGCTAGGGCCTTTCGTTCAAAATAGCCAGAGTCACCAAACCAGATCTGCTGCTGCATGGCCGCGAGAATCATGACCAAGAGGATTAGGGCAACTTTCATTGACCCATTCCTTTCTCCACAAACGCAGCACTTGCTGCGATTTGATTTTGCTTCTGACTGACCTCGCTCATGGGCTAGCCTTGGGCGTAAATAGCCCCGCGCCCGGGATAGCGGGCGGCGCTACCCAGTTCCGCTTCGATGCGCAGTAGCTGGTTGTATTTAGCTACACGGTCCGAGCGACACAAGGAGCCTGTTTTGATCTGACCTGCGCCGGTGCCTACAGCCAGATCCGCAATGGTCGTGTCCTCAGTTTCTCCGGACCGATGGGAGATAACGTTGGTGTAACCTGCTTCTTTGGCCATGTTGATGGCCTGAAGCGTCTCGGTCAGAGTGCCAATTTGGTTGAACTTAATCAAAATCGAATTCGCCACACCACGGTCGATGCCCTGCTGCAAAATCTTAGTGTTGGTGACAAACAAATCGTCGCCAACCAGCTGCACTTGACGACCAATACGATCCGTCAACGCCTTCCAGCCGTCCCAATCCGACTCATCCATGCCGTCTTCCACAGAAACGATGGGGAAACTGTCACAGAGGTTGGCGAGATAGTCGACAAAGGCAGCCGAATCGTAGCGCTTTCCTTCGCCAGCCAAATCGTATTGCCCGTCCACATAAAATTCTGACGCGGCGCAATCTAAGGCTAGGGTCACATCACTGCCCAAGGTGTAACCTGCACTGGCAACCGCTTGCTCGATGACTTCCAAGGCTTGTGCGTTGGAGGTCAGATTGGGCGCAAAGCCACCCTCGTCACCCACCGCGGTAGAAAGGCCCATTGACTGAAGCACTTGCTTTAAATGATGAAAAATTTCAACACCGCAGCGCAGGGCCTCTCGAAAAGAGCCCATGCCAACGGGTTGGATCATGAACTCCTGAATATCTACGTTATTATCCGCGTGAGCACCGCCGTTTAGAATATTCATCATTGGCACCGGCATGCTCATATCAGCACCACCAGCTAGTTCATTTATGTGGGCATAAAGTGGGCGCTTCTGGCTGGCCGCTGCTGCCTTGGCCGCAGCAAGTGACACCGCCAACAGACCGTTTGCCCCCAAGCGTGCTTTGTTCTCGGTTCCATCTAGATTCAACAACCGAGCATCCAGATCCAGCTGATTGCTCGCATCCACACCGAGCAATGCCTGACTGATTTCACCATTGACCAGGCCAACGGCCTTCTCGACGCCTTTACCCAGATAGCGCTGGGGATCACCGTCGCGAAGCTCCAAGGCTTCACGACTGCCGGTAGACGCGCCGGAGGGCGCTGCTGCTCGGCCGTATCCACCGTCTTCGGTACGCACTAGGGCTTCAATTGTCGGATTACCCCGAGAATCCAATATCTCCCAAGCCGCTACTTCTACTATGTTCGCCTTCGCGCTCATGTTCTTCGTTCCCTTTTAACTAAGTCTAGTTGTCTGCCAATGAAGACGTCAGACAGCTCATCTACGTGAATGATTCTCTTGACCTGACTACCCACCCTTTGGGTTGCTGCAGCCGTTGCTCCGCCTAGGCCGATACGTGATCTTCTAATCTCGGCGATGCCTTTACCGTGGCATCAATGGCCTGCAGCTGCTTCAGCAACTGCCCAACCAGATCCAATGGCCATGAATTCGGGCCGTCGGATTTAGCCTCCGCCGGATTGGGATGGCATTCCATAAATAACCCATCAATGCCTGTGGCTACCGCGGCCCGCGCCAGAACCGGCACCATTTCTCGTTGACCGCCAGACGTGCTGCCTTGGCCGCCGGGCATCTGCACCGAGTGCGTGGCATCGTACACAACTGGGCATTGGGTTTGCCGCATCAGGGCAAGGGAACGCATGTCGGATACCAGGTTGTTATAACCAAAGCTGGCCCCTCGCTCGCACACCATGACCTGAGAATTACCCGTCGACAGCGCCTTTTTCGCCACATGAATCATATCCAGTGGCGCCAAGAACTGACCTTTCTTGATGTTTACCGGAATGCCTTGCTCACACACCCGAACAATAAAGTTCGTTTGCCGGCACAGAAAGGCCGGAGTCTGCATGACGTCAACGACACTGGCCACCTCGTCTAAGGGCGTGTCTTCGTGCACGTCGGTGAGAACCGGCATCTGCAGCTGGGTTTTCACCTGCTGCAATATCCGCAAACCCTCCTCAATGCCCGGCCCACGATAGCTGTCGATGGACGAGCGATTGGCCTTGTCGAATGAGCTTTTGAAAACGATGCTGATCCCTAAGTCTTCGCCGATACGCTTTAACGTTTCGGCAGTGCTCATGATCAAGCTCTCACTTTCGATAACACAAGGTCCGGCGATCACGAACAACGGTTGTCCGTCACCAACAGTCATATGCGCAAGTTGCATGGCTCAGCCCTCTTTATGTGTCGTCAATACCGACGCCCAAGGCGCTGGTGTTCAAGTCTTTTCCGCTTCGGTGGCGGCCCCGGTAACAATGCCGGCCTGTGCAAGACCAGCACTGATAAACCCGGTGAACAACGGATGGCCACGCCGGGGTGAGGAGGTAAATTCGGGATGGAATTGGCAGGCGAGGAACCAAGGATGATCCTCAATCTCCACCATCTCGACCAGTTCACCGTCCTCAGATCGACCGCCGATTACCAGTCCGCTTTCGATGAGTTGATCAACGTAGTTATTATTCACCTCGTAACGATGCCGATGGCGCTCGTAGACCACATTCTCACCGTATACCCGGTGCGCCAAGCTGCCCTGATTGAGGACGCAGGCCTGCTCTCCTAAGCGCATGGTACCGCCAAGATCCCCTTCTTCTGTGCGCTGCTCGACCTGGCCAGATTGATCTGTCCACTCGGTGATCAACCCAATCACCGGATGCTTGGGCTGGTCTAGAATTTCTGTGGTGTTAGCGCCCTCTAGGTCGGCGCAGTGACGGGCAAAGTCGATGACCGCAGCATGCAGCCCGTAACAAATGCCCAAGTAAGGGACTTTGTGCTCCCGCGCATATCCTGCCGCTAAAATCTTGCCCTCGAAGCCGCGTCCACCGAATCCGCCGGGTACTAGGATCGCAGCGGCACCGGCTAGCCGATGGACACCACTTTTTTCCAATTCTTCTGCGTCGATGTAATCGATGTGGATCTTGGTTTCGGTTTGAATACCCGCGTGGGTAATGGCTTCGATCAGCGACTTGTAGGCGTCGAGCAACTCGAGGTACTTACCAACAAAGGCGATCTTCAGCTCGTGCTTCGGCGCCAATTGAGCCTCTACCACTCGACGCCAATCGCTAAGATCTGCCGGCGGGCAGTCCAGCTGCAGCTGCTCCACCACAAAGTCGTCTAAGCCCTGCTCATGCAGCTCAAGGGGGCCCTGATAGATGGTATCGATGTCCCGCATACCGACCACGCCCCGCTCCTCGACATTGGTAAACAAGGCGATTTTGCCTCGCTGAGACGCGGGTATGGGTGCCTCCGAGCGACATACAAGAATATCTGGCTGCAGACCAATGGAGCGTAGCTCCTTCACCGAGTGCTGGGTGGGCTTGGTCTTGATCTCTCCGGACTTGCGCAAGTAGGGCACGAGGGTCAGGTGAATGAGCAACGAGCGCGTACGGCCTTCTTCCATGCGCATCTGGCGAATGGCTTCCAAAAACGGCTGAGATTCAATATCCCCTACCGTGCCGCCCACCTCGACGATCAATACGTCTACATCGTCTGCTGCCAGACGCGTGCGCCGCTTGATCTCGTCGGTGACATGAGGAATCACCTGAACCGTACCACCTAGGTACTCGCCCTTACGTTCTCGTCTCAAGACCTCTGCGTAAACGCTGCCGGTGGTGAAATTGTTTTTTCGGCTCATGCGAGCGTTGGAAAAGCGTTCGTAGTGCCCCAAGTCGAGATCTGTCTCCGCGCCATCGGCGGTAACGAACACTTCACCGTGTTGGATCGGACTCATGGTTCCGGGATCGACGTTGATGTACGGATCCATTTTTAGGACGTTAACCTTGAGTTTTCGAGACTCGAGTTGAGCTGCTAAGGACGCGGTGAGAATGCCCTTACCTAAGGAAGAAACCACACCACCAGTAACAAAAATATATCGCGTCATTGAACCCCATCTTTAGCCGCTCGGCGCTAGCGTGACCACTACAATGTGTTGCCACTGAGCCGTTTTGTTGACGTTAAAATAACGCCCCAACGGGCTGGGCAAGATGGACGGATAAACTAGCAGTTCGCCCCTGTAAGCTCAATCGCCATGACCCTAATTCGGCCCAGTATCTGCGATTTAAGATGACTTCGCTTCGAAGCTAGGGCTTATTTCCTCGGTGAGCCATCGGATCCGGCAGTATGCTGACAAATCCCCGCCCAAGACCGATGTTTCGCGCCGCCAAATGCCCGGCATACACACCAGGCCATCTGCATCACAGACCAGCGGGTAACCGGCTCGTCGCCAAGGTGGAATTTGGCCCTGCTGAAAGAGCTTTTTCAACCGGTGGGCCAGCCCTTCATCCGTCGAAAGCAGCTGTTCTCGGTGCAGGATACTCAGCTGGCCTCTGTAGCCTGTGACGTCGGGAGATTGTCCCTGAGCAAGATCAACTTCGAGAACCTGTTGCCGCCATCTTATGCGCCATGGCAGTGGGCTATTGGCTTGGGGCCAAGGCAATTCAGAAACGTCGTCAGCTCGTTCGTAGAACAACTCACCGCGCCATGCGTGAAGATGTCCTGAAGCCTCAGATCCCATCGATGCCAATGTCATGGCAGCCCGGCCACTCTCCCTTTGCTGACGAAAGTACTCGTCAATGGCCACATCCGTTACCCGATGATGGCCTCGGCTGGCCAAAAAGGCACGCAGCCACACCCGAGCTTCAGCCCGGCTCTGAGGCACTCGGTCAAATGGCACCTGGTTCGGCAGCTCGGCGGCGTAGCGTTGCAGAAGCGCCACTTGTGCCCCAGCATCCGCGGATACCCGCGCCAAGGCATCAGCTGCGTTGGGCCATCGCTGAGTTAACGCTGGCAAGACCTCTTGGCGTAAATAATTCCGATCAAAGTTCGTCTGTTGGTTACTGGGATCTTCAATCCATTCCTCACCCGCTGCCCTGAGGTATTGAATCAGTTGATCC
The DNA here is from genome assembly GCA_029248675.1 of Pseudomonadales bacterium. Lineage (GTDB taxonomy): Bacteria > Pseudomonadota > Gammaproteobacteria > Pseudomonadales > Azotimanducaceae > UBA4421. Next base: position 2,962 of record JAQWIX010000014.1, on the reverse strand, counting down.
TTGGGCAAAGACAAAAACGGCCGTATGAAGTGGCCTTGGCCCAAACTGCCGTAGTAGCGCATGCCCACCAAGCCTCTACCCTGCAGGGTCCGTAGCAACAGAGTTTCCGCCTGATCTTGCTGGTGATGGCCCATTAACAACAGATCGTTGCCGGTCAGATACCGAGCAAACAAGCCGTAGCGGGCATCCCGGGCGGCGGCTTCGAGGTTCCCCGCATCGGATACGTTCACAGACTCAACCTCAATGGGTACCCCTAGGCGCTTGCAGAGCCGGCGACAGTGCTCGGCCCACCGACCGGATTCGGGGTGCAGCCCGTGATCGGCGTGGAGGGCAAGGATGGTAAATCGCTGACCTAGGTACTGGCTCGCGCCACGCAACAAAGCCGTGGAGTCGGCACCACCGCTTAAGGCAATCACCAGCCGAAGTGGCGATTTGACACCCCTTACATCCTCCTCGGCGGCGTGATGTATGGCGTGGTCTAAAGCGGAAATTAAGGCTTTTTCCATTGCCTTCTCAAAGGGTTGGCTGGGTTTTGAGGACATGTTTGGCAGGATCGTTGTGTGGTTTGAGATTTATCGAATCTAAATTAGATTAAATCTATATATAACTGTTTTTATTGGTAATTTATCGATATTTTCGCCGCATCAAAACTTCGGCTTAGCGCCTGCAGCAACTCCTCGCTCACCTGCACCCGCCAATCGTTGCCAAGCACAATTTTAGCTACCGCCCCAGATTGAGGGTACAGCACCTCGATGGGGCAATTGGCCACACCCCCGAATTGGGATGACAGATGACTACAGATCAATTCTTTCAACTGGCCAGCGAAGTTCTCGGGTAGCCCACACGAGGAAAAATCCATCTGTAAGCCCCGAGCAAAGCGCTGTCGGGCCTCATCAATGGTAAGGACACGGCTGGCTCGAAGGGCCGTGCCACCACTGTACTCGTCGTGTTGCACCTCGCCCTCCACGACCAGAAGCTCGTCCTTGCTAACCTTGCCACCGTACTGTTCGAAGGCTTCACTAAAAAGAGAAACTTCCAAACGGGCCGTACGATCATCCAGCACCAAAAACCCCATGGAGGTGCCACGCTTTGTTTTCATCACCCGCTGGCTGACTACCATGCCGGTCACCCATTGGCTGTGCTTTCCAGTTCGTAGGTCCTTAATGGGGGTTCGACAAAACTGGCGTATCTCCGTCTCGAACCCGTCAATGGGATGGCCGGTTAAAAACAGCCCCAGGGTCTCCTTTTCGCCTTGAAGGCGCTGCATAGACGTCAACGGAGGCACCACCACTGGCGCCGCGCCGATATCGGCCTTGGGTTCAGCGATACCACCAAAGAGGTCTGTTATACCTACTTCGGCATCTCGGGCCACCTGTTCGGCACCTTGAATAGCCATAGGCATCTGCGCTTTCAGCCTCGCGCGGACCTGATCCAAGCCTTCATCTTCAAAGGCAAAATCATCCATAGCACCTGCGCTGATGAGTGCTTCCAGCACGCGCTTGTTGACCTTCTTGCTGTCCAAGCGCTGACAAAAATCCGCTAAGTCTTTGAAATCGCCAGAGGCTCGAGCCTCCACAATCGCCTCCACAGGCCCTTCACCCACCCCACGCACGGCCCCCAAGCCGTAGATCACGGCACCATCTTGGGCGCAGAAGCGAAACTCGCTCTTATTCACCGAGGGCGGCAGCAAAGCCAGCTTCATTCGCCGAACCTCGTCGATTAAAACCACCACTCGGTCAATATTCTGCATATCCGCCGACAGGTTGGCCGCCATAAACTCAGCAGGGTAATGGGTCTTTAGCCAGGCGGTTTGGAAACTCAACAACGCATAAGTGGCGGAGTGAGATTTGTTGAAGGCGTAACCGGCAAATTTCTCCATCAGATCGAAGATCTCGTTGGCCAACTGGGCCGATACGTCATTCTGAGCGGTGCCGTCCAAGAATTGCTCGCGCACCTTGGCCATTTCTTCCGCTTTCTTCTTGCCCATGGCTCGCCTGAGCAGGTCTGCCTGACCAAGACTAAAACCAGCCAGCACTTGAGCAATTTGCATAACCTGCTCTTGATACAGCACCACGCCGTATGTGCCTTCCAAGACCGTGTCCAAGGACGGGTGGGGGAAGCTCACCGGCTCCTTGCCATGCTTGCGGTTGATGTAGTCATCCACCGCCCCGGACTGAAGAGGACCTGGTCGAAATAGCGCCACTAAAGCAATAATATCGTTGATATTATCAGGCAGAAGACGCCGAATCAGATCCTTCATGCCACGGCTTTCCAACTGGAAAATTCCCGTGGTCTCAGCCCGACGCATGAGTTCAAAGGTCGACTTATCCCCCAGAGGCAGTTCCTCAATTCTCAGGCGCGGCTCAGTGGCGTCTCGCTGGGCATTAATACTCTTCACCGCCCAGTCGATAATGGTCAGGGTTTTCAGGCCCAGAAAGTCAAATTTAACCAAACCCGCCCGTTCGACGTCGTCCTTATCGTACTGGGAAACTAGGCCGGAACCTGCTTCTTCCGTGTACAGCGGCACGAAATCCGTGAGCGCTGAGGGTGCGATAACCACCCCACCGGCGTGACGTCCCACGTTGCGGACAATCCCCTCCAACTTGTACGCCATGTCCATGATCTCGGAAACTTCGTCGTTTTCACGAACAAAGTTACGCAGGTCCTCACTGTCGTCCATGGCCTTGGCCAAGGTCATACCGACCTCGAACGGAATCAATTTTGAAAGCTTATCCGCCAAACCGTAGGGCTTACCCTGTACTCGGGCGACGTCCCGCACCACGGCTTTCGCCGCCATGGTGCCAAAGGTAATAATCTGGCTTACCGCCTCTGCCCCATAGAGTTCGCTGACATGGGCGATCACCCGATCGCGGCCCTCCATACAAAAATCCACATCGAAATCTGGCATGGACACCCGCTCGGGGTTGAGGAATCGCTCAAACAGCAGGTCATATTCCAACGG
>JAQWIX010000002.1 GCA_029248675.1 Pseudomonadales bacterium | reverse complement strand
GGGTAGATGAAATCCCATTCCGGTGGCCTGGCTTCTGCGCCCACGATACGTGGCCCTGTGTATTCCCGGCTGGCCACCTCAACAAGCTTGGCCTTGATCTCGGGGTTGCGCATTTTCGCCGCCTGTTCGGCTAGGGGCAGCTGACGGAACTCTAACCAATACTCCCAATTATCAAACGGGGTATTGCTCTCAAAAGACAGCAGACTGGACAGCGCCCGGCTGTGTACCTGAGCGTACATGCGCCCACCGGCGGCGGCGGTTTCGTCCAGCAGGTCAAAGTACGGTCGCCACAAATCTGGAGCCGCCCGCACGCTGAACATACCCCAAGTTTGGGGGACTCCGGATTCCACGGCCAGATCACGCAGACGGCCGTGATACTCAGCGATTCGCTCAGGGTCACGGCCCGGCGCTTCGCCAGCAATCTCAAATAACCCTTTGCCGGTTTCGCCTACGGCGTTAACGATGGCTCGCACCTCATCCCATTCCGCCAGCCGGCTGGCCACAGGCCGATCGTCGGCAGTGAGGTGATTAAAGGTACGAGAGGTAGAAAACCCGATGGCGCCTGCCTGCACCGCTTCCTTGACCAAGTGCTGCATCTTGCGCACATCGTCTTCGCTGGCGGCGTCGCTGAATGCTCGCTCGCCCATCACATAAGTGCGCAGAGCCGAGTGACCGATGTAGCCGGCGTAGTTAATGCCCTTGGGCAGCTCATCAATCACGTCTAAAAACTGAGGAAAGGTTTCCCAGCGCCAGTCGATTCCTTCCAGCATGGCGTCCCGGGACAAATCTTCCGCCCGCTCTAAGTTACGAAAGACGAGATCCGCATCTTCTTGTTTACAGGGTGCCAAGGTGAAGCCGCAGTTGCCCATGACCACACTGGTGACACCGTGGTAGCAAGAACAGGAGCCAATGGGATCCCAAAATACTTGAGCGTCCATGTGGGTGTGCCCATCCACAAAACCCGGCGATACCACATGGCCTTCGGCGTCGATGGTCTGCTTGGCCCTGTCATTGATGCGCCCGATGGCGGCGATCTTACCGTCCTGCACCGCCACATCCGCCCGATACTGGGGGTTACCCGAACCATCGACAACGCTGCCGTTCTTGATCACTAAGTCGTAAGTCATATCCCTCTCCCTCATGAGCAAATACCAACTCCTGTGCATGGTAGCATGACAATTTAGCCCGCTGGCACAGTATCGTTGATCATGCAGTACACTGAAAATTCACCCAGAATTGCCTTCCAAGTGCACCCTGGCCAGGGGCCATTCTTGCTTATGGTGCACGGCTTTTTGTCCTCCAGTGCCCAATGGCTGGCGAACTTAGCCGCTCTTGGCGAGGTCTGCCGTCCTGTTACTGCGGAGCTTTGGGGCCACGGCCGATCGCCAGCACCGGCGGATCCCACGCATTATTCTCCCGCTGCCTATGTCCAGCAGTTCGACCAAATACGACGCCAGCTTGGCGCAGACCGTTGGTTCCTATGCGGCTATTCCCTGGGCGCCGGCCTCACCATCCGCTACGCCTGTGAACAACCAGAACACGTATACGGCCACATATTCACTAATTCCAATTCAGCCCTCGCGGACACACCGTTGATTAATGAATGGCTGGCCACGGCATCCAAATCCGCTGACAACATTCGCGCCGGCGGCATCGCGGCCATTGATCGTATTCCCGTCCACCCCCGCCGTGCCCGGAATGTGCCAACGGTGGTCAAAGCTCAACTGCTCGAAGACTGCGCCAACCTCAAACCTGAAGGCGTGGCCAGCACCTTGCAGCACACCAACCCATTTACCAGCATCCGCGACCTCGCACCCACCAACCCGCGCCCCGTACTGCTGTGTCACGGCACCAAGGAACGCCGGTTCGCAGAGAACCAGGCATGGGCAAAGGCCCATATGCAAAACCTGTCCGTGGTGGAAATCGACGCCGGCCACGGGGTCAACATGGAAGGTGCTGGGGACTTTGATCGACACGTCTGCGACTTCATTCGTCAGCATTCAGACATTGCCTAGGTCGCGTACTTAGGTCGCATACTGAGGAACACACCATGACTGCCCAACCCAACCGCCCCAGACGCTGCACCTTGGCCGTACCCGGCAGCTCCCAGAAAATGATCACCAAGGCCACAGCCCTGTCGGTAGATCAGCTATTTTTCGATCTGGAAGATGCGGTGGCCCCGGAGGCAAAAGCTGCTGCGCGTGCACAGGTCATTCACGCTCTTAACAATCAGCGGTTTCTGGCCCATACCCTGAGCTTGCGCATTAACGACGTAACAACCCCATGGTGTCATGACGACATCATCGAGGTGGTCACCCATGCCCACGCGCAACTGGATACGATTATTCTTACCAAGGCCACCAGCGTCAGCGATGTGCGCTTTGTGCACCTGCTGTTAGATCAGCTAGAGCAAAAGCTAGGCCTGACAAAGCGTATCGGTATCGAGTGCTTAATCGAAGAAGTCCAAGGCCTGCTACAGGCAGAGGCCATTGCCGGCTGCTCGGACCGTATCGAAACCCTGATCTTTGGGGTAGGCGACTACGCCGCCAGCCAGCAAATGCAGCTGCAGTCAGTAGGCAGCACCGACGGCTATCCCGGCGACTTATGGCACTACCCACGCTTTAAAATCGCCATGGCTTGCCGGGCCAATGGCATCGAACCCATAGATGGCCCCTACGCCGATTTTAGCGACCTAGACACCACCGCCGTCGAGGCTCAGCGCGCTCAACTGCTTGGCATGGGTGGCAAATGGGCCATTCACCCCAACCAGATAACGGCCATTGAACAGACCTTTACCCCATCCGCCGAACGCATCGCTCAAGCACGCAAGCAAAAAGCCGCTTACCAAGCAGCCCAACAAGAAGGACGAGGCGCTATTAGCGTAGACGGGGTCATGGTGGATGCCGCCAGCATTCGCATTATCCAAAGCCTGCTGGATCGCGCCGATGTTCTGGGCCTGTAACGGGCCATGATGCGGGACGCCGACCTTATTCAGCAGGTGAAAAACTGCAGCGAATGCTCAGCCCATCTGCCCTTGGGCCCCAAACCCGTGTTCCAGTTTGGTCCCAAGGCACCGATCTTATTGGTCAGCCAAGCCCCGGGAACCGCAGCCCACCACAGCGGCAAACCCTTCGATGACCCAAGTGGTGAGCGCTTGCGGCGATGGCTGGGGGTGAGTTCGGAAAGCTTCTACAACCCGGAGAATTTTTCACTGCTGCCCATGGGGTTTTGTTATCCGGGTAAGGGCAGTGGCGGTGACCTGCCGCCTCGACCAGAGTGCGCCAAGCGCTGGCGAGCCACGCTGCTGGCACGGCTGACCAACGTGCAGTTCACGCTGTTGGTGGGCAGTCACGCGGTGCGGTGGCACTTAAGCAAACCCCAAGAATCTTTGAGCGAAACGGTGGCTGATTGGCAGGCCCGCTGGCCCGATGTGGCAGTGCTGCCCCATCCAAGCCCGCGAAATACCTACTGGTTGCGGCAGCGTCCATGGATCGAGGACACCATCGTCCCCAACGTACAGGCCCGAGTTGCAAGCCTGTTAAGTCAGCCGACCTGAGGCTGCGATCTCACAGGCAGGATATTGGCGAAAAATCTCAGGCCTTGGGTGCCGCTTGCATGAAAGTGTTCAGATCAAAATAGTCCCGCCATTCTTTGATTTTGCCATCGGACATCTCAAAGACCCCGAAACAGGGTAGGTCCACACCGCCTTCAGCAAACTTCGTGCGATCCAGCCGCTCGCAGCACACTACATCGCCATCGGCTACTAAGTTGATGATGTCCCAGTTCGTCTCGGTCCAGTTCGCGATAAAGCCGGCAATAAACTGGCGCACATTGTCCCGCCCCTTAACGGGTTTGGTGGGCATATTGTAGTAACAGCCGTCTTCACAGAAATAGCCCGCCAGTTCATCCGGATCCAGTCGTGACCAAGCGGCAACGAAGTCTCGAATGATTTGTGCATTGTCTGCCATGGGTTCCTCCCTTTCTTCGATCGGTATCTCTCCGGGCCTTTTTGACCCTCTGTTGGGCACATCTATATACCCTTTATCTGCTACCTGTATCTGCTACCTGTATCTGCCGCCTGTATCTGGCACTCGACCCAGTCAGCCAACTTAGGGTGCTCAATAAGATCGAGGTAAATCCAACACATGCTCTGACACAAAGTTGCAAATCATCTCTTGAGAGATGGGGGCAATTCGCATCAATCGTGCTTCCCGCCAATAACGCTCTACATGGTATTCCTTGGCGTAACCGAAGCCGCCGTGAGCCTGCATGGCCTGATCTGCTGCCTGAAAGCCAGCGTCCGCTGCCAGCCACTTCGCCATATTGGCTTCGGCCCCACAGGGAATTCCGTTGTCCAGCATCCAAGCGGCCTTGCGTATCATGAGCTCTGCCGCGTCCAGGCGCATCTTCGCTTCGGCCAAAGGAAAGGACACACCTTGGTTTTTGCCAATTGGTCGACCAAAAACCACCCGCTCGTTGGCATAACCCACGGCTCTGCGCAGGGCAGCCTTGCCAATCCCCAGCGCTTCGGCGGCGATCAAAATACGCTCGGCGTTCAAGCCAGAAATCAGATACTGGAATCCTTTGCCCTCTTCCCCCACTCGATCGGTAACGCTGACCGGCAAATCGTCGTAAACCACCTCACAGGTCGCCACCGCGTTGCGGCCAACTTTATCGATGGGCGAAATCGTAACCTCGTCGCGCTGCAACTCGGCCAGCAGCAGGGTCATACCATCGGTGCGGCGCTCTACCTCGTCTCGTGGTGTGGTACGGGTCAGCAGCAGCACCCGTTCGGACTGCAAGGCCTTGGTGGTCCAAACCTTGCGACCACGGACTATGTACTGGTCACCCTCTCGGCGTGCGGCGGTTTTAATGGACGTGGTATCGGTTCCCGCATCGGGCTCGGTAACACCAAAGGCCACATGCAGTTCACCCCGAGCAACGGCGGGCAGATACTTTTGCTTCATCTCTTCCGAGCCGTACTTCACCACCGGCTCCATGCCGAACATGGACAAGTGCAAAGGGGTCGCCCCATTCATGGCCGCCCCAGAGGCCGCTACTTCCTCCAGCACGATGCTGGCTTCGGTGATTCCCCGCCCGCTGCCACCGTAGGCTTCGGGAATGGCGATGCCGATCCAACCCGCTTCAGACATGGTGTTGTAGAAATCCCAAGGAAACTCGTGGTCGGCGTCTTTTTGCGCCCAGTACTCGTCGGGAAAATCTTCACAGACCTTGGCCACGGCATCGCGGATCAAGTCTTGTTCTTCGGTTAGTGCAAAATCCATAAACCCCCCAGTTTGTTACGGCCCCACCATAGGATCCCGGACTTGGGTCCAGACAAACCATTGGCGCAGCGACTCAGAAAGTATAAAACAATCCCCTGCCGCCAACGTTACCACCCACAGCAGAGGAATCTATGACATCTGAACACACGCTGACGCTAAAAACCGAACGTATGCAGGCCCGGATTGGGGACGGTATTGGCTGGATGATTTTCAACAATCCCTTGCGCCACAACGCCCTGTCGTTGGAAATGTGGGAAGGCATCGGCGACATTCTGGAACACTTCGCCGAAAACCCCGATGTGCGCGTCATCATCATGCGCGGGGCTGGAGGCAAAGCCTTTGTCTCAGGCGCGGACATCTCGGAATTTGATAAAGCCAGGGCCAACGCCGAACAGCGCGCCAGTTACGGCGTTATCGCCGGACGAGCAACCAACTGGCTGGCGAAAATAGAAAAGCCCCTGATCGGTCTGATTGAGGGCTACTGTATTGGCGGCGGCCTGGCCACAGCTCTGGCGGCAGATGTGCGTTTTGCCACGCCAGATTCCCGCTTTGGCATTCCAGCCGCCAAACTTGGGCTTGGTTACGAATACGAGGGTCTATCCAAGCTGGCCAGACTGGTGGGCCCCAGTCGCGCTCGAGACATCATGTTCTCAGCCCGGTTCATGCCCGCCAGCGAGGCCAAGGACATGGGCCTTGTTAACTTCATTCACGAGCGAGATGACATCGAAGCTGCCTGCATCGAGTATGCGACCACTATCGCCGGCAACGCGCCCCTCACGGTGCAAGCGGCCAAGGCAGCGCTGAACGCCTGGGAGCGCGGCGGCCGTCAGGACGAGGTCGAAGCAGTTCGCGCCATGATCGACGACTGCTTCAACAGCGAAGATTATAAAGAGGGCCGCAAAGCCTTCGCGGCCAAACGCAAACCCAATTTCAAAAACTGCTGAGGCGTTTACGCTGTCTTGACGGGCCCTTCTGTTAAAATCGTGGCTTTCCGCAATTAAGGCGACTCCATGAGCCAATCCGTCACTGCCTGTGTCATCGTTATCGGCAACGAGATTTTGTCTGGCCGCACCCAAGACATAAACCTGAATCACATCGCCACCACCTTGGGTGGCTGGGGTATTCAGGTGCACCACGCCCGGGTTATTCCCGATGACGAAGATATTATCGTGAACACGATAAACGAGGTGCGGGGAAGCTACGACTATGTGTTCACCACCGGTGGCATTGGCCCCACCCATGACGACATCACGGCGGTGTGCATCGCCAAGGCCTTTGGTGTTCCCATCGTCCAACATCCAGACATTGAAGAGCGCATTCGGCAACGGCCGGCGCCAGACGACGTCATGGCATCCCGTCTGCTCATGGCCCGAGTGCCAGAAGGGGCAGCACTGATCGACAATCCCAGTGGCGGCCCTCAGGGTTTCGCCATGGAAAACGTGCATGTGATGGCGGGCATACCCCGGGTCATGCAGGCCATGCTTTCAACGCTGGAGGGCGAGCTCACCACAGGCCCGGTGATTCGTAGCCACACGGTTCGGGCCTACACAGGCGAAAGCTCCATAGCCGACGCCTTAGCACTGATCCAACAAAATCATCCGGATGCGGACATCGGCAGCTATCCCTTTTTGCGGGAAGATCGGTACGGCACCCACATAGTCATTCGCAGTTCAGACGTGGATTTGCTGCGGCGTATCGCCGACGCGGTGATGGAAGCCGTCCAAGACATCGGCGAAACACCCGAGGACTTGGGTCTGGACGCTGACGCCAGCGCCTAGGCCAACCCGACGCTAATGCTAGCCACATGACCGCGACCCATGCAGCCTCAGACCGCCCCCCACCGGTTCTGTCTGGACAATGCTGTAAGGCTGCTTCTAGTGGCCTGCTTGGTGTTTTCTCACCCAACGGCATTGGCGGCGTATACGGCCACCGCCGTTAAAACCAACCAACCCCAAAGCCAGTTCAGCAGTGGTGAACAACCCAATCGCGCTGTGGCGGCCCAAGTGGCTTTAAACAGCTGCCGTCAGGCATTGTTAATCGCCAACCCCGATAACAGTGTTTGCGAACTAGCCTTCATGGACCAACAACCCATTACGTCCGCTCGGCAAATTCGCGCAAATACCGCCAACGCGCCGCTTTATATGTGGCGCTTTGACTCTGCCAGCGCCACGGTGTTCGTGGCGGGCACCGTGCACGTGCTCAAAGAGGCCCTGCACCCTTTGCCACGGCAGTTTGAAGAGGCCTACCACCAGACTGAGAAACTGGTGCTGGAAGTAGACTTAAGTCGTTATCCAGCCGCCGACGTACAGGCTAAAACCCTCGCCTACGCCCAGCTGGGTGATCAATCCTTACGCCAAGTCATGCCTGGGGACCTCTACAGCCAGCTCGTCGAAGCGGGTATGACCTATGGCTTGCCCGTGGGACAGTTACAGGCCTATCAGCCCATGCTGGCTTTTCAGCAGCTGACGTTACTAGGCATGACGGCCTTGGGGTACGAGGGCGACTTCGGTGTAGAGCACGTCATAGGACAATTGGGCCAACGTGGTCGTGGCGACATCTTGCAGCTGGAGTCTTTGGACTTTCAGCTCAAGCTGCTGTTTGACCAACCCATGGACACCCAGCTAGCGGTGCTGGAGCAGGCTCTTGGCGACCTCCCAGAGCTAGAGAGCAGTATCAGCCAATTGATGACTGCCTATTTTCGGGGCGACGATAACACCTTGCTAGAAACTCTGGCGGCACAGACCGGTGACCACCCGCTGGCCAAGGCGTTTAACGATCAACTAATCGACCAGCGAAACCGCAGCATGGCAACGACAATCGCCGGCTACCTAGAAACACCCCACAGCTACCTTGTCTTAGTGGGTGCTGGGCACCTCGTTGGGCCAAACAGTATCATTGCTGAACTTGCCAGAGCCGGCATTCACGGCAGGCGCATCAGTGCCAACCAATCCATCGACCACCCTACTCAACACTCCACTAACAACCGCGAACACTGATTCATGCCGTCTTTGTCCTCATTTCAGCCGGCCTTAGGCCTTAGTAACCCAAACGTGCAAACCATCGTGAGCAGTGTTGGGCGAAAACTGTTTAAACCCAGCTGGCTCGACAGCTTTTTGGCTCAGTCAGAACACCGAGACATTCATGTGATGGGCCAACACCTCACCGCCCAGTATTCGCGAGCCAGCCAAGCGGACGCGCCCGTGGTCATCATCATCCACGGATGGCTGGGCAGCGCAGACTCCAGCTATGTTTTGTCGTCGGCTCAGGCATTACATGACCAGGGCTTTCAGGTGGTCAGACTGACCTTACGGGATCACGGCAATACCGCCCACCTAAACGAGGGCTTGTTCCATTCAGCCATGACCGATGAAGTAGTAGCCGCAGCCCAGTTCATCATGGAAGATTTTCCTGACAGCCGTGTCGGTCTTATGGGGTTTTCCATGGGTGGCAACTTTGCCCTGCGACTGGCCAAGCATCTGCCGAAACTCACCACCTTGGCCATTTGTCCAGCCATCAGTCCCGCGCACACGGTGGAACAAATTGGCAGCAGCCTGATTTACCAAAAATATTTTATGGGCAAATGGCGGGCCCTGTGGGAGCAAAAGCAGCGGGCGTTTCCCGAAAGCTATGATTTTTCGGCACTAGCAGGCTATTCCAGCATTCAACTTCTGACGGAGATTTTTATCGCCGATCACACGCAGTTTGCCCGCATTGAGGACTACTACGCGGCTTATGATCTACGCGGTGACGCCTTGGTGGGAGTTGAGGCGACGATTTTGGCGGCCAAAGACGACCCCATCATTCCGCCAGAACACTATCGGGACTTGCCGGCATCCATTGAGGTCGAACTCACAGGCAAGGGTGGGCATACGGCTTACATTAAAAACTGGCGGTTGGAGAGTTGGGTAGACGAATATGCCGGAGCCTTCTTCGGCGAGCGGCTCAACCCAAAGGCCTAGGCCTAGTCGGCCCAAGATAAATGATGGCTAGGCCTTGCGCAGGTACTCAACGCTCGTCGGCCAAGACCGGCGAGTTTTTACTGGATTGATTTGACACAACTGTGCAGCAGTTACCGCGTATAAGTCTGCCGCTTTTCGCTGGTCGTGGAAGGCGATGGCACCCTCAAGCCGCTCCTGAAACGTCGCGCCTAACTTTTTGGCCACAGCAATGCTGACCTCATTGTCTGGCTGAATCAGCAGTTCTACGCGTTCCAGATTCAACTGCTCGAAGCCCCACTGAAGCGCCTGAACAGCCGCTTGCGTACAAACCCCGCGACCTAGGACCTCCCGAGCCACCCTATAACCCATTCTGCCTTCCGGCGCTTCAAGCCTTGGAACTCGAATCTCCACACAGCCAAGGATCTGATTGCTGCATTCGGGCAGTACCTCAGTCGGCTCAATGGCCCAGCGGTAGGCGGTTCCTTCATCCCACAGACTCTTGCTTTCCTGAAGCCAGCTTCTTGCACTGCTCAGGGTATATCGGGGTGTGCACCAGTCCAGCCACTGGCCCACATGGCCCACTGAACTTAGGGCGGCTCGTTGGAGATTCCTGGCGTCGCTGCTCTTTAAGGGTCGAATGGTTACCTGCATGGGCGCTCCTTTTCTGCACGCCTCTATTGCAAAGTATTTGAGCCAAAACCGCATCACCACCCGCCGGGAAAATACTGCCCTTGGTCGCCGAAAAGGCGCTAGCGTGACTCTTTTGACCGTTCCCGAAAGAAATAGGCCAACACCACAAGAACCAGGGCAATGCCTAGATAGTATTTCACCATGTAGGAAAAGATTGGCGACATACTGCTCAGACCGCCGTCTGTGGCCTCGCCACCCAGCAAACCCGCAAGCACACCACCAATAGCCGAGGCCAAAAACCACAGGCCAAACATCTGACCCACATACCGTTTCGGCGAATAGCGAGAGAAGGCCGAAAGGCCAATGGGCGACAAGGCCAGCTCACCCCAAGTTTGCAGCAGATAGGTAATCAGCAGCCACTGCAGGCCGATGGGGGCAGATTCCAGCGCGACGCCCACAGCTAGCAACATCACCAAGAAACTCATGCCCATAAAGAACAAACCAAGAGCAAATTTCAGGGGCAGCGACGGATCCAGATTACGCCGCCCAAGCCAGGCCCAAAACGCGGCAAACATCGGCGCGAAGATCACCACATAGATGGGGTTGAAAAACTGCACCCAAGACACCGGCATGTCGTAACCGAGAAAGTTCAAGTCCGTGAAGTCTCGCGCGAACAGATTCAGGCTGCCGCCAGATTGATCGAATCCAGACCAAAACGCCGCCGCCGCCACAAACAACAAAAACAGCAGCAGCACGTTTTTGCGCTCGGCGGCATCAAGGCCCGCAAAAGCGTAGAGGTATAAAAAGTACAGGCCTGCAATGGTGGTTAAAAAGTAAGCAAAGTTCTCGGCGAACACGCTGGCCTTCACATCGATCACACCGGTACCAAAAAGAATCACCAGCACAGCCGCTGCCACTCCGACAATGGACGCCCAACGGGCCAAGGCACTGCGTTTGGCTTGGGGCATGTCATTCGGCTCGCGGCCTGCATCCCCCAGCCATTCACGGGTTCGGGTGTACTGGACCACCCCCAGCAACATGCCGACCCCGGCTGCACCAAAACCCCAATGCCAGCCGATCTTTTCACCCAGATAGCCGCACACCAAAAAACCGATCACCGAACCGATGTTGATGGACATGTAAAAAATCGTAAAACCCGCGTCCCGACGCGGATCGTCTTGGGCATAGAGCTTGCCCACGATGGTAGAAATGTTGCTTTTCAACAGTCCCGTACCAATAGCCACCAAACCTAAGCCAAAGAACAGGCCCGACTCAATTGGCACCGCCAAAGTCAGGTGCCCAAGGGCAATGATGACGGCCCCGTAAAACACCGCCCGTTGATGACCCAGCAAGTTGTCCGCCAACCAGCCACCGGGAACCGCCAAGAAATAGACCATACCCACATATATACCGTAGATGGCCTGAGCTTCCAGCTGACTCATCCCCAGCCCGGCATTGGCCGTAGTCACGGCGCCGGTCATGTACAGCACCAACAGAGCGCGCATGCCGTAATAGGACATGCGCTCCCACATTTCTGTAAGAAACAGCGTTCTAAGCCCAACCGGGTGTCCGAAAAAATCCGCATTGGTTGACGTCATGGGTTCATCCTTTTTGTTGGACCAGCTTTCTGCTTAGCCCTGTTCCGCGCCTGAGTCCGATTGCTGGTGTGTCTGTCGTTTGGCTTAACACTCGCGATGCGCCTTGGTGGGTCTTTGTTCGGTTTTGGGTCAGTCTTTGTTGGGCCCCGGATCTATTTTGCCGCCGAAACATCCGCTGGTGGGTACTTGGCAAGCAACTCAGCCCCGCGGCTTGGTCGCGGCACCAACTCTCCGTCGCAATTCGGGCACTGGCCCAGCACTCCTGCGCAACTCGCACAAAACGTGCACTCAAAGGAGCAAATGAAAGCTCCAGCCTGATCCGCCGGCAACCGTTCCGTTGTTGGCAGCGTTCACACTGCCCCTTCATCTTTAGCACGGCCATCTCCTTTCTTGTGGGCCAAAGCTAGGGTCCATTTACCCCTAGGAGACTTGGGCTGACACCCTAGTGACGCTAACGGTCACTCAGGCAGTTCTATCCGATGCGTCAACCTGTCGATCTGATGATTAGGCGTCTGCGGATAGATCACCGGGCCAATCCCCCGCTTTTAGCAGCGTAGACGGTAGCTTCTTACCAAGAACCGGTTCAAGCCACGCCGCCCCCGCCAGCAAGGCTGCCATCTCGAGGTCGTGATGCACCTCACAACGATTGAGCATATAAACCAAGTCTTCTGTCGCGATATTGCCGCTGGCATTGGGCGCAAAAGGACAGCCTCCGATGGCACCAATGCTGGCATCCAGCGTGGCCACACCTGCTAGCAAACTAGCGTAAGCATTGGCGATGCCGGTATTGCGGGTGTCATGAAAATGCGCCCGCATGGGGACATCGCCGGCCAACGATTTCAGCTTGGTAAACGTCTGCTGCACCTGCCATGGCACACCAACCCCGATGGTATCCGCCAGTGCAATTTCCACCGGTCCAGCTTCCAGCAAAGACTCGGCGGCAGCCAGTACATCACTCATGGGCACATGGCCTTGAAAGGGACAACCAAAAGCCACCGCCAAGGTAACCTGCACAGGATACCCAGTCAGCTTGCCGTCGCGAATCACTTCTCTGGCCATGGCCACGGCGTCGCTCACGCTTTGGCCCTGATTGCGCTCACCGAACGTATCGCTCACCGGCACTACCAGTCCCGCCTCGTCTAGACAGGTTTCGCGCAGGCGGCGATAGCCCCGCTCGTTCAAAATCAAGCCGGTGTAGCGCACGTCCGCCCGCTGGGGCAGGCCCGCACAAACCGCTTCCGCATCCGCCATCTGGGGCACCCGTTGGGGGTGCACAAAACTCGTCACCTCGATCCGCCGGCTGCCTGCCGCCAAGGCGTAATCGACCAACTGCAGCTTTTGCTCGGTGGTCAGCAATACATCCTCGTTTTGCAAGCCGTCTCGCGGACTGACCTCCATCACGGCAACGGACTCGGGCAGGTGCATCAGAAGCCCTCGCGCAGGCTGACGGTTTTGTTGAACGCCGGTCCATCACCCTGGGCCTGTGAATCCTTGCAAAAGTACCCTTGGCGCTCGAACTGAAAGCGCTGGTCCGGGTGAGCCAAAATAGCCGGCTCTGCTACCGCGTTAAGTACAGTCAGAGAATCGCTGCTGATGTCGTCCAAAAACGTCGCCGAAGACGGGTTCGGCACTTGGAACAGCCGCCCGTAGTCCATGACCTGAACCGCTACACCCGCGTTGGCATCAACCCAGTGAACCACCCCCTTGGGTTTGAGGCCCGAGGTATCCTGACCGCTCTTTGAATCAGGGAAATACGTGCAGTTAAGCTGCACCACATTGCCCGCGTCATCTTCAATGACCTCGTCACAGCGGATGATGTAGGCATAGCGCAGGCGCACCATTTCGCCCGCCGACAAACGCTTCCATTTCGGCGGCGGCTTTTTGGCAAAATCCTCTTGCTCGATCAACAGCTCGGCACTGAAAGGCAACTGACGCCGGCCAAGGTCTTGATTCTGCGCATGCCAAGGGCCTTCCAGCTCTTCACTGCCTTCGTAATTAGTAATCACCACCTTCAGCGGCTCCAGTACTGCCATACCACGGGGCGCGCTGGCCTCTAGGTCTTTGCGGATGCAAAAATCCAGCAAGTTCATTTCGATGATGTTGTCTTGCTTGGTAACCCCAATGCGCTGGCAGAATTCTCGGATAGCACTGGCCGGCACTCCCCGGCGGCGCAGACCGGCGATGGTCGGCATACGCGGATCATCCCAGCCGCTGACCAACTGCTCATCCACCAACCGGTGCAGCAGGCGCTTACTCATCACCGTATATTCCAGCCCTAGGCGCGAGAACTCGATCTGCGGCGGGTGGTAGTTCATGTGAATATTTTCCAGCACCCAATCGTAGAGCGGGCGGTGGTCGGCAAACTCCAACGTGCACAGGGAATGCGAAATATGTTCGATGGCATCGCAGATACCGTGGGTAAAGTCGTACATGGGGTAGATGCACCAGGTGTCCCCAGTGCGCTGGTGAGTGGCGTGACGAATACGATAAATCACCGGATCTCGCATATTCAAATTCGGCGACGCCATGTCGATCTTTAATCTGGCCACATGGGCGCCATCGGCAAATTCACCGGCTCGCATGCGCTGGAACAGGTCCAGATTTTCTTCCACGCTTCGATCCCGATAAGGGCTGTCTTGGCCGGGCTCCGTCAGCGTGCCTCGGGTGGCTCGCATTTGCTCGGGGTCTAGGGAACAAACGTAGGCCTTACCGTCGCGCATTAGGCCCTGAGCGTATTCGTAGATCTGCTCGAAGTAGTCCGAGGCGTGGGTTATGGCCTTCCACTGATACCCCAGCCACGCCACATCATGCTGGATGGATTCCACGTACTCGTTGCTTTCTTTTACTGGATTGGTGTCATCGAAGCGCAGGAAGGTTTCGCCGCCGTATTCCCGAGCCACACCAAAATTCAGGCAGATGCTTTTCGCATGGCCGATGTGCAAAAATCCGTTTGGCTCCGGGGGAAATCGCGTGATAACGCCCTTGTCCAAAACATTGCTGGCCAAGTCTTTTTCAATGCGTTGACGAATAAAGTCTGTGGTTTCGTTTTCCATTACTACCTTGAGCGTTGCGTTAGAGGTTTGAGCCTCGATTAGGTTCTGCAATTGTGAGAGGTCGGTGCTGGAAAAACCATGCCTGCTGGTAGAATTTTATCCACAGCGCGCATCTAATGTGCACTGAAGCCGGCTTAATCCGGCGAAGTTTAAGCAACCAAGCTCTCAGTTCGTCAACCTCAAACGTCTGCCAACCCTATTTGGATACCCTATGTCGGCACCCCAGCTCACTGTTGGTCTGTCCTTGCTCGGTGCAACGGCCTTGCTGTGGCTGGGCGTAGAGCTTGCCCCTTCCAAGGCCCAGCAGCTCGCCCGAGGCCTGCAAGGCGAACAAGCCTACGAGGTCCAACAGCAGGGCCAGACCGTTGGCTATTTGCATTCGCGCACCGAACAAAACGATCAAGGCAACTGGGTAATGGCCCAGCGGCTGAACATCAACCTGCTGAATGCCCCGGCATATGGTTCGGTCCAGTCCTTGACCTTTGCCGCCAAGCCACCCCATCCCCTACTGGATGCCAGCTACCGGGAAGAACGCCAAGACCAGTATCGGCAGATCAGCCTAAGCTGGGGCGACAACGGCTATCAGGGCCAAATTGACCGGGAC
>JAQWIX010000188.1 GCA_029248675.1 Pseudomonadales bacterium | reverse complement strand
CTTATAAAAGGTCTTATAAAAGTTCTTCTAAACGGTCTCTTAACCCGTTCTCTAAACCGTCCGCGAAACAGGCTCAGGGGCGCCGACGGCTGCCCCTGCCAGTAAATAGCGCTGGTATTGCGCGTCCTAGATCTGCTGGCGGATAACTCCCACCGACAAACCTTCGATGGCAAAGCTCTGCTCTGATAAGTCTACTTCGATAGGGTCGTAGGCTTCGTTTTCTGGAAGCAGTAAAACCTGATTTCGTTTTCGGGTCCGCTGAAAGCGCTTTACGGTTACCTCTTCTTCTATTCTCGCCACTACAATTTGGCCATTGGTCGCCTGCTCGGTTTTATGCACTGCCAGCAGGTCACCGTCCAGAATGCCGGCATCCACCATGCTGTCGCCACGCACACGCAGTAGGTAGTCCGCATGAGGCTGGAAGAAGCCAGCGGGCAGGTCGATACGGTCCTCAATGTTTTCCTCGGCCAAAATGGGGTTGCCTGCGGCAACTCGGCCAACGATGGGCAGGCCCTCGTCAATCAGCTCAGGTAAGCGAATGCCCCGTGAGGTGCCCGGAATCATTTCGATTGCACCCTTGCGAGCCAGTGCTTTCAAGTGCTCTTCCGCGGCATTAGCGGATTTGAACCCCAGCTCTGCTGCAATATCCGCACGGGTCGGGGGGTATCCGGTATCGCTAATGTACCGCCGAATCAGCGCTAAAATCTGCGCTTGGCGGGGTGTGAGGGCAGGCGCGGGGGGGCTTATACCGTTCATAACGTTCCTGAATATTTGTACAGTGCTGGCAGTATAGACAAGATACTGATTTTTTGTACAGTGCTAATTCTACGTTTTCCATAGGGGTGCATTTGGTCCAAAGATCCTCAGTGGGTTTTGCTACCATGCAGTGCCGGCGGGCGCGCTATCAACCGAACCGGCGCTTGAACCGGGGTCGTGAGCAACAGGAAGGCGATGTATGGATGCATTGTTAGCATTGATGGAAGAGTATGGTTGGGTTTTCAGGGCCTTTGGCGTTTTGCTCATCGCGGCGCTGGTGCGCTTTGTGGTCGGCAGGCTGCTCACCAAGGCTGAGAGCCAAGCTCAACGTACCACTAACGAGTGGGATGACGCCTTAATCAATGCGGCGCGAAAACCCCTATTCTTGGGTATCTGGGTCATGGCCATTTCCTTTGCCGTGGACTCCATGAATTTGCAATCGCAGGCCGAGGTTTTTGGTCTTACCGACAATCTCCGCGACATTGCCGTTGTCTGGCTGCTGATATGGTTTGCAGTAAATTTTACCCAGAACGTTGAAAGCGCCTATGTTTCCGGTCGCAATGGTCAAAAGGTGGATCCCACCACGGCCGCTGCGGTGGGCAAACTGCTCAGAGCGACCATTGTAATTACGGGTGTGTTGATGGCCATGCAGGCTCTGGGATTCTCCATTTCAGGGGTGTTAGCCCTCGGCGGGGTGGGCGGTATCGCTGTGGGTTTCGCCGCTCGCAGTCTGTTGGCCAACTTTTTTGGTGCCCTGATGATCTTCTTGGACCGGCCGTTTTCTGTCGGCGACTGGGTGCGGTCTCCGGATCAAAACATTGAGGGCACCGTTGAAGCCATTGGCTGGCGAGTGACCATGATTCGCACCTTTGATCAGCGGCCCCTCTACGTGCCTAATTCGGTATTTACTGAGATATCCGTAGAAAATCCCTCCCGCATGCACAATCGCCGGATCAACGAGACCTTTGGTCTTCGCTACAGCGATTTGCCGAAAATGCAGGCCATTGTCGACGATATAAAGCAGATGTTGACTACCCACGACGACATCGATCAAAGCCGAACTCTGATGGTGAACTTTGTGACCTTTGGAGCCAGTTCCCTAGATTTCTTTATCTACACTTTCACCAAAACCACGGATTGGAGTACTTTTCACCAAGTAAAACAGGATGTCTTGCTGCGCATTGCTGACATCGTGGCTGCCCATGGTGCGGAGTTTGCTTTCCCGACTCAAAGCTTGCACCTGGAGACGCCGGAAGTGTTGGCTGGGTTGGGTCAAAGCGTGAGTGCTCAGCAGTCTTCGAACGAGCCTAGAGATGGATAACGCTCTGTCGGATGTTTTGGCCACAGATACGTTGCCTGACCGTGTATCTCGGGTCATTCACAAGGCGGAAATCCTAGTCAGCGCAATGGAGGTAGACGCCGCCATAGACCGTCTGGCGGTTAGGCTCACGGCGTTGGCCCAGGATCGAAATCCGGTATTGCTCACGCTGCTCCCGGGGGCTGGGTATCTGTCAGGGGCATTGCTTCGACGCACGATTTTTCCGCTCCAAACCAGCTACGCGTATTGGGGCCAAGAGAGCGGGCAACCGCCCCAAGTAGCCTTCACTGACGGTTTGCCTGAGCTAAATGGCCGACTGGTGATTTTGCTAGATGATGGACTCACCTCACCGACTGAGCTCGATGCATTAAAAAGCCGGCTTCAAGAGGCGGGGAGCGCCGAGGGGTGGCGCTGTTCCATGGTGGGTCGGTCCGATACGGACGAGGACACAGGCGTTTTTTTCACCCAGCGCTTGTCTGCAATAACCGCCGATCTACCAGGTATGTTCGGATGTGGTTTGGACGTGCTCGGTTATTGCCGCAACTTGCCGGGCTTGTATCGTACTTAGGCGGGGTTAAGAGTCGTGGCTCTTAGGGCTTTGAAGCGAGGGTCTGTGCGCTCTTGAACCCCTCGAACTCGTTGGTAAGATTTTCTGGGTGCGTCACTTTGTCGATACGTACCAGTAAGCCAAAAA
Source organism: Pseudomonadales bacterium (assembly GCA_029248675.1). Lineage (GTDB taxonomy): Bacteria > Pseudomonadota > Gammaproteobacteria > Pseudomonadales > Azotimanducaceae > UBA4421. The sequence continues at coordinate 3,374 of JAQWIX010000188.1, read as the reverse complement.
GCGGATGATCGAAGTAGTGCAGTTCACCGCTGCGCATGCGCCGGCTTTGCTTGAGCTCTGCATAGGGGCGCTGGAGGTCTGATGGGCCGGTTTCGTCGCTGGTAAATGATGGTCTGATCGCAAACCCCTTGGGATCAAGCCACAGCGTAGCCGCCGTGTGCAGATACCGTCCCAAGGTCACCGACAGATACCCCTGAAGCTCGTTATCTTTGTGGATATAGATCCGTTGCGGTGCGTTTCGCGCTGGTACTCGCTGGTGCCATCCAATGTGTTCCAGTATCTGAAAATCACCGGAGGCCTCCAATCGTCGAGCTTGGGCACGTAGCGTAAGCCGGGCCTCAGGACGCATGCGATATTGGTTGTCTTCGATACCCCGGGTGAAGGCCGTCAGCTTCTGAATTAGGCTTAGGTAGGGTGTGACGATAACTGAAGATTGGCCTCGCGGCAGGGTTCTCGTCTCAACAAACACTGGCTCTGGGGCATCGACAATGGCGTCGGAGTTTGTGGCGTTAAGGTAAGGGGTGCTTTCCGAGTCAAGGGCTTGGAGGGAGTTGGTTTGGAAGGCGCTGGATTGCACCACAAGGGTTTCCCGCTCGGGTATGAACGCTAAATCGGGCTCAAGCTGAGTAGATAGTTCCAGTGCGGTTTCAGCATCTTTATCCATGCTGGTTTCCCAAGACCTGTCCGAGTCCCTTGGTAAGTTTTCGGCAGCGGATGCAAGGGGCGTGTTTGGACTCGCCAAGCTCACCATGGGCCAACATTGGGGTTCGTCATCTAGTGTTGGTAACGGCGGGCCTTCCTTTTCACGCTTGGGGGCACTCAGCGCATACAGGTTGGATGGCAATAACCTAGGGCTAGTCAGTAATAAAGGCTCTCGAGCATCGGCTGGCTGAATTGCGCCAATTGTCGCCCTGCTCCCAACCCTGCTATTCGTGCTGTCTACCGTGGAGTTTGGCCGGGTTGTGGTTGAGTGAGATTCCACCCGGATTTGGCTGACGTCATCTGCGGTGGCCAACAGTGATTGGGAGGTGTTCAACCGTTTAAAAATAACCACCTCGATGGCATACAAATTGGCGGGCAACAACTCATCCAGAGATTCCAAGGCGCTCAGTTCGCTAATTCCGTAGTCCGGGAGCAGCGGTTGTGTTGGCGTGGTCTCGGCCCGCACCTCACGGTGTGGCAGCAGCACAAACAGCATTAGCAGGACTGAAAGCCCGGCTAAAAATGCAGCCCGATGGGGGCGGTGGTGTGTTGGTGCTGGTAGGTAAGTCACAACGTTGGTGCGCTGCCTCGGTAGTAAGGGTTTAACAACGCTTCTAGAAAGCTCAAGAAGCCGAATCGGACAATACCTTAAACAGCGCCTCAACAAACGCGACTCGGTCAGCGAATTCCGGCAATTGTTCCTCGATTCGTAGGGTTGACGCACCATCAAGACGGTAAGTGTCGGCCTGCTGCTGCACTAAGCGGACAATGGCCATGGGCTCTACTGCGGTTGTTTTACTGAATTCAAGTTTGCCCTTGGTCTCGCCAATGTCGACTTTGATGATGCCCAGGGCCTGAGCCTGAAGTTTCAGCGCCGTGATGGTTAAGAGATTCTGCACTGACTGGGGGAGTAGCCCGAATCGGTCGATGATCTCGCCCTTTAAATTGTCCAGTTCAGCTTGCTCTGCTGCGCCAGCGATGCGTTTGTACAGAATGAGGCGGCTTTGGACGTCGGGTAGGTAATCCTCAGGAATCAGCGCCGCTACGTGGAGGTTCACTTCCTGGCTCACGGGTTCTAACGGCGTGTCGCGATCTGGGATCTTACCCGCACGCAGTGCCTCGACGGCCCGATTGAGCATGTCCATATACAGCGAGAACCCAATGGACTCGATTTGCCCAGATTGGTCGTCGCCCAGAAGTTCGCCTGTTCCGCGAATTTCCATGTCTTGAGTGGCTAGAGTGAAGCCTACCCCAAGCTCCCCAGCAGCTTCGATGGCCTCGAGACGTTTTACTGCGTCGGTGGTCATACTCTTGCGGTCTGGGGTCAGCAGATAGGCGTAGGCCTGTCGATGACTGCGTCCAACTCGCCCACGCAACTGATGCAACTGGGCTAACCCAAATTTATCCGCTCGCTCTATGATGATGGTGTTGGCGTTGGGGATGTCGATCCCGGTTTCGATGATGGTCGTACACACCAAGACATTCAGACGGCGGTGGTAGAATTCACCCATGACCTGTTCCATCTCGGTGCTTCGCATTTGACCGTGGGCTATTCCAACCCGTGCTTCGGGCACCAGCTCTTCTAAGTTCGCTGCGGCTTGCTCGATGGTGCGGACTTCGTTGTGCAGGTAAAACACTTGGCCGCCACGCATTAGCTCTCGACTGATGGCCTCTTTGATCCCTTGCTCCCGGCGGGGTTGCACAAAGGTTTTGATGGACAGCCGCTTGGCCGGCGGGGTGGCAATGATGGATAGATCCCTCAACCCGCTCAGCGACATGTTCAACGTTCGCGGAATTGGCGTTGCGGTCAGCGTGAGCACATCAACTTCTGCCCGCAATGCGCGTAGCCTTTCTTTTTGCCGCACCCCAAAGCGATGTTCCTCGTCGATAATGACGAGGCCTAAATCTTTAAATCGGAACTCGGGACTGAGTAACTTGTGAGTACCAATTAAAATGTCTAGGTTGCCGCTGGTGCACCGTTCGGCAATACCATCGACGTCGGCTTGGGAGCGCTGCCGGGAGACCACATCAATGCTGAAGGGCCAGTTGGCAAAGCGATCTCGAAACGAATCAAAGTGCTGCTGGGCTAGCAACGTGGTTGGCACCAGCAAGATAACCTGCTTGCCGCTTTGTACCGCGGCAAAGGCTGCCCGCATGGCGACTTCTGTTTTGCCAAAGCCCACGTCGCCGCAGACTAGTCGGTCCATAGCCTGCTCTTGAGCCATGTCCGCAAGGGTTTCTTCGATGGCGATACCTTGATCTTGAGTTACCTCAAAGCCGAATTCGTCAGCGAACGTTTCATAGTCCGTCTCGTTGGCGCTGAGCTGATGGGATTTTTTCGCTGCTCGTCGCGCGTAGATGTCTAGCAGTTCGGCTGCCACATCGATGACTTTTTCTGCTGCTTTTTTCTTGGCGCGCTCCCACTGGTCTGAGCCTAAGCGGTGCAGTGGTGCATGCTCTTCGTCAGCCCCAGCGTAACGGCCGATCAGATGAAGGGAGGTGACCGGTACGTAGAGTTTGGCGTCGCCAGCGTAGCCTAGGGTTAAAAATTCCTCAGCGGCATTATCAATGGTGAGCGTTTGCAGCCCAAGATAACGACCAACTCCATGCTCTACATGCACCACTGGGGCGCCCATGTTCAGTTCGGTGAGGTTGCGGACGATCTGGTCCGG
>JAQWIX010000158.1 GCA_029248675.1 Pseudomonadales bacterium | reverse complement strand
CACCAAAAACCATGCGAACATCCACCACTTTGCGCATTCATCGAATAACCAAGGGGACCGCCTCACCGCATCTCCTGACGCCTAAATCGATACGCGAAATTTTTTCTTCAGCTTTGCTGGGTTTGTGGGCTCCTAGGGCTCTTAAACACCCAAAAAGATTGATAAAACCGTCACAATATTTACTTAGTAACGGTAACCGTTAGTTACCAGTGATTCGTTACTTTGGCCTGCCTTTGGTACCTTACCGCCCATGGCAGGGGCGTTCGATAACAGACACAACAATCTTTTGGCGGTACTCAAGAATTACCGCTCGCTGGCTGATGCCGCCAGCCATACTGGCGTGTCCGCGAATTACCTTTCTCAGCTCAAAGGTGGCAAACACATCGGCCATGTCATGGCTCGGCGACTGGAATCGGGCTTCGGTTTAGAACCCGGTTGGCTCGACTTAGATCACACGCGAGAAGAGTCCCAGCCGATGAGCGAGCACCACATCACTCAGCAAGCGCTGCAGCTCCCCTTAAAATCACGCACCCGTTTAGTCAAAAAACTGGTGAACTCACCGCCTGAGTAATCTCTACCGCAGGCTTACGATCCACAACCGAGAAAAAAAATGAAAGCACGGCCTCTGTGGGTCATTGTGAATGCTGCCTCTGGGAAGCAGGTAGAGCACCTAGGTACACACGGGTCTAAATCTGCGGCCCAAGCCATGCTTGATCAGCACTTAGCTTCGTATTCGGTGGATATTAGAAAAAATTTTGAGGTTCGCGAGCGCGAACCTAAAGATGACTTGTAATTTACGACTCATCATATCGCTCCACTTGCACCAAACAGGTATGAGCCGTCGAACCCTGGGCGAGCTGCGACGTACCTTTGTCTCGCGTTAGTACATTGGGGTTACCGTTGAGCTCTAGCCCCGTCTTAGCACATGGCTTAAACCATGAACCGACGGGCAAAACTACAGTGTCAGAACGCATATTGGCGTTGATCGAGACGCCGGCAAGACAAGCCCCCCGCTCATTGAATACGCGAACCAAATCCCCCGCCTTCAGGCCACGCTGCTTCGCGGCCTCAGGGTGCATGGTCAGCACCTCCTTACCCGCCACTTTTCCGGCTTGGCTATAGCGACTTTGATCGTACTGACTGTGCAGCCGCCGACCGGGCTGAGGAGACAACAGGTGCAAGGGATAGAGTGCGTCATCCACCTCCTGCCACTCTTGAGGTTGGATCCAAGTCGCTTGACCCGGACAATCTGAATAGCCGAAACCAGCGATCGTTTCTGAAAACAACTCGAGTTTTCCTGAGGGTGTGGCCAGAGGCGCCGCCGTTGGGTCGAGCCTAAAATCCGCCATCCAATCACGCGTTCGAGGTTCGTCGGGCAACCGATAGATGCCTGCCTTCTCCCACTCTGCAAACGTTGGAATGGAAAAGCCTTGTGTGGAGGCTAGGTCAGCCGAGCGTTGCCACATATCTTCTATCCACTGGCGTTCGCTCTTATTCTCGGTAAATGCCGCCTCGAACCCGAGCTTTGCCGCCAACCCAGAAAATATCTGATGATCGGACCGGGCCTCGTGTTGAGGGGGGATAGCCTGCTCCATAAAGTGAGCGTAAGGGTCATGGCTTGAGGCACAAATATCTATTCGCTCAAGCGATGTCGTCGCCGGAAAAACAATGTCCCCCCATTGCGCCACAGGCGTCCACCACGGTTCGTTCACGATCACCGTATCAGGCCGCCGCCACCCGTCCACTAGGCGATTTAAGTCTTGGTGATGATGAAATGGATTGCCGCCTGCCCAATAGATTAACTTGATGTCTGGATAGGTGATCGAGCGCCCGTCGTACTGCACATCCGCACCAGGGTTCAGCAACATGTCGGTTACTCGGGCAACGGGAATCGCAACGCCCGTTGGATTCCTACCTTTTGGCAGGGTCGCCCAGTTGAAGCGTTTGTAGTCAGAACCCACAAAACCTTCCGCGCTGTAACCAAAGCCAAAGCCGCCTCCAGGCAGACCAATCTGCCCCAACATGGCCGCCAGCGTCGCCAGCATCCAGTAAGGCTGCTCCCCGTGATCGCCGCGTTGCAAGGACCATGCAGCGGTCAAAAACGTTCGCTTCGCAGCCATGTCCCGAGCCAAGGCCACAATCGCTTCTGCCTCAACATCGCACTTAGCCGAAGCCCAACTCGGAGTTTTGGGCTCTCCATCACTAATACCAAGCAAGTAGTCTCTTACGCGGTCGTATCCCACACTGTGGCTTCCAAGAAAGTCTTTATCGGCGAGGCCCTCGGTTTCTAACACGAAGGCAAGCCCCAGCATCAAAGCCACATCAGTGCTCGGTTTCGGGGCAAGCCACTGGGTGTTAAGCGCTGCATCTACATCACCAGCCACAGGCGATATGTTGACAAATTCCACACCAGACTCTCGCGCTCGCTGCAGGTCCCGGTGGGTTCGATGCTCGGTTATGCCACCGTAAGCCACTTGAGCATTTCTTCTCGGCAAACCACCGAAGGCAACGAACAGCTGAGTATTACCGATCACGTTTTCTAACGTCGTCTGTTGCAGCTCCATCTCGTGCCATGGGGCAATAACGTGAGGCAAGATCACTTGGGCTGCAGCGGTGCTATAGGAGTTCATTGCACGGGTGCAACCACCCATTAAATTAATAAACCGATGCAGCTGAGACTGGGCATGATGGAACCGCCCTGCGCTAGCCCAGCCGTAAGAACCGCCAAAAATGGATGTGTTCCCATGCTCTTGGGCCACCCGCTTTAGTTCATTAGAGGCGAGCTCTAAGGCTTCATCCCAAGGCACGTCACAAAACTCATCTTGGCCTCGCAACTGGCGGCCACGATCCTTTTGCTCGAGCCAGCCCTTGCGGATTGCCGGGCGCTTGATGCGCGTGCGGTGTTGAACGCCATCAATCAGAACCTGACCAACATCTGAAACTTCAGGGTCTTCTGGTATGCCATCTACCGTTTTTATTCGCCCGGCCTCAACACCGACGTCGTAGACGCCCCACTGGGTGGCATTACGAAAACGCTTCATGAGCCAAACCGGTAGCGCAGTTTCATGGTCACTTGCTCCACAATTGGATCATCGAATGTTGAGGACAACAGCTCGTTGAACGGTTCATCCGCAACCTCGTAACGTCCATTGAGGGTGTAGACCAAGAAAAAATCCGACAAAGGTGCCATCTCCCAACGATAGCGTAATTGCAGGGACAAATCGGAGATGGCAAAGTCATCGCTGAACGCTACGCCCTCGGGCACGGCCTGAAGAAATTTACCATCCGCTAGCAACTGGTAGTTTTGACTTTGGGAAGCACGTATCCCTATCCATTGAGAAGACAACTTAAGTTGATGCTTGGCGGAGGGATAAAACTCAATCCCAAGCTCAGGCCGCCATTCCTCGGCATCAAAGGTTGCAAAATCAATGCCTTCTCGCCACAACAACCACCCCTTACGATCAACATAGCGCAGCTTCGCCGAGACGGCCAAGTTGTCCAAGGGTCGCCACCGAAGACCTAGGGTCGTTGTGAGTTCTGCCCCCCCAAGCTTTTCTTTTTGACGACGAACAGCTAAATCCGTGCTGAAGGCCTTCGCCCGGTCCGTGCGATAGGCAAATTCAAGCCTATTCCGGTCGCCAAAACGATAGGTGCCATTCCCACGGCTATCTAAATCTTCATCGCGACTTGGAAAAAAACCCCCGCCTAGTTTCAACTGGTGGCGATTCAACAAATCGAATTCGGCATCTACACCGATACCTTTGCGGACGTAGTCTCCCGCAGCATTGCGTTCCAGCCGAAACCAATAGCCCAACTCAGTCTTACGAAAACGCTCCAGGTCGGATCTGACGACCTTGTAGCGGCCGTTGGCGCCCCTCAAATCGTTGCGCTGCAAATACCCTAGGTCGTTAATGTTCAGGTGTTCATCATAATGAACATAGCCCAATTTCAGACTACGCCCTTGTCCAAAATTCCGCTGGACATCGGCAAACCCTCCAAAGCCATCACGCCGTTGATCCGCACTGGACAGGAGAAACTGGCCGTCGACTTTCCACCGGCCGGTTGCCGTCAGATAGTGATAATCAACCCCATGAGCCTGAGTGTCCTGCTCGGTATGGGTGGTGAGAGCGGACAGAACACCAATCGCACGATAATCACCCTTGCTGCCTTTGGCCTCATAGAGCAAACGGGCAACACCATAGTCAGTACCGCTTTGCTGATAGCTTTGGTTTTCAGCTAAATAGGTTGCGTCTTCTTCAACAGCGCCTAGCAACCCATAGCGGAAAGAGCCAAACGAGCCGACGGTTTTCAAGGCACCCGCCAATTCCACCGGACGCTGCCGCTCGAGGTCACTCAGGGTTATTCCATCTGGTAGTTGCGGGGCTCGACCAACGCCGCCGATACGGCGCGTGTTGAGCAGTGTGGTGGGGGTATTTTCCTCAGCCCTAGGTGTTGCCGTAAAAACCTCAATTCCTTCCTGAAAAAATAACCTTTTTTCCGGAAAGAAGGTCTCGAACGCGCCTAAATTGACGACCACGTCGTCGCTTTCAACGGCACCGAAATCCGGTGCGATGGCAGCGGTTACCTGAAAATTCGTGGAAGGCCTCCAGAACAGATCCGCACCAAAATTTTCGTCTTGCTCATGATCTAGGGTATTTCGAGTGATAGAGGCGTAGGGAAATATGCTCCACTGCTGTATCGGCGCCACATCGTCGAGCAACAAAGGCTGCATTATCGACATAAACAACGGGTTGGTACTCGGTAGAGCAGGAAGCCCCCAACGCTCGTCTAATGACGCGACCTTGCGGGATATATAAACGTTAATCCTGCGCTCGCCAACCGTCTTCGGCATGGCCATCTGGGACCAGGGCAGAAAAAACTCAGCACTCCACCCAGTCTCGGTCACCGCCGTTCCCGAATACCAAGCACCGTCCCAGTCACTGCTAAACTGCCGCTCGGGCAACAGCGTACCGTCCGTTTGGCTGCCGCCGAGAGCCACGTTCATCCAATACCCGTAACGACCCGCCCCGGACGTATCCAACGTTATGCCCACGTTATCCCGATTGATACCTCGCGAGTCTCGACTGGAAAGCCGCCGAATCAACGTCTCCTTTGGTTGCTCCATATCGATAGCAACATAGAGCCCTCGTCGCGTGTAAAAGCCCTTTACTAGGGTCCTAAACGGCGGCTTGGCAAGTGTGTCTGGGTCAATTACGGAGAAGCCATCGGCTCCAGGAAGTTCCTGCCAAATCGCCTCAGTTAGCTGGCCATCCACGCGTAAATCCGCGGGTTTCGAGTCTCGACGGGCTAAGGGGATTGGTGAGTCTAAATCAAACTCCACTGCAGACTGCTCTAAGGCATCAATGGCTGCATCGGAAGGGGTTTGTGGGTTTAGATTGACGTTGGCTGGTGGTTCTTGAGAGGCTGAAGCGGTGGGTAATTTGGGTCGGGTTTGGTTGAGGGCGAACAGGAAGCTGGATGGCCTCAACGGCGGCGCCCTTGCATCCCGTCGCAGTTTGTTCAGTTGATACCCCGCAGGGGCTGTATCTGGGCTGTCTGGCACCGTCTTGTATCGCGGATCAACAAGCTCAGTCTCTAGGCCCTCGTCGGAATCGTAGTCGTATTCAAATTCTGCATCTGATCCGTAGTTTTCTTCCAAGCCGGGCAGCGTTTCGGAAGATTCTAAGCCGGCCTCTTCGCCCATGCCTAGGTACCGAGTTTCGTTGTCCAGGGCCTGCCCTGGGGAGGCAGTAGAGGATTGCCAAATCCAGCCAGCGACGATGCCGGTAGACTCCAGCAGCGAACGGGCGTCTTGAGCTTGCCGTTGAGTTGGATAAGGTCCCGCTGCGACACGGAAGAAGTAACCTTGTGCCGTGGACGCGCCGTGTATTTTGAAATCTTCAACACTTTGGCGGTTCGCCGCAATCATAGCGGCTTCCGCACCATCACGATTTTTGAAGCTGGCGATGGATACCCAAAACTCGGCGAAGGCCACAACGGGAGCAAAAAGGGCGCAGGCAAATAAGAAAAAACTATGAAACTTCATATATCACCGGATCTCAGAAGGCCAGAAGTCTACCAACTGCCGCATAAATGCGCGAACGAAGACTTACCCTCCAACCAACATGATCATCAAACCTGCCGCAACTGCGGAACCGATCACACCGGCAACATTTGGTCCCATCGCGTGCATCAGTAGATAATTTTGGGGATTTGCTTCAAGCCCGACCTTGTTGACGACTCGGGCCGCCATGGGCACAGCGCTTACCCCGGCGGCACCAATGAGCGGATTAATTGGGGTTGATGAAAGCCGATTCATTAACTTGGCCATCAACACGCCGCTGGCAGTACCGATGGAGAAGGCCAGCATCCCCAGAACCAAGATACCCAGAGTTTCGGCGGTTAAGAAATTCTCTGCTTGAAGCTTCGAACCAACACCAAGCCCCAGCATAATGGTCACAATGTTGATTAACGCGTTGCGAGTGGTATCTGCCAGACGATCCACTACCCCGCATTCGCGCATCAAATTACCGAAGCAGAACATTCCCAGCAGCGGTGCTGCTGAGGGTAAGAGAAATGCCACCAACAACAGCAGCAGCAATGGAAACACAATGCGCTCTATCTGACTGACCTCTCGCAATTGGACCATCACGATTTTGCGCTCTTCTTCGTTGGTCAACGCCTTCATGATCGGCGGCTGAATGATGGGCACTAGTGCCATGTATGAATAGGCTGCTATGGCTATAGCACCCAGCAACTCCGGCGCGAGCTTACCGGCAACAAAAATCGCTGTCGGGCCATCAGCACCGCCAATAATGCCGATGGCCGCCGCCTGGCTTAGGCTAAATTCCATCCAACCAAGGCTGCTCAGCACCAAGGCGCCGAGCAAGGTGGCAAAAATACCGAACTGTGCAGCGGCCCCAAGCAAGAAGGTCTTGGGGTTCGCCAACACCGGTCCAAAATCCGTCATCGCTCCCACGCCCATAAAAATCAGCAAAGGAAATGCCCCAGTTTCAATCCCAATCACATAGATCAGATGCAACAAGCCGTCCCCGGTGGCTATTTCCACCCCGGGAATGTTGCTCAGCAGCCCGCCAAAGCCGATGGTCACCAACAGCAGCGGCTCGAACTTTTTCGCAATTGCCAAGTACAACAACACGAGGCTGACGACAATCATCGTGAACTGACCGCCGGTAATCTGCGCCAGTCCAGACCCTGCCCAAAGCTGATCAAAAAATTCCAACCGGGTTCTCCCTAATAATTCATCCCGCTAATCGGCCGCTCTGAGCCCTCGACTAACCCAGAGTCATCAACTCTTGTCCCACGGTTACCGCGTCACCCGCGACAATATCAATGGATGCCACGGTACCAGTGGTGCTCGCTCGGACTTCGGTTTCCATCTTCATGGCCTCTAAAATGCAGACCACCTGACCCTCTTCTACCCGATCACCTACCGTAACCAGAACTTGGTGAATGGTGCCTGCTAAGCCGGCGGTCACAGGAACCGCCCCAGAGGCTGAAACTGAACTTGCCCACACGGCTGAAACCGGCGCAGGCGATGCCACAGCCTCAATAGTGGTGTCGCCATCTGCCACAACCACTTGATACGAGTGACCATCAACGGCAACCGTATAGTGACTGACGGCTTGAACACCATCGGGCATCTTAGGCGTGTTTGCCGCCGGGCCAGCGCCCGGAACGGTGCTCGGTGCTGGCTCGAAAGCCCCCGGATTGTCACGATTAGCAAAAAACTTGCCCGCAACTTGTGGAAACAAGGCGTAGGTCAGTACGTCGTCAACTTCCTCCGCATCCGAGCCCGGGGCCAGTTCAAAACCTTCGTCCGCAGCAAGCTGACGCAAAGCTTGGGTTTGCTCCTCTAGCTCAGCGGACAGGTGGTCCGCGGGTCGCGCCGTAATCAATTCATCGCCGTCTAAAGCCCGCTCGCGTAAAGCCGCATCTACTGGGGCTGGGGTTGCGCCGTACTCACCTCGAAGCACCCCTGCCGACTCTCGGGTAATGGACGCGTAACGGGATCCCGAAAGCACATTGATCACTGCCTGAGTTCCAACGATTTGGGAGGTCGGCGTCACAAGGGGAATCATGCCGAGATCCTCACGCACTCTGGGAATCTCCTCCAGCACTTCGTCAAGGCGCTCACCGGCATTTTGCTCCTTCAGTTGCCCCTCCAAGTTGGTCAACATGCCACCGGGTACCTGGGCCACCAAAATTCGGGAGTCCACACCACGAAGCCCGCCTTCAAACTCGGCGTACTTTTTTCTGACCTCGCGGAAGTAGGCGGCAATTTCCTCAAGCAGATTAATGTCTAATTCAGTATCTCGTTCTTGGCCTTGCAGCATGGCCACCATGGACTCGGTGGCCGAGTGCCCATAAGTCATGCTCATGGAGGAAATCGCCGTATCCACGTTGTCGATACCTGCTTCAATGGCCTTGAGGTAGGTAGTGGTCGACATGCCTGTGGTTGCGTGACATTGCATGTGGATGGGTATATCTAGGCTGGCTTTTAGACCACTCACCAGTTCAAAGGCCGTATAGGGCTTCAGCAATCCCGCCATATCCTTGATACAAAGACTCTCGGCCCCCATGTCCTCGATTTGCTTGCCTAGATCCAGCCACAGCTCCAAGGTATGGACCGGGCTCACCGTATAAGAAATCGTACCTTGGGCATGCTTTCCCGTGGCTAAGGTAGCCCGAATTGCCGTTTGCAGGTTCCGGGTATCGTTCATGGCATCAAAAATGCGGAATACATCGACCCCATTGTCGGCAGCTCGCTCCACAAATTTCTCAACTAAATCATCAGCATAGTGTCGATAGCCTAGGATATTCTGACCACGCAACAGCATCTGCTGTGGAGTATTCGGCATGGCTGCTTTAAGTAGCCGGATACGCTCCCAAGGGTCCTCACCAAGATAGCGGATACAGGCGTCAAACGTCGCTCCGCCCCAAGATTCTAGGGACCAAAACCCCACCTGATCCAGCTTTGGCGCAATGGGCAACATGTCCTCGATGCGCATTCGCGTGGCTAATAGGCTCTGGTGCGCATCTCGAAGTACAACGTCGGTGATGCCTAATTTTTTCTGATTCATCTCTTTTCCACTGTTCTTGTTGACGTTTTTTGTCACCGCACGGACATCCGCCAAGCCCGGGGCGTTTTGAGAACTTAGCGCTTTGTGTGCTTTTCAAGGGCGCCGACAATCGCGGCCACATGAGCTGGCGGGACGCCGCCCGAAGGATCACTTGCCGAACTCTCCTGTGGCCCAGGCGCTAAACGCCCAAGAACCCCACTCATGACGCGAACAGCAAGTACCAGCAACGATAAAAACACGAAGACTGTACCCATTCCGACCAACATCAGCTGCAAGCCAGCGGCGACTAAAGGATCAAGCTCGATCATCCTATCTCCAACAAAACCGTCGATTTGTCGTGAAGGATATAATTAAACGCCAGTGTTTGGCGATGATTGCCACAGCGAAATATTCATGGCAGCAATCTAGCGACGGAAATATCTTGAGAACTGACGCGTTCTTCCAGATAATGCCGCGCTCTGCACCCGTGGCCAAACTGGATAAGGCACCGGTCTACGAAACCGGGGATTACAGGTTCGAATCCTGTCGGGTGCACCATCCTCCAAGTCAGCACTCAGCGACCACGTGGCATTTGCAACATCCATGGCGGTTATGAGCCGTGATCGACTCCGGCGGCAGACCCGTCTACTTGCTATACGCTCAGATTCAGCAGACTTCGCCAACAAAGTTCGTGTGGGTGAAGGTGCGTCTTCTGGCCACCTATTGAAAGGTTTTTAGGATTAAGCTGTTAACTCCGAGCGGGAAATAAAAACTGAGCGCCACTAAAAGAGACCGAGCACGGATCGACGTTAGTTTCGCGTTACGAAAAGTCTAATTCTGTCGCTCGCTAGGCTCACTCGTGTCGATACCCTAAAGGTTTCTTAGCAAGCCCGCCCCCCAACTCCCTAACATGTTCCTAGGATCCTTATTTAGGTGGCAGGGGCTATGGTCCCCTGCCCCTTAACCCTGCGGTCGGGAAGTGGGAGCCAAACTAGGTTTCTATGTTGATGGGCCGGTAGTAGTCCTTGCCCGTGCGCTCAAAGTTATCGCGCATTGCCCTGAATTGCTCTCCGGCAGAACCCTCTTCAGACAACGTTAAATTCTGACGAATAAAGTTCACGCTGTCCGGGTTTAGCTGCGCAGCCATTTCCCAGTAGTGATCCGCGTTGCCGCCCCTACCGTGACGACGAAACAAGTTGCCCAGGCAAAAAGCCGCATCGGCCTTTTGCTGATCCGCTGAGTGATTGCGTATGTTGGCCGCAACCGTAGCGGCGGATTCCACATGCTTGCTTTGGGCGCCATTAGCCACCCAATCCTTTAGCGCAGGTTCATAAACGTCTGTCCCAAAGGAAATGGTCTGGTCCCCTGCCCCTAGCTCGTGGACCTTAGAATAGGTCCCTTCATCGATCCGCACGATGCGGCCTTCCTCGTCAATCCATGCCGCCGAGGGCACGTTGACAAAATTAAATGCACTGCTGACTAAGTGATCTTCATCGATCACTTGTATGTAAGTGGGGTTCGCTGCGTCGAAGATGGGGCCTGCTGCAGCTTCGCCGCCAGTATCTTGGGCCGCACAAATCAAAACAAAGTTAGGATCGTTTATCTCTTGGTAAATACGCTGCCACACGGGCACGTCAAGAAAACATCCTCACCACGATGACCAAGTTACTATAAGCGCTTTTTTGCCCTTCAGATCCGCCAACTTCAATACGTTCCCGCTGCGATCTGTAAGTTCAAGATCTGGTGCCATCGCATTCACCAGCGTGTTTTCGCGCTTTGCTGGTATTTCCGCAAAGCTCCAAACATTGGCTTGTTGGTCAGCAAAGTAGGGCTGATCTAGCATGTCTGCGAAGGCCGCTAAATCGAACCACTGCCGACCACTTTGATCTACCAGTAAGCGGTCGTTCAAAGGGATACATAGATCTTCGAAACACGCACCCTCAGGTTTTACTTCGAATCCGTTAATCTCCTGCAGGTCTTTGGGGTTTATCAACAAACCATCGCCACTGCCTATATCGGAAAGGACGGTAGCTTTACCCTGATAGAGAACTGTCGCACACCCCTTAGGATGAATATCTTTGACCACATAGGGATCACGCAGCTCTGGATAGGCCATGAACGCTTTAGCCATTGGAATCTCCTTCTTGTCCGCTGATGTTACGTGATGTCCGAACGTTCGTCAGTGGGAGATGCGCAAAGCTTTCACAGCCCCAAAGCCTTCAAATTTCCGCCAAACCTATCTCTGGATTGATAGCTAGGAGCGTCCTGTCCTGTGCGTATCCTGAAGCATGCTGCTGTTTCTCGATATTTCGGACTCTGTTAAGTTAATTCTGGTCCGCCTATGGCAAACCACCCTCGAATCCCCCAGCACCGGCGAGTAAACTCAGGATTCGCCGAGACCACCGCCATTGACCCTAACCTAAGGATTACACCAATGCTGATTGAACATGGATCTCTCACTCGAGTTGCCAGTGCCATCCTTCAAGGGGCTGGCGCTCCAGCCGAACACGCCGATGCCGTAGCCGCGCATCTTGTTGAAGCTAACTTGAAAGGCCATGACTCTCACGGCGTCGGCATGGTGCCGTCCTACGTTAAAGGCATGCTCGACAAACAAGTCGATCCTCACGGACACATCACCATTCAACGAGACAATGGCGCCATCGTCTCAGTAGATGGCGGTACCGGCCTAGGTCGCATCGTCGGCTTTGAGGCCATGGATCTTGGCATCGCGAAAGCCAAAGACTTTGGTATCGCCTGTGTTGCGCTGGGCAACGCTGCTCACCTTGGGCGTATCGGAGCGTTTGCTGAATACTGCGCCGATGAGGGGCTTGTCTCCATGCATTATGTCAACGTGGTCGGTCATGACCCTATGGTCGTAGCCTTTGGCGGTCGCGATCGGCGTTTTATTACCAATCCTTACTGCTGTGCCGTGCCGCGCAAAAACGGCCAACACATCGTCTTGGACATGGCCACCACGACGGTAGCGGCTGGTAAGGTTCGAGTGGCACATATGAAAGGGGTACCGGTTCCCGCCCAGTCCTTGGTCGATGAGGACGGCGTAGAAACGAATGACCCTGCCGTAATTTTCGGCAAAACACCCACTGGGGCCATGCAACCGTTTGGTGCCCACAAGGGCTATGGATTGATGGTGATTTGCGAGATGTTAGGCGGCGCCTTAGGCGGCTTGTTCACTATGCAACCAGAACATCCACGGCTTGGAGCCACTCTTAACAACATGCTGTCCATCTTGATAGACCCCAAAGCCGTTGGCGATTTGGACGACTTCGACCAAGAGGTGTCCGCCATGGCGGACTATATCTACGCCAGCACCCCGGCGACGGGTACTGATCGTGTACGATTGCCGGGCGACCCTGAAAAAGAAACTCAGGCCCAGCGAATTGCCAATGGCGCCGAGATCGACCCTAACAGCTGGCAATCGGTCCTGAACGCGGCAGAACAAGCTGGACTCAACCGAGAAACGGTTGCAGCCATGGCAGACATCTCCGAAGCTTAAAGTCTCAAGACGGTCACCCAGCGACCGTCCCAGAGCGTTACGAAGCCTTTGCCTATAAACCTACAGCCAAAACAGGATCCGAGCATGCACCCAGACGAACAACCGCCGGCCCCCGAAGAAGAGGAAAAATTTCACGTCTGGCGTCTGCTCGGCGTCATTTTTCTTGTTTGCGTTACCCTCGCCGTCGCCTCGGCTTTAGTAGATTGGGCCATTATTGGTCCCCTAGAAGGCAGGGCTTACTGAGGGGAGGCGCCTTTCGATAGGCCGGCCCTCAACGAGCCGTGAAAACTCAGTTCTCGCCTGACTCGGAGTCTAACGCACTACTTCGCAGCGTCTCTCGCAGCGACCTTCTCACGTATCTGAGGTATCAGCTCGTTACCGTATTCGATGGCGTCATTGAATGGATCGAATCCCCGAATCAGAACGCCTCCCACGCCCATGTCGTAATACTTTGCGATGGCCTCCGCCACTTGCTCTGGCGTTCCTACCAAGGCGGTCGAGTTGCCGCTGCCCTTGGCCGCCGCAGCTATGGGTACCCACAAGCGTTCGTCCTGCACCTCTCCGCCGTCAATGAGGCTCATCAATCGGCGGGCCGTTTCGGCCTCGGGTTGCTTCGTCGACCCACCACCCGAAGCTGCCTCCACGCCAGCAAGAATGTCTTTAGCCTTACGCCAGGCCTGCGCTTCTGTGGCCCCAATAATTGGCCGGAATGACAAATTGAAAGCCGGGCTGCGCTGAAACTTTGATGCCTCCCCATTGATGCGATCCATCAGTTCTTGCACCTGGGGCCGAGGCTCTCCGAACAACGCGTACATGTCACAGTGCTTGGCGCCGACGGGGATCGCGGCGTCAGATACGCCGCCAAACCAAAGCGGCACATGAGGCTGCTGGTGGCCTTGAACCTCGGATGCTGCCCTGCTGACGCGATAGAATTTTCCCTCATAGTCGAACGGCGCCGAGGAAGTCCAGACCAACCTCATCACTTCTAGATATTCGTCCGTGCGCTGGTAGCGCTCATCGTGAGGGGTGTAATCGCCATCCCTACGCTGGTCTGCGTCAACACCACCGGTGATAATGTGCAGCCAAAGACGCCCATCAATCAGGTTGTCTAAGGTGGCCACTCTTCGAGCCGCTTGAGTTGGTTCGCTAAAGCCCGGGCGATGCGCTAGCAAAATATTGATGCGCTCGGAGTGTGTGGCGGCATATTGCGCAACGCCAAACCCATCTGCTGAACTGGAAGAATGTCCGATAAGT
This sequence comes from Pseudomonadales bacterium, assembly GCA_029248675.1. Classification (GTDB taxonomy): domain Bacteria; phylum Pseudomonadota; class Gammaproteobacteria; order Pseudomonadales; family Azotimanducaceae; genus UBA4421. Next base: position 4,828 of record JAQWIX010000158.1, on the reverse strand, counting down.
ATGGCGTCAAAGCCAGCACTTTCATGGGCTTGGGTGAAGGCCTTGATGTAATCTTTGTCGATACCGCCACCAACAATGTGCACAGTCGATGCGTCTTGTGGCGGCGCAACACCGATCATCCCCAGAACCTTTATTGGCATGTTCACCCCTCCATAAAACGACACAGACCAATAGTTTCTAGCTATCGTCTGCGGCTTCTTGTCAGCAAAAGCCGAGCTCGCAGTCAGGAGTGAACAATAAGTCCGGGGCTAAAACAACAAGCTTATTTTAGGTCGCTAGTGTTTCCGGGTCTCGATCAAAAGCGTCAAGCAACGCGCTAATGGCGGTTAATTGGGTGTCGTCACACTTAGCCAACTGCGGTATCAGATCGTCAGGTTTCAGCCGATTTCTGCGAGAGCCAATGCCCCAAGCCAACCAAGCAGGCTCCACATCAAAAAAGCGCGCCAGCTCTAACATTTTGCCCCGCGTCGGAGTGACCTCGTCTTTTCCCAGCGCAGAACTGCGTTGGCTGTGACGCCAATTTCTCGACCGAGTTTTCGTAGCGACAGTGCCTTATCCCGCCTCAACTCACGAAGTCTGCTAGAGAATGAGCGGCCCATATCGCCAGCCCCTTTATGCTCACCTTGAGCAGCTTTCACTGTCCCAACGGCCTCTTGCAGCACCGGCCTTTCCGCACCTGCCGCCTTTATATCCTGCTGATTACTGCCCAAATTCGTTTTACTCATGGCTACCACCTCTTGGCTATCTATGCCGTCTGTTCGCTTTTGCCCAGTCTTTGGTTCGATACGTTCATTGCGTTCGTTTCAGTTACGGTGCAGGCGGTCATTCTTGGTCAGTGGCCACTTATCTCTGAATTGCCGAACTGCTGTTCTAGAGCTACCGACCGACGCTTGCACTGACACTTGCACTGACGCTGCAAAGCCTGAGACTTGATGAGCTACACTCAAGCCAACGGACTGATGCGCGTCTTTGATTAGTTTCTGATTAGCACAAGGAACTCAAAACACCGGGCCTTGCCGCCAGAACCATCCGCTGATCAACGGGCTTGAGTCTGCCAACAAGATCTAAGTGCGCCACATCTTTCCGGTGGGTGGTAACAAAAAGTAGATGAACGAGCCTTATAGGCCTCTCAGTTCGCTTATACCGTTTGACTTAGCAATGATTGAGCCAGTGAAAAGGGCATTGCCGAGGAATTGCTCGCTGTAATGCCTGTGGCTACAGAGCAATCCATAAAACGGTCAAAACGCTTAGCTAGAGCCAAAGCTTGAGGACTAAATTTTTGAGGGATTAGCCGAATGTAGATTTCGTCCCCCATACACAGACTCAGGTAAACCGCACCCGCAAAACGGGTCACGACCCAACCGGCGCCGTCTAAGCCCGGTTGTGCCTGGTGGAATAGCCGGTTCAACGCTTTAAATCGATCCGGCTCACACTTCATGATGGACTGAAAAAACAGCAGGGTGGCCGGCCTTGCATCGAGTACGTGGATTGCCACCTTTCTAAATTGAGTTTCCAGGTCAAGCTCAGGAATACGGTCCTCTGGCAACTCCATGAATTCCCTCGCACTGACTGACAAAAACTGATGAAAATCGCACTGGTTTTCTTTGGGCTTGAGCATTTTGGAGACCCTAGGCAACGGAGACCGCCCGATTATCCCGTAAAAACTACCGCTCATCCTTGGTTTTCGCGCCTCAACAACAAGGCATTAAGCAAACTGTGTGCTGCGTCACATTTATGATCGTATAGAGTTGACTATTTCCTAGACCTCACCCTGCCTTCACATAGTTTCCATCTGGGACGTTAGATCCTTTTTGCTTAACACCAACGCAGGGACGTTCATGAATCTGAGCGAACTAAAGAATCACATCAGCCAAGGCGATCATCCTGAGTTGGAGGTCCACGGCATCGACCCCAGCATTTATTTGATCTTCAGTCTGGCAAACGGAAAGCTCCAACCCGTAGTTGACCACCGTGGGAATACCTTGAAATATCGCAGTCGCAGTAGTGCCTTCGATGCTCTTAAAGACATTGGAGTTCAAAGGGCTGACTTCGTTCACAAGTCCGCCTTTGATGAAATGGTGGGCGTTGGCAATGGCATCCCCACTGAACATCGCGAGCCAGTAACCTTAAGCCAGTAAACTGATAGGTCCATCCCCAGTGCAGGAATCACAGCCTCCCCCATCGAGCCGATCCATTGGCGCTCGGCTTAATCTTCTGCGATTGGCAATGCATTGGTCGGTAGAAGAATGCGCCTATCGCATCACCATTGAGGCGAACAACTACACCACACCAGAAACTTGGTTGGCCTGGGAGCGTTGTTCAGACCGGCAGGCTGCTGAAAACGGTCTTTTACTGGCCCTGAGTTCAATAGTCCAACTCTTCGCAGCCGACCCAGCCTGGCTTGAAGGCGGCACTAACGATGAGTTGGACGACGCATCCGGTGACATCATTCCGTTCCCTGCCAGACATCCCTAGCACCCCGCTTAACGCCTTTCTGATAGGTATCAAAGCCCCCTGGACGAGTGCGCCTCCTTCCTAACCCGCCTCTACGCTATATATTTATACGCTTAGGTTATATAGGATCAATGCCAAGGATACTGCTTCGGGGGACGCAGCTATTTCATCAAAACACGCCTTAGCTTACCTCGGCGGCTCGAACGTCGTTGAAAAGTTAGTCGCTATCATCGTGATGTGCGCTTTGATCTACGCCGGCAACCCTGCCATCGCCTTGGTGACGGGTATGCTGATCTCCCTTACCCTGAATCACCCTCCGCTCCCCTACGGCAATCTATTCGGCAAATACGCCCTGCAAACAGCCATCGTCTTACTCGGGTTCAAGCTCAACACGGGTGAACTAATGAACATAAGCGGCACCTATGCATTGCCGGTTACCGCCTATGTCTGCTGCACCGTGCTGGTGGGCTTGTGCTTAGGATACCTTTGCCGAAGTGAAGGCAAGACCAACGCCTTGATTTCATCAGGAACGGCAATTTGTGGGGGCACCACTATTGCGACTCTCTCGCCCATCATTGGTGCTCGTCCAGAACAAACTGGCACAGCGCTTTGCATCGTTTTTCTGCTTAACGCGCTCGCACTTTTGACCTTCCCCAGCGTCGGACGGTGGCTGGATTTGAGCCAAGAGCAGTTTGGGGTTTGGGCGGCTCTAGCAATTCACGACACCAGCTCTGTTGTCGCCACGGCCCAGCTCTACGGCGAACAGGCTCTAGCAGTCGCCACTACGGTTAAAATCGGACGAACCCTTTGGCTGATCCCGCTGATTGTAGTAGCGAGCCTGTATATTGGAACTCAACAGACGAAAATTAGAATACCTAACTTTGTTTTTATTTTTATTGCCGCCTCTGCCTTGGGTTCTTGGCTGCAGTTATCTGAAGCGATAGTTGTAGGCACCGGCCACCTGACCGATGCACTCTTGATTGGCGCGCTGTTTTTTGTCGGCACTGAGATCACCCGAGAAACCCTTAAGGAACTCCGCTTATCAGCGGTACTACACGGCCTTGCACTTTGGGCACTGGTGATTCCAGCAGTACTGGTTGCTGTCATTACTTGGGTGCCATAGCAACTCCTAGCTTTAGGCCCCAAAGCTATAACCCACGATTCGCGCTATTAGATTTAGCATAAGCATAGCCCAAAGTGGTATTTCCCCGAATCCATAGCGCTGGGTATTGTGCGCGGCATGAATTTCCGCAACCTCAAAATTGACTTTCTTGGACTGCTTAGCGTCGGAGTCTTTGTCGCTTTCATGTCTCTGGGCGTGGCTGGCTAGCGCCCCTCAGCCTTCATCTCTTGCAAGGCATTCCATTGCCACGCGGCTGCAAGACTTGCCTAAGCCCTTTTCTTACTCATTCATTACTGAAGTAAAAAACACCCGCATGCAGCTGACCATCGAGCATGCCGATTCGTGAAGTGTAGGTACCGAACGACATTGCTCCTTTTAGAAATTCCTTCAGCACGCTCAGCCTCGCGGCATAGTGTTTTCAAGAAAGCCCCAACCCGTTAACCGCATCGTTTTCTCCGCTTGGTCCCTGAACTTCTGTCTCAACACATGACATGTAGCAGCTAATCAACGCGCTACTTAACTGCAGTTCCGCCCGCGTTGGAAGCCGGCTATTTAACGGGCTCACTCGCAGCGGTAACTTAGAATCTGGGAACAACACTTGTGACAACTCTAGGGCATCCTTCGCATTCCGAACCTCTTGAACAGTGCGAACGCGTTCGTAGCAACCAAGAACTGGGTCTATAGCCAGCAGTCCTTGGGTTCCACTGCAGTCGGTCGATGCCACTTCATTCGGACTGAGGCCTCCACGAGAGCAGATCTGGGTATCAGTGAAAAAGGCCTTGGCCTCAGCCATGTCCCTTGAGGCACAACCTAAGAGCAAGAGGATAGGAAGAATACTCTTAGCAGCTGTGTGCAAAAAAGTAGTCCTTGATGCAAACCATTGATGACTCATTGACGTCCCCTTGATCAATTTGATTCAAGGATGACGCTTCCCATCTCGGGGTTTATTTGCTTCTAGACAGGCGGTAGCTTTTTCTTGACGACTGGAAAATCTGACAACAAATCAAAAGCAATGATTGAGAGATAGAAAAACGTGGGCTACGTAACATGAATCTAGCTTGTCACCAAGGCCCGAGCCACCAATCAACATAGGGATGCTATTAGTGCTTAGCTCAGGGATCTACTAATGGCTCGCCATCTCAAGATTTTCCTCGTCCTTATTATCGGATTCGTTTTCTGAGAAACCGTAGCTTGGATTTGCCGACAACTTTACGATCGTCGTTCTAGTGGATGGATCCACGTGAACAAACT
>JAQWIX010000156.1 GCA_029248675.1 Pseudomonadales bacterium | reverse complement strand
TCAAGACATCGAAATGTGGCAGTTCCACCCAACGGGTATTGCCGGTGCTGGAACCTTGGTAACTGAAGGTTGCCGTGGTGAAGGCGGTTATCTGATCAACAAGGACGGCGAGCGTTTTATGGAGCGTTACGCGCCGTCGGCTAAAGATTTGGCTGGTCGCGACGTAGTGGCTCGCTCTATGGTAATCGAGATCATTGAAGGCCGGGGCTGTGGCCCAGACGGTGATCACGTGAAGTTGAAGTTAGACCACTTGGGAGAGGAAGTGCTGAACAGCCGCTTGCCGGGTATCTTGGAACTATCCCGTACCTTTGCCCATGTGGACCCGGTCAAAGAGCCGATTCCCGTTGTTCCTACTTGCCACTACATGATGGGCGGTATTCCAACCCAGGTGAGCGGGCAAGCCCTGACTCAAAATGCGTCCGGCGAAGACGTTGCCGTGGAAGGTTTGTACGCGGCTGGCGAAGCGGCCTGTGTGTCGGTACATGGTGCCAACCGACTAGGCGGCAACTCCCTCTTAGATTTGGTGGTCTTCGGCCGCGCTGCTGGCTTGCATATTGAGCAAGTTATGCGCCAGGGCGTCTCCTATCGCGAAGCCAGCGAATCAGACATCGAGGCCTCCATGGCCCGCCTGAATCGTTGGAACGAATCCGATGGTGGTGAGTCCATTTATGACCTTAAGAAAGAGCTGCAAACCACCATGCAGAATAGCTTTGGCGTGTTCCGTACCGAAAAGAATATGCAGGAAGGCATTAAGCAGCTTGCAGATCTGCGAGAGCGTATTTCAAACGCGGACATGCCGGACAAGTCGTCGGCCTTCAACACCGCTCGTTTGGAAGCTCTAGAGCTGGATAATCTACTGGAAGTTGCTGAAGCCACCGCGATCACCGCTGAAGGCAGAAAAGAGAGCCGTGGCGCCCACGCTAGAGACGACTATCAGACCCGCGACGATGAGAACTGGCTCTGTCATTCCATGTACTTCCCGGATGATAAGCGGGTAGGTAAGCGCGACGTGAACTTTGCGCCTCGAACCATGGAAGCCTTTGAACCCAAGGAACGGGTCTACTAGGCCGCCATCGGAACAGCTTTAACAACGAATCAATTACAATTTTAGGGCTACTGTCATGCAAGTAAGTGTCTATCGCTATAACCCCGACCTAGATGAAGTGCCGGTAATGCGCGATGTGGAAGTGGAACTGCCGGAAGGCAGGGACCTGATGGTTCTCGACGTACTCCACTTGATGAAGGACGAAGATCCAACCCTGAGTTTCCGTCGCAGCTGCCGTGAGGGCGTGTGCGGATCGGATGGTATCAACATGAACGGCAAGAACGGCTTGGCCTGCATTACGCCGGTGTCCGAGGTGGTAAAGCGCAACAAGCTCGTGCTCCGACCCCTGCCTGGGCTTCCGGTCGTGCGCGACCTAGTCGTGGACATGGCTCAGTTTTACAACCAGTACGCCAAGGTTCAGCCTTATCTTGTAAACAAGGAAGCACCGCCAGCTCAAGAGCGCCTGCAGAGCCCGGAAGAGCGAGAAAAGTTAGACGGACTGTACGAATGCATTTTGTGCGCCTGTTGCTCAACTTCTTGCCCGTCTTTCTGGTGGAATCCGGACAAGTTCATCGGTCCAGCTGGGCTGTTGCAAGCTTACCGTTTCCTGGCGGACTCGCGGGATACTGCCACCGAAGAGCGGCTAGCCAATTTAGACGACCCGTTCAGCGTGTTCCGCTGCCGCGGCATCATGAACTGCGTCAGCGTTTGCCCTAAGGGTCTAAACCCGACCAGAGCGATTGGCAAAATCCGCACCATGCTGATGCAGCAAGGTACATAACACTGTAAAAAACGGCTGGGACCAGACAGGGTCTCGGCCGCCAACGGCTGAGTTATCGACCGAAGGTTGATGAACAGTGGCCTAACCTAGCCTCTGAAGCGATAACGGCGGCCCCAAAAGCGGCATTTACACCCGGCCATGGCCCCGCAAAAGACTCTTTCGCAAGAAACAGCTACGGATATGCGCAAAACCCTTGGCAATGCTGGCCGGAAAGCCGAGAATCCCCTTACTCCCAGATCTTCAGATCTGCGGTACTCACGTCGAGCGTGGGTGTTTTTATTTCGTGATTCAAGTCGTGTTTCGTGACCAGAGCCCCTGGGCGAGGCAAAAGCCTTGCTGGGTAAAAAGAGGAATGTTGTGACCGAAGGTTTCATGCAGCGAATGCTGCGCAGTTCACACCTTGGTGGACAAAATGCAGCTTACATAGAGAATTTATACGAAGAGTATCTTCGTGACCCCACCGAGATTCCTGAGGCTTGGCGAAGCTACTTTGACACGCTGCCCACAGTAGAAACCACCATTGGACCAGATACCCCTCATTCAGAAGTGGTACAGCACTTTGAACGCCTAGGACGAAATCGTCTCAAGGCTCGGCCCGAGAAAGTGGCAACTCAGATATCCAATGCCCACGAGACCCAGCAGATGCGGGTGCAAGATCTGGTGGCCGCCTACCGTCACCGCGGTCACAAACGAGCCAATATTGACCCCCTAGGCATGATGGAGCGTCCAGCCATGCCGGTGCTGGATTTGGCTTATCACAACCTGTCGCCAGCTAGCCTGGATGAAACCTACCAAACCGGCACATTCCACTACGGCGACGGCGCGGCGAAGCTGCGTGATTTGGTGCAGGCTTTGGAAAGCACCTACTGCGGCTCCATTGGTGCGGAATATATGCACATTGTCGATACCCGAGAACAGTTGTGGGTGCAGCAACGCTTGGAAAGCGCCCGGGGCAAACCCCAGTTCGATGAAACCCAAAAACAGCGCATACTCGAGCGTTTGATCGCGGCGGAAGGCCTAGAGAAGTACCTACATCGGCGCTATCCGGGCACCAAGCGCTTTGGGCTAGAGGGCGGGGAGAGCCTAATTCCCATGCTGCACGAACTGCTGCAGCGTCTGGGTACCCACGGTGTGCGTGAATCGGTGATTGCCATGGCCCATCGAGGCAGGCTGAACGTTCTGGTGAACGTTTTGGGTAAAAATCCCGGCGAACTTTTCGACGAATTCGACGGGCGCGTTCAGAGCGAAAACGGTTCGGGCGACGTGAAGTACCACCAAGGGTTTTCATCCAATGTGATGACGCCCGGTGGCGAAATGCACCTGGCGCTGGCGTTTAACCCCTCGCACTTGGAAATCGTCGCTCCGGTTGCGGAAGGTTCGGTTAGAGCCCGCCAAGACCGCCGTAAAGACTACGCAGGGGATATGGTAGCCCCGCTCGTAATTCACGGGGACGCCGCCTTTGCCGGCCAAGGGGTGGTTATGGAGACGTTTCAAATGTCTCAAACCCGCGGTTTCAAAACCGGTGGAACCGTCCACATCATCGTCAATAACCAGATCGGTTTTACCACTCACAAGCAAATCGATGCGCGTTCGACAGAATACTGCACCGAAGTCGCCAAGATGGTTCAAGCGCCTATTCTTCACGTCAATGGTGACGACCCAGAAGCGGTGATTTTTGCGACCCAGCTGGCAGCCGATTACCGCATGGAATTTCGCAAAGACGTGGTCATAGACCTGATCTGCTATCGGCGCAGAGGTCACAATGAGGCGGAAGAGCCCATGAAAACTCAGCCGCTGATGTACCAAAAGATTCGCGCGCAAAACACGGTGTGTGCGCTGTTTAGCGAAAAGATGGTGCAAGAAGGGATCGTGCAAACGGAAACTGTGGAGGCCATGACCGAGCAGTACCGGACAACCCTGGAAGAGGGTAAGAGCGTGGCGCTAGATCTTGTTCACGAACCGGACACCAAGTTGTTTGTGGATTGGACGTCCTATCTGAAAAACGATACCGATGCGCCCGCAGACACGAGCTTCGACAATGCCACATTTCAAGAACTGACCAATCGTCTTGAAAGTTTGCCAGATGGCTTCGTACTGCACCGTCAGGTTACGAAAATATTGGAAGATCGTCGCAAAATGGCCGCCGGGGCTATGCCCGTAAACTGGGGTATGGCCGAAGTCATGGCCTATGCAACATTGGTTCATCAAGGCTATCCCGTGCGTCTGACTGGCCAGGATGTCGGCGTAGGAACGTTTTCTCACCGACACGCGGCCTTGCACAATCAAAAAGACGGCTCCCGTCTGATACCCCTCAACCTGCTGCGCGAGGACGTGACCTTTGATTTGTACGACTCGCTGCTGTCTGAGGAGGCGGTACTGGCCTTTGAGTACGGCTATGCAACCACGGCCCCCAACACCCTCGTAGTCTGGGAGGCTCAGTTTGGTGACTTCGCCAACGGGGCTCAGGTGGTCATCGATCAATTCATAAGCTCAGGTGAAACAAAGTGGGCCAGACTGTGTGGCTTGACCATGTTGCTCCCTCACGGTTTTGAGGGTGCCGGTCCTGAGCATTCGTCAGCGCGACTGGAGCGATTTTTACAGTTATGCGCCGAACACAATATGCAGATTTGTGTGCCCTCGACCCCGGCTCAGGTGTATCACATGATTCGTCGGCAGGCCATCCGGCCCACGCGTAAACCACTCATCGCCATGACGCCCAAGAGCCTTTTGCGCCACAAGTTGGCGGTTTCAACGGTGGACGAACTGTGTGACGGCCAGTTCCAGTTGGTCATTGGCGAGACGGAAGAATTAGAGGCGAAGAAGGTCAAACGCGTGGTGTTGTGTAGCGGCAAAGTATACTTTGACCTATGGGAAGCAAGAGTCGAGCAAGAGCTTAAAGATGTGGCCATCGTGCGCCTCGAACAGCTCTACCCATTCCCAGATGATCAACTGCTGGAAGCCCTGGCACCCTATGGCAAGTTGAATCAAGTCATTTGGTGTCAGGAAGAACCCATCAATCAGGGAGCTTGGTTTTCAATTCAGCACAGGCTCCGCCGGGTCATAAAGGGCCTTCAGGCGTCACCGAGCCTGCATTACGCCGGACGAGAAGCCTTTGCCGCCCCAGCCGTGGGATATGCCAGCGTACACATAGAACAACAACAGCGACTGATCCAGTCAGCTCTCACCGAAGAACCCAGCGATGATATGGAGAATGGACTTTGAGCACGGAAATTAACGCCCCAATCTTTCCAGAGTCGATAGCCGACGGCAGCGTTGCCCAATGGTATTTTAAGCCCGGTGACTTTGTCGCTCGTGACACCCTGCTGGTGGACATTGAAACCGACAAGGTAGTCATCGAAGTATTTGCGCCCGTAGATGGTGTGCTGCAAAGCATCGTAAAAGGTGAAGGTGAGACCGTGCTTTCCGAGGAAGTGATTGCCCGTTTTGAGGCGGGAGCCACGGGATCGGCATCTGAGCCTACAGAGCAAGGCACTCAAGCTGATGTAGAAGCGGCTCCAGAAGCCACCGCCGACGGTGATCGTTTTGCCAGCCCGGCGGCAAAAAAGATGGCGGCTGAAGCAGGGTTGAATATCGCAGGTCTCGCCGGTAGCGGACGCGATGGCCGTATCACCAAGGAAGACGTTGCCAAGGCGCTGGCTTCCGGGGGTAGTGCGGAAATCACCGAGCCGGTGGCCGAACCTCAGCCCGCCGTGGCGCAATCCGCGCCAGCTCCTGCTACCGAGGTTACTGATCTTCCTGTCATAGGTGACGATGAACGGGTCGAGCGGCGAGTGCCCATGACTCGGTTGCGGGCCAGTGTCGCCAAGCGACTGGTAGAAGCTCAGCAAAATGCGGCCATGCTCACCACGTTTAATGAAGTGGATATGCAGCCCATCATGCAGTTGCGCAAGCGTTATCAAGCGGAATTTCAGGCCGCTCATAACGGAACTAAACTGGGTTTCATGTCCTTTTTTGTTCGCGCCGCGACGGAAGCACTGAAACGTTTTCCGTCAGTAAACGCCAGTATCGATGGTGACGATATCGTCTATCACGGGTTTTACGACATCGGTGTAGCGGTCTCCACAGATCGCGGTTTGGTCGTTCCAGTTGTTCGGGATGCCGATGCTTTGGGGCTAGCTCAGATTGAAGATCAGATTATGGCCTACGGCGAGAAAGCTCGTGCCGGTAAGCTGGGCTTAGAGGATATGGCTGGGGGTACCTTTACCATATCAAATGGCGGTATTTTCGGTTCCATGATGTCCACCCCCATTCTCAATCCGCCGCAAACCGGGGTGCTGGGTATGCACAACATTCAGGATCGTGCAGTGGTTGTTGATGGCGAAATCGTTATCCGTCCTATGATGTACCTAGCGCTGTCCTACGATCATCGACTCATTGATGGCCGCGAAGCGGTGCAATTTCTGGTCGCTATCAAAGGTATGCTGGAAGATCCGGCCCGCATCTTATTGGAGCTTTAACATGAGTACCTCCTACGACGTAATCGTTATTGGCGGCGGTCCTGCGGGATACCACGCCGCCATCCGTGCCGCCCAGTTAGGTATGAATACCGCCTGCATCAATATGATGCTGGATAAGGAAGACAAGCCCGTGTTGGGTGGCACCTGCCTCAACTGGGGATGTATCCCTTCCAAGGCATTGTTAGATGCCTCGCATAAGTTTGTCGAGGCTCAGCACGACTTCGCCGACATGGGAATTAAAACCGGCAAAGTCAGTGCCGATGTGCCGAAAATGATCGCGCGCAAAGACGAAGTCGTAGCGGGTCTCACTGGCGGCGTGGCAGCCTTGTTTGAGGGTAATGGGGTTACCTCCTTGCCCGGTAAGGGACGTCTTTATGCCAACCGTCAGGTAGGTTACACGCCCCACGGCGGCGAGGAGCAGATGCTGCAAGCAGAGCATGTGATTTTAGCGCCGGGGTCCGTGCCGGCGGCCATCCCGCCGGCACCGCTCACAGGGGATTTGATCGTAGACTCCACCGGGGCGCTTGAGTTTAAGCAAGCCCCCAAGCGGCTAGGCGTGATCGGGGCAGGGGTCATCGGTCTTGAACTCGGCAGCGTCTGGAATCGCCTCGGATCCGAAACCGTGGTCTTAGAGGCTATGGATGACTTTTTGCCCATGGCAGATCATCGGATCAGTCGAGATGCCAAGCGCATCTTAACCAAACAAGGTTTGGATATTCGTATGAGTGCCCGGGTTACGGGAACAGAAGTGAAGGGCAGCGGCAAAAGCAAATACGTTAGCGTTACCTATCAAGACAAAGACGGTGAGCAAGTGCTAGAAGTTGACCGCTTGATCGTCGCCGTGGGCCGATTGCCTTATACCGAAGGGCTGTTAGCCGCAGACTCAGGAGTAAACCTAGACGAACGCGGTTTCCTTTACGTTAACGACCTATGTGCTACCGACGCCACCAACGTTTATGCGGTAGGTGACGTAGTGCGTGGGCCGATGCTAGCTCACAAAGGCATGGAAGAGGGCATTATGGTGGCCGAAAGGATCGCCGGGCATAAGCCTTTGGTGAACTACGATACGGTGCCTAACGTCATTTACACCCATCCAGAAATCGCTTGGGTGGGAAAAACCGAACAACAGCTTAAGAGCGACGGTGAACAGTTCAACGTGGGCACCTTTCCTTACGCTGCCAACGGGCGTGCTCTGGCGGCAGGGGAAAACGAAGGCATGATTCGACTGATCGCAGACGCCGAAACCGATCGCATTTTGGGCGTCCACGTTATCGGCGCCCAGGCGTCTGAACTGATCGCCCAAGCGGTTATTAGCATGGAGTTCAGTGCATCTGCCGAGGACTTGGGTCTGATCATGTTTGCCCACCCAACGCTGTCAGAAGGCATTCACGAGGCAGCTTTGAGTGCCCGAGGGCACGCCATTCACACGGTCAACCGAGCAAAACGGTCTTAGCGTTCACCGCCACGAGTCGAAAAATAGAATTATCATCAGGGTTCAAAGAGGGAGTAAAAAAGCACCATGAATCTACACGAGTATCAGGCTAAGAGTCTGTTTGCCAGCTATGGTCTGCCAGTGTCCGAGGGTTATGCGGTAGACACCGCAGACGAGGCCGTAGCCGCTGCGCAAAAAATCGGCGGCGACCGCTGGGTTGTCAAAGTACAGGTTCATGCCGGGGGCCGAGGCAAGGCTGGCGGCGTCAAGCTTGCAGACTCCCTAGACGAGATCCGCGCCTTTGCAGATCAATGGATCGGCAAGAACCTAGTGACCATCCAAACCGATGAAAACGGTCAGCCAGTGAGCAAAATCTACGTGGAAAGCTGCACTGACATCGAGCGAGAGCTGTACCTCAGCGCGGTGATTGATCGCGGTAGCCGACGCATCGTGTTTATGGCCTCTACCGAGGGCGGGGTGGAAATCGAGCAGGTTGCCGAGGAAACCCCAGAAAAAATCCTTCGCGCCACTGTGGATCCCTTCGTCGGCGCCCAACCATATCAGGGCCGAGAGCTGGCCTTTAAATTGGGTTTGGAAGGTTCTCAAATACGACAGTTTGCCAATCTTTTCATAGGGTTAGCTAAGTTATTTGAGGAAAAAGATTGCTCTTTGCTTGAGATCAACCCCTTGGTTGTTACCACAGATGGGGACATCCATTGTCTAGACGCCAAGATCAATATCGACGGCAATGCTTTGTATCGGCAGCCGGCCATTGCAGGGATGAACGACCCTAGCCAAGAAGACGAGCGGGAAGCTCAGGCAGCAGAATTCAGCCTTAACTACGTCGCGCTAGAGGGCAACATTGGTTGCATGGTCAACGGAGCTGGGCTGGCCATGGGCACCATGGATTTGGTGAAACTGCATGGCGGCAATCCGGCCAACTTCTTAGATGTAGGTGGCGGTGCCACTAAGGAAGCAGTGGCCGAAGCCTTTAAGATCATTTTGTCCGATAGCGCCGTTCAGGCGGTGCTGATCAACATTTTCGGTGGCATCGTTAGCTGTGCAACGATTGCCGAAGGCATTATCGGTGCGGTGCAGGAAGTGGGTGTTGAAGTGCCGGTGGTTGTGCGCTTCGAGGGCAACAATTCCGAACTTGGCCGTAAGACCTTGGCCGACAGTGGACTGAACATCATTCCCGGCGAATCACTGGTAGACGCCGTTGAAAAAGCCGTAGCTGCAGCGGGAGGTCAAGCATGAGCATTCTGATCAACAAAGACACCAAGGTGATCTGCCAGGGCTTCACCGGCTCTCAGGGCACCCTGCACAGTGAACAAGCCTTGGCCTATGGAACGCAACTTGTCGGCGGTGTAACGCCGGGCAAAGGCGGCACCACGCACTTGGGTCTACCTGTTTTTGATACCGTGGCCGATGCCGTGGCCGAAACCGGTGCTACCGCTAGCGTCATCTATGTTCCGGCTAGCTTCTGCAAGGACTCCATCCTCGAAGCCCTTAACGCGGGCATCGAACTCATCGTCTGTATTACCGAAGGTATCCCAACTCTGGACATGCTGGTTGTGAAGGCGCGTTTGGAACTCAGTGGGGCACGCATGATCGGGCCAAACTGCCCGGGGGTCATTACGCCAGGCGAGTGCAAAATCGGCATCATGCCCGGCGATATTCATCTGCCAGGCAAGGTTGGCATTGTCTCCCGTTCAGGCACCCTGACCTACGAAGCGGTGAAGCAAACCACGGACCGAGGCTTTGGACAAAGCTCATGCGTGGGTATTGGTGGGGATCCGATTCCCGGCAGTCATTTCATCGATATTTTGGAGCAGTTTGAGCAGGATCCAGCTACCGAAGCCATCGTTATGGTAGGGGAAATCGGCGGTAATGCCGAAGAGGAAGCGGCAGCCTATATCAAGGCCAATGTGACCAAACCCGTGGTTGGCTATATTGCTGGCGTCACTGCGCCTCCGGGCAAGCGCATGGGGCATGCCGGTGCGATTATCGCTGGTGGCAAGGGCACTGCGGATGACAAATTCGCAGCGCTGCAAGACGCCGGAGTACGCACGGTGCGGAGCTTGGCCGAAATCGGCGACGCCTTGGCTGACGTCACAGGCTGGAGCTAGACTGGTAGCTAAGTTTCAGGGGCCCAAGGCCCCTGAAACCCCCGTTAGAAATTCCGCAACACAGACATCTCACCAGAAATGCGCGCATAGAAACGCCTCTATGGAAGCGCCTCAAGAGCAGCGCTTGAATTTACAGCGCCCATCCCCATATCCAAGCGCATATCCGTAGTCTCAAGCGCCAAGGGGAAACGCCACATGAGCGATAATCAGTCCGAAAACCAATCCGAAACACTCAGCTTTCAAACCGAAGCCAAACAGCTTCTGCAGCTAATGATTCACTCGCTGTATTCCAATCGCGAGATCTTCTTACGAGAGCTGATTTCCAATGCCTCGGACGCCATCGACAAGCTGCGATTTCGTGCCATTGAAGATGCCTCGCTGCTGGGCGATGACACCGATTTCCACATCGATGTGAACTTCGACAAGGACGCCGGTACCCTTACCATTGCTGATAACGGCATCGGCATGTCTCGTGATGAGGTCATTGCGCATCTGGGTACCATTGCGAAATCTGGCACTGCGGACTTTCTGTCGAACTTAACCGGCGATCAAAAATCCGACTCCCAGCTCATCGGTCAATTCGGTGTGGGGTTCTACAGCGCCTTTATGGTGGCGAAAGAAGTGGAAGTATTGACCCAAGCCGCCGCAGGCGGTGATGGCGTCCGCTGGCGCTCAACCGGTGAAGATGCCTATAGCCTAGACCCAGCCCAAGGCCTCAGTCGGGGTACCCAGGTTATCCTGCACCTGCAGGAAGAAGCCTTGGAATTCGCCGAGGACACCCGCCTGCGTCACATCGTCACCCGTTATTCTGACCATATTGGCGTGCCGGTAAGAATGTTGTCGACTCCGGGCTACGGCGCGCCAGAGGACGAGGAATTTGTGCCAGAACTGGAGAGCGTGAATTCCGCTCAAGCACTGTGGACCCGATCTCGCTCCGAGGTGGAGGATGAAGAATACAAAGAGTTTTACAAACATGTGTCTCATGACTTTGAAGACCCCCTGACTTGGAGTCATAATCGAGTTGAGGGCAAATTCGAGTACACCAGCCTGATTTATCTGCCAAAGCGGGCCCCCTTTGATTTGTACAACCGAGATCTGCCCAAGGGATTGAAACTCTACGTCCAGCGCGTATTCATCATGGACGACGCCGACCAGTTTTTGCCCCTGTACCTGCGCTTTGTGAAAGGGGTCATCGACTCCAATGACCTGCCGTTGAACGTGTCCCGTGAAATCTTGCAGCAAGACGAGCGCGTCACCTCCATCCGCAACGCGGTCACCAAGCGTGTGCTGAGCATGCTGGAAGATATGGCTAAGAAGGATCCAGAGCAGTATCAGACCTTCTGGAACGAATTTGGTGAGGTGATTAAGGAGGGCGCTGGCGAAGATTTTGCAAACCGTGCAGCCATTTCCAAGCTGCTGCGTTTTGCCTCAACCGCAGGAGACGGCAGCGCCAAGAGCGTGGGCTTAGAGGACTACATTGCCCGAAAGAAAGAGGATCAAGAAAGCATCTATTACATCTGTGCAGAAACCTATGAAACGGCCAGCAACAGCCCTCACCTCGAGATCTTTAAAGATCAGGGTGTGGAGGTATTGCTGATGTTTGATCGCATCGACGAGTGGCTGATGAGCTCACTCAGCGAATACGAAGGCGTTCCCTTCGTCGATGTCATGCGCGGTGACGTGACCTTACCCGGTGAGTCTAAGTTTGAGGACGACAAGGACGACGAAGAAGCTGAAGAACATCCGCTAACCGAACGAATTCAGACGGTGATAGGCGACAAAGTAGAGGGTGTTCGGCCCTCCAAGCGCCTGACAGATTCACCGGCCTGTCTTGTGCTGTCGGACTACGGGGTGGGTATCCAAATGCGCAAGATTCTGGAGGCTAGCGGTCAATCCATGCCGGAAACCAAGCCATTCTTTGAATTCAACGCAGACCACCCGCTGCTGCACCGGCTTGATACCGAGGTGGACGAGGATCGTTTCGCGGAACTGGTCGAGCTGCTGTTTGATCAAGCGAGCTTAGCTGAAGGGGGCACCTTGCAAGATCCCGCGACCTACGTATCGCGCATGAATCGTTTGCTCATGGACTTGTTGCCCGCCACCGACGGTTAGCGGCGTATCTATCTGTTGCACGAGCCGTCACAATGACGGCCCGTGTATCGAACAAAAATGCCTGAGCCATCAAGCCGATGAACGTAGCCATTGTAGTCGGCGGTAACTTTGGAACCGCCATCGCAAACATCATTGCCCGCAACGGGTACACAACTTATCTATGGATGCGCGACCCTGAGCAGGTGGCACAAACCATCGAGGCCGGAGAGAATCTGCGTTACCTGCCGGGTCATCCGCTGGAGGCAGGCGTAAAACCAACCGCCGACCTGGGAGAAGCCACCAAGGACGCAAGAGTGGTTTTTGTTGCCGTGCCGAGTTCTGGCTTTGCCTCGGTATGTCGTGAAATGGCCCCGTTCATAACAGCAGATGACATTCTTATCAGTGCCACCAAGGGCATCGAGCCAGATGGTTTTCGACTAATGAGCCAGTTATTGGGCGATCTCACACCCAGTGAGCACACAGGCGCTATTTCTGGCCCGAACCTAGCCGAAGAAATAGCCGAACAACAGTATGCGGGTACCGTGATTGCAACCCACCATCAGGCTGACGCCACGTTGGTGCAGGAGATCATGCGTAACGATACCCTGCGGGTGTATGCCAGTGCCGACGTTTATGGCGTAGAGCTGGGGGGGGCATTGAAAAATATTTATGCCATCGTTTGCGGTTTAGCAGCAGGCCTTAATGTAGGCCAGAACACCATCGGACTGCTGGTAACCCGGGCCTTGGCAGAGATGAGCCGTTTTGCTGTTTCTATGGGCGGTAATCCGTTTACCTTTCTCGGGCTGGCCGGCGTAGGGGATCTGATGGTCACCTGTACATCTCCTCTCAGCAGAAATCATCAGCTGGGCAACTGCATCGCCAAGGGCATGACTCTTGAAGAAGCATCAGAGTCTTTGGGTAAGCTGGCCGAGGGAGTCAACACGCTGCGTCTGGTGCACGGTAAAAGCCACGAGTTGGGCGTGTACATGCCCTTGGTGGATGGGCTTTATGAAATTCTCTTCGAAGAACGTGGCGTAGCTGAAGTGATCGGCACCCTAATGGGCAGCTCCGAAGGCGCAGACGTGGAGTTTGTGGATCCGTCTCGGTGGCAGTAACCCAGCACCCAGATGCCGTAACCATTGGCGAGTTGATTGAGGCGATATACCAACGCTTTGACAACGCGCCGCTTACCTACGGTCACGGCACCGATAATGCTTGGGACGAGTCTGTCTATCTGGTACTTAGCGTGACGGGTGCAACGGATGACGAAGGTTCTTTGAGCCTTGTGGTGGCGCCAGAAGACGAAGAGCGTATTCAAGCTCTCGCCGCCCACCGGATAGATGAGCGCGTGCCCTTAGCTCATCTGTTAGGAGAGTGCTACTTCATGGGCCAACGCTTTTTAGTGGAACCCGGGGTTATGATTCCGCGCTCACCCATTGGCTATTTGCTAGGTGAGCCGCTGGAGAATTGGATTGCCCCAACCATTACGCGAATTGTCGACCTCTGCGCTGGAGTCGGTTGCCTGGGTATCCTTGCTGCTCAACGTTATCCCCATGCCCACGTCACCCTAGTAGAGCTGGATCAGCAAGCCACCCAGTTGGCTAGGCAAAACGTTGCCTTACACAACCTACAAGACCGCGTGCAAGTGGTACAAGGGGATGCCTGCCAATGGCTCGCCCAGCGCAACGATCAGTGGGATCTGATACTAACCAATCCGCCATACGTTGATGCCGCAGACATGCAGACACTGCCCCAAGAGTATCGCCATGAGCCAGAGCTAGGCTTGGCCGCGGGTGAAGATGGGCTCAGCTTGGTGGATGTGTTTCTGCCGCATGTGCCTGCTCGATTAATGCCGGAGGGAGTCTTCCTTTGTGAGGTTGGGGCTAGTGCACCAGCCGTGCAGCGAAAGTATCCGGATCTGCCGATCCAGTGGTTGGAACTTCCAGATGGCGGGGAGGGTGTG
>JAQWIX010000100.1 GCA_029248675.1 Pseudomonadales bacterium | reverse complement strand
ACAACCTTGAATACTTCTCAATCGCTTGGGGAGTACTGCGATCGGGCATGTACCTGACCTGTATCAACCGCTACCTCACCCCAGATGAGGCTGCCTATATTGTTGAGGATTCTACCAGCCAGGTTCTATTTGCATCTTCGGAGTTGGCCCAAAGCCAAGCACTGCCTGAGCTAATACCCGGCTGTAACCACCGCTTTAGCGTCGGCGGCACCATTCCGGGGTTTGCTGATGCAGCTGAGGCCATCGCCTCTATGCCCACCACGCCAATCGCTGATGAACGTGCGGGTGACACCATGCTGTACAGCTCTGGCACCACTGGACGGCCAAAAGGAATTAAGCGCCCGCTCACCGGCGATCACGTGGGTGAAGGACTGCCCGGCGTAGAGGTCAATAACCCCTATGGCATGGACTCAGACACGGTCTACTTATCTCCCGCACCGCTGTATCACGCGGCGCCCTTTGGTTTTTGCACCCGGACCCTGGCCCTCGGCGGCACCGTCGTCATGATGCGCAGCTTTGATCCAGAACAATCCCTGCGCCACATCGAGCAATACTCGGTAACCCACTCCCAATGGGTGCCTACGATGTTCATTCGTATGTTGAAGCTGGACGAAAAACTTAGAGGGCAATACAACTTGAGCAGTCATCAGTGCGCGATTCACGCGGCGGCTCCCTGCCCAAAGGAAATAAAACACCAGATGATGGATTGGTGGGGACCGATTCTTTGGGAGTACTACGCCGGCACCGAGCGTAACGGCACCACGGTAATCTCCCCGCAGGAATGGCTTGCGCATCCGGGTTCTGTGGGACGAGCCATCGCCAGCATTCTGCATATCTGCGACGAAAGTGGTGCCGATGTGCCTACCGGCGAAGAGGGCATGGTCTATTTCGAGCAACCCAAGCGCAGCTTCGAGTACCACAATGCTCCAGACAAAACTCAGTCAGCCACACACCCCATTCACGACAACTGGACCTCCCTTGGAGACGTAGGCTACGTCGACGCAGACGGTTTTTTGTACCTGACCGACCGCAAGGCCTACATGATAATTTCAGGTGGCGTGAATATTTACCCTCAGGAAATCGAAGACGCCTTGGTCCTACACCCGGCGGTTCAAGACGTGGCGGTCTTCGGTGTGCCCAACGCTGATTTTGGGGAAGAGGTCAAAGCGGTAGTAGAGCTGGCTCCGGATCAAGTGCCATCCGACGACGTCGCCGATGATCTGCTGGCCTACGCCAAGGAGCATCTGGCAGGCTACAAAGTACCACGCTCCATTGACTTCACTGACGCGCTGCCACGCCTGCCAACGGGCAAGCTGTATAAGCGTCTGTTAAAAGACCAATACTGGCCCGCAAAAAACGTCTAGTACTTAGCCCCAGGGCGCAAGTTCCCGCGGTCAACCTTTGGCGTTGAACCAACCCTTGCGGTAGCGGCACCAAGACCCTAGCATTTGCTCAAATTTTGATGGGTTAGTTAGTGTGAGTAATACCGCCAGCGCAGAGCAGAATCGTCCTATCGAATGGCGCAAGGCCTTTCGTGCCATGGGCCGGTTGATGGGAAATCCAGAAGCCACTGATGAGGTGTTCACCATCATCGACGCCCTTTCCGGCAACTCCTTAGAAACTGGTTTTCAACGCTTCAGTGCCACTGCCACGGGCCAGCAGATTTTGGCAGAGCGCCGGTCTCTTTTGGACACCTTGCGCGATCGCGACTACTTGGCCACCCTGCCAGAGAATTCCCTAGCCGCCCACTATCTGAAATTTGTGACCTCGGAAAACATCAGCGCTGAAGGCTTGGTAGAACCCAGCGAAGATATGCGCGCGTCACGCAACTTAGATGCTGATCGTCTGCTGTTCGCCAATCGCCAGCGGGACATGCACGACCTGTGGCACACCCTCACAAACTATGGCCGGGATGAGCTGGGTGAAGTGTGTTTGCTCGCCTTTACCAGCGCCCAAAGCCCCAACCGAGGCATCGCCTTTATTTGCCTAGTGGGTATTTTCCAGATCGGTAAAAAGCTTGGGTGGGCCGTGCCCAAGGCCGCCAATCGAGCCTACCGTGATGGTAAAAAGGCGGCTTGGCTGCCGGCTCAGGACTGGGAGAACTTATTGTCTCAACCCATAGGCGCCGTGCGAGCAAAGCTGAACATACAGCCGCCCCAGCGCTATCAGGCGCTTCGACATCTCGTACTGCGGTCCGAACTGGCATAACCTGCCGCTCCACCAGAGTTTCCCGAAAGGCTCGATATGAACAGTTTTGACTACATCATCGTCGGCGCGGGCACCGCTGGCTGCGTTCTGGCCAATCGGCTATCTAAGGATCCAAGCAAGAGCGTGCTGTTGCTGGAGGCAGGCAAGAAAGACAATTACTTCTGGATCGATATTCCCGTTGGCTACCTCTACACCATCGGCAATCCGCGCACAGACTGGTGCTTTGAAACGGAACCGGAGCCAGGTCTAAACGGCCGCAGTATCGGCTACGCCAGGGGCAAGGTGCTGGGCGGCTGCTCCTCCATCAACGCTATGATTTACATGCGCGGCCAACAATCCGATTACGATCACTGGGCAAAGCTAGGCAATGAGGGCTGGGGCTGGAGCGATGTACTACCGATTTTTCGCCGCTCAGAAGACTACCAGCACGGTGCCGATGACTTTCATGGCGTAGGCGGCGAACTCCGGGTTGAGGAGCGCCGGGTAAATTGGGAGATTCTGGATGTATGGCGCGAGGCAGCCCAAGAGTGCGGCATTCCTAAAATCGACGAATTCAATCGCGGCGATAATTTCGGCAACGCCTATTTCCAAATGAATCAGCGCAGCGGCAAACGCTGGAGCGCTACCCGAGCATTTCTAGACGATATTCGGCAACGCCCCAACCTGACGGTACTTACCGAAGCGACGGTTGAAGCTCTGACTCTGGAACAAAACGATAGCGGCTTGGCTGCTACTGGCGTGCAGGTCTTGCATGGCGGCCAACGTCGGCAGATCACTGCCCGCAACGAGGTTCTGCTGGCTGCTGGCGCCATCGCCTCCCCCCAATTACTTCAGCTGTCAGGCATCGGCACGGCAGATGCACTAAAGGCTCACGACATTCCCATAAAACACGCCTTGAATGGTGTTGGCCAAAACCTGCAAGACCATTTGCAGATCCGCACCATCTATCAGGTGGATAACACGGTTACCCTGAATCAACGAGCGCGCACACCTTGGGGCATGGCGATGATGGGGTTGGAGTACTTTCTGAAAAAGACCGGCCCTTTGACCATGCCGCCGTCCCAATTGGGCGCCTTTGCCAAAAGTGATCCTTCCCAGCCATCGGCCAACATTGAGTGGCATGTGCAGCCACTGTCTCTTGATAAGTTTGGATCACCCCTTCACAAGTACAATGCGATCACGCCTTCTGTTTGCAACCTGCGTCCGAGCAGTCGAGGCAGCGTCACCCTGAAGTCAGCTAACCCCGCCGACGCGCCGGCTATCGCCCCCAACTACTTGAGCACCCAAGAGGATCTGGATGTGGCCGTAGCGGGACTGAAGTACACGCGCCAAATCATGGCTGCCCCGTCATTGGCTCCCTTCAACCCGGTGGAACTAAAGCCCGGACCCGAAGTCACCTCGGAAGAGGACCTACAGCAGGCCGCAGGCGATCTGGGCACAACCATTTTTCATCCGGTAGGTACTTGCAAGATGGGGCCTGCCCACGATGATGCCGCCGTCGTAGACGATCAGCTGCGGGTTCACGGCATACAAGGTTTACGCGTCATTGATGCGTCTATTATGCCCACCATTACGTCAGGCAATACCAACGCTCCAACGGTGATGATTGCCGAGCGTGGCGCAGACTTCATCAAAAAAGACTATGGGCATAGTCGGTAGCCGACTACCAAACAGAAGCGCTAGCACGCTGGCAAGACTTATCTAAAGGCTAGGGACTGACTCTGCTCTCGGTCATGGCTGCATAGGTCAAGACCTTAAAGTGGTCTGCCAGACGCATCCGATTCGGCAATGTTTGGCTCATGAAAATACCAATCACACCCTCAACCGGGTCCACCCAAAAACGGGTTCCCGCCGCGCCACCCCAGCTGTACTCGCCCGGCGAGCCAATAATACCCAAGGCTCCGGGGTCCACATGAATCCCAAAACCAAGACCGTATCCATAACCCTGAGTACCGTAAGGGACTGGTAGATGAGCCACATGATTTGCGGTCATAAGCTGAACGGTTTTAGGCGCTAAAATTCGCACACCATCCAGTTCACCCTCGTTCAACAATAGCTGGGTAAAGCGTAAGTAATCACGCATCGTAGACACCAAACCAGCACCACCGCTTTCAAATTCATTCATGCCGAAATAGCCAGCACTGATCCAAGGGCTGGCTACTTCCAATTCAGCGCTACGCGTCATAGCCAGAAAATCAGCGCCTACATTACCCTTGGGTTGGTAAAGCTGGGCAAGCCGCGGCCGTTTTTCTACCGGCACTACGAAGGAAGTATCGGCCATGTCCAAGGGCGCAAAGATCCGCTGCTGTAAAAAGTCGCTGAATTTCATGCCCGACAGCACCTCGATCAACCGCCCCTGAATGTCCACTGAAATGCTGTAGTGCCACTTGGCACCCGGTTCGTATTGCAGCGGCAGTTTGCCAAGCTCAATGACGTACTGTTCAAGGCTCATGTCGCCTTTGGCACGGAGCTGGTTGTATAGCCGGTCTACCTCGGTGTCGCCGAAAACCCCGTAGGTAAATCCCGCGGTATGTAGCATTAAATCGCGAATGGTTGGCTGACGAGCAGGCTGACGAGTTTGCCCAATAAGAGATTCATCGGTCTGGCCATGGCTTCGGGTAACGATGCCGTTCGAGGTGGATCCGGTTTCCGCGGTGGAGAGCGCCACCTGAAGATTTGCGAGTTCAGGCAAGTACATGGCAACAGGGTCGCTGAGTTTAAACTTGCCCTCCTCAAAGAGCATCATCAACGCCACGCCGGTAATGGGTTTCGTCATGGAATAAATTCGGAAGATCGCATCCTCTTCCATAGGCCTGCCGGCTTCACGATCTGCCATGCCGTAGGTTTGCTGGTAGACGATCTTGCCATCTCGAGCGATCAGACCCATGCCACCAATCATAGTGCCCTGCTGCACTTCGGCATTCATGAACTCGGTGACTTTGGCCAAGCGCGCCACGGAAAACCCCAGTTTTTCCGGAGACGCCTGAGAGATTTCCCGTGCAGAAACTGAGGCCGCAGCTGCTATGCAAACCAGCAATAAGACGAACCGCCTTACGCTCATAAGCCCTCCTTAACGATCATCCAACCATCGGCTCGACGGCCTGCAGCGTAACTTCTGCATCAGGCCATAACCCAACCTAATTGCCAAAACGGTAACGCAGCTTCGCCACAAAAGAGTCAATCACCGGATCAGTAAAGCTGTCCTCAAACAAATCCGATACGTCGTACTCGCCTACCGGTCGCAGGGAGTTCCCTCGGTTATAAACCAAGTAGAAATCGGTTAGCGGCGCAATGGCCCAACGATAGCGCAGCTGAGTCGTCAGACGACTGATGTTGAAGTCATAGTTTGACTGTTCCCGAGCTGCAGTCACCAAGCCTCCGTCACCGGCGGGAATTTCATAGAAACCAACATCGGTGGCTCTTACACCAGCCCACTGCAGATTCCAGCGCAGTTGGTGTCCAGGCGCTATAAACCAGTTCATGTCTAAAGAAGGCTTCCATTCATCCGCATCAAAGGCACCGAAATTTCTGCCTCCTTGATAGACCAACCAACCCTTGCGGTCCTTATACCGCAGATCAAAAGACAAACTCAGCTGATCTACGGGTAAATACGTTACTCCCACCCATGCGTTATAGGACCAGTCTCCTAGATGCTCTTGAGCACCGCCAAGGCCAAAGGTGTAGCTGGCCTTCTTACCCGCATCGGTTGCAAGGACGGTTTCGAACCAGCCGCCGCCATCCACTCGGTAGGCCCCATTGCCGCGACTGTCGATGTCTTCGTATCGTGTTGGGAAATAACCCACCCCAGCGCGCAGGGTATTGCGTCCGGGTAAAACTACAGAGGAACGCCACAGCACAGCGCTGTCCGTGATCTGATTCTCTTGCATGTTGTGCTGCTGCTTAACAACCAAGGTAGTTCGGTAATTAGATAGCGATCGGGTGAGCTTCTGCTGGTTGTAGATCAGCACGTAGCGGCCTAGGACATAATCGTTTCGCCGCAGAAAGCCCAAATCATTGAAGTCGATTTTCTCGTCCATGATGTCCAGCTCGAACTTATGCCGTAAGTTCGGGCTGGCGGCGTACAAGGCATCAAACATGGCCCCATAGCCTTGGACACCGTCTCGGTCGCTCATGATTAGCTGGGCGTCGGCGTTCAAAACACCACCACCAGTGCTCAGATGGGCATCAACGCTGTGGACGCTGGCATCGAACTCGCTGCCGCTCATGTAGGTGCCCATGTAGCCCCACGACGTGGTTTCTGGCCCGGTGTACATCACTCGCGCTACCGCAAAGTCTCGGCCCGCACCGGTGAGAGCCACTTCTTGATTACTGGCATCTTTAGCCCGCCATTCCACATCGTCTTCGAAGGCCGCAAGCACACCATAGCGCCAGCTATCGGTACTGCCCGTTATCTTGCCGGCACCCAACAGGTCCGTAGGCACATCACGCTGCCCACGCTCCACTGTCACATCATCAGGCACCGCCATTTGACTGGCCGTGCCACCAATTCGACGTGTGTTCAGCAACGATACTGGCAGGGGCACATGATCCTGCAGATACACCCGTCGAGACGTGGTAGAAAAATCATCGTTCAACGCGATTCGCGTTATCGAGCTGAAGTCATCCCGAGGCATTACATTAAAAACCTCGCTACCCTCCAAGAAGAAGAGGCGCTTTTCGGGGAAAAACGTCTCGCTAGCGGTTAGGTTTAGCACCACATCATCCGATTCCACCGCACCAAAGTCCGGATTGATGGACCCCGAGAGTTGCGCCGCCGGAGATGGTTTCCATGCGAAGTCCGCACCAATTCGAACATCGGCATCGTCGTAGACCTGATCTTGGGTTGCCGAGATGAAGGGGATAATGGACTTCTGCGGTACCGGCTTAACGCCTTCCATTTGCAGGCGATTAAAGGCCGAGACATAGCGTTTCGTTGTCACGCCATAGCGCGGCCATTGGTAACGCTGATTGCGATGAGACACCATCCGGCTCGCCACAAACCCCATGTTGCGCAGGCCTTCTCGTTGGGGCATATCCATCATGGACCAAGGCAGATACATCTCGGCGCTCCAACCCCGATCTGTGCGGACGGCTTTGGCGGTCCATGGACCGTCCCAGTCACGCTGAAAACGACGCTCCGGCAGCACCTTGCCGTCATTTAGGCTGTTGCCAAGGGCTACGTAGAACCAGTAACCCAACTTACCCTCACCAGAAGCGTCAATAGTTACGCCAAATAAATCTCGATCAACCCAGTCATCGCGTCGCGTAAGACGCTCAACCAAGGTGTCCACGGGCTGCTCCATATCGGCGCTTATGTAAAAGCCCTTCTCGGTGGCAAACATGCGCATTTTCGTCGGGTACTCGGCATCAGTGCCCAAATCTGGGATCGACACCCCCATGTTGTCGTAATAGGGAATACCACGCCAAACCGCCTCATCGATCCGACCATCCACGGTAATTTGAGCAGCCTCGTGGTCAAGGGTTTGAATCTTTAATTCGTACAGGTCAACACCCGCCTCGGTATCAAACGCTCTCTGAGCGCCGGGGCCAGCAAATCCGGCCATATCAGGCGCCGGATCTGTCACTTCTGTGCTGGCGATAACTTGCAATGCTCGAGAAGTAGGCTGCTCTCGCAAATCGCTTGCGGAGACACCTGTCCCTAGCGCCATTGGGACCACCCCCTCGGACTGTGAACCGGGGGTGACTGCGGGAACACGAGCAAGCACAGGGTCTGTGACATGCCACGCATCCGCGAAGCCATTGGCGCGCAGGCGCTGAAGTAAACTACGGCTGTTCAGCGACGTTGATTGGGCAACTACCCGGTATATCGGGCCACGAGGCCCTTCCCCAGCAATTACCTGCAGGCGAATATCGTTGTCGCCCATGTTCTGCTGCAGGCGCTGCAGCTGACCGTCGGCATTGGCACGCTGACCGAAACTGCCAAGAACAACACCCGAAGCGCTTTGCTGGCTCCCAGAAAGTAACGACGACTGAGCCGCCACAAAGAGTGGGCAGATCAGGACGACAACAGCGACAAGCAGATTGGCAGCATTTCGTCGGGCCAAGAACAAGGGCACAAGTGATCGGGACAACATAAACCTCTCAACTCTGGGACGCGATCGCAGCAGCGGATGGCGAGAAAACTTGAAAATCAGGGCAACCCGAAATGATGCGATACTTTGCTTAGGAAAGATAGTCGGTGCTGCTGGTGCAACCTGCACCACAACCGACCCAACCCACGCCTCGAGCCCTTGACCCAGGACCTAAAAACAGGACATCGTGGTTTGGACAAGCCAATGGAGCAGTCCTTGGCTGGACTGTGGAGTATCAAAAGGAGGAGATCATGAGCATTACCCAATCGACGACAGACGAACTGATTCTGGAGCAACACGACCGTGTGCTTTTGATCAAACTCAATCGACCCGATCGATTGAACGCCATCAGCCGAAACATGCTGGACGAACTGTCAGCTAAGGTTGTCGCTGCGGACAAAGACCCGGAAGTTCGCTGCATTGTGCTGACCGGAGAGGGCAAGGGCTTTTGCGCAGGCCTGGATTTAATTGATACCAACAAACGCCGAGAAGACGAGCAAGATCAGGAAAGCTCCAGTGAGCACAATCGCCCACCCCGTAAACTTTTTGATCTGCGCGACGCGCCCATCAACGTGATGTGGCACTGCGACACACCAATCATCTGCGCGGTGAACGGCGCGGCTGCAGGCTACGGCATGGATCTGACCCTGCTCTGTGACATGCGCATCATGTCCGAACACGGCAAGATGGCGGCAATCACCGCTCGAAGAAATGTAGTACCTGAAAGCGGGGGTACGTGGCTGTTACCGCGGCTCGTGGGCTGGGCGAAGTCCGCAGAGCTCTATTATCGGGGACGCACGGTTCTTGCCGACGAGTGCTTGGAACTTGGCCTAGTGAACGCCGTTGTCCCCCACGACGAACTGCTGCCCACCGCCATGGCCTGGGCACAAGAAGTCGCTGACAACGCTCCCATCGCCGTCCAAACCACCAAGCGGATGATGCGTATGGGACTGGAAGAGTCCTACGACACCGCGGTAGACCATTTGATGGTGCACTTGGCTGGTATGTTTGCCAGCGAAGATTTCGAGGAAGGTCTCAAAGCCTTCTTAGAAAAGCGAAAGCCCAACTTTACCGGTCGGTAAGGCAGACTCTTCGAACAGCAACACCGCAATTGGCGTTGCTGTTCGAGCAATCACTTGTCCTGCTAGCGCTTAGCGTCATCCCGAATAACTTGAGCGCCAGCCGGATCTACCAAACGGCCATGAACAATCTGGTTGTTGGCATGACCTAGTTGCTGCAATGACATCGCGCCCTGCAACGCGGTCCAGAACCCTTGGGCGTCTTGAGCCTGATTGACGCTTTGCTTGGCCAACCTCAATCCCATACTCGGCCGACTGGCAATGCGCTGGGCCATGGTTTGGGTGAAGTCCTGCAACTGCTCCCTTGGCACCACATGGTTGACCATCCCCAAGTCCTTGGCTTCAGCGGCAGTTATTTTATCGCCGGTGAACAACAGCTCCTTGGCTTTACGTGGCCCCATTTCCCAGGGATGAGCAAAGTACTCCACGCCGTTGACGCCAAAGGCCACCACGGGATCGGAGAAGGTTGCATCATCTGACGCTATGATGAGGTCACACACCCAGATCAACATCAGTCCGCCGGCAATGGTCTTACCATGCACTTGGGCAATGGTAGGCTTGGGTAGGTTACGCCACCGCCAGCATAGGCCTAGGTATATCTCTTCTTCCTGAGACTGGTATCCCTCGGCACCGGGTTTATCAAAACCACCCCAGTTGGATACAGGCGAATAATCCGCCATGGTGGTTCTATCGGCCAGATCATGGCCGGATGAAAAGTGCGGGCCATTGGCATCCAGTACGATCACCTTGACCTCATTATCCTGAGCCGCCAAATCGAAGGCCGTGTTCAGCTCATACAACATGGCCTTGTCCTGAGCGTTGCGCACATCCACGCGATTTAAGGTAATTCGGGCAATCTGATCTGCCACCTCATAGACAATGGTTGAAAACTCTGACATCTGACCCTCCTAGGCTTACAATGCACAGATACTAGCAAGTGCAGTGTTTGTTAGAAGTTTTATTCGGCCCAAGCGTCTGGCCCTAGACTAGGGCCTTTGACTTAGGCCCATCTGCACACAAACAATGAGATCGTCGCCCGCCGGACGCAACCTAACACTGGCGACCCACACTCAAGGCTATTGCGAGTGCAACAGAAAACGGACCCCTCACAACCAGACTCACCGGCGGATCAGCCGTTTAACCGCACAACGAAGACACTGTTGGGCTGGCGTTGGCTGGCCGTAGCGCTAATTTTTGTGTTTGGTTTAACCGCCTTTGCCAGTGGCGTCGCCCTAACCGAGCGTCCCGATGTAACCACGGCGCCGCTACTGGAACGCATCTACTATATTCTCGGGTTATTCGTCGTCGGGGGGCTGGATTTGGGCATGCCTACCGGGGGTCCGGTTTGGGCACAAGGTCTTCTTTGGGTTGCGTTTTTCGGTGCCCCGCTGCTCACCGCTTCTGCAGTGGTCGAGGCGGTACTTCGCGTACTCAACCCCCAACAGTGGGTGTTGCGTAACCTAAACGATCATATCGTGATCTTTGGCTCCGGCGAGCTGACCATCAGTTATTTGCGCCTGTTGCGACGAAAAAACAGCAAGTGCCAAGTGGTGGTGGTTGATACCGAATTTGAATCCATTCGTGAGCAAGAACTACAGCAAAAGTACGGGGCCGTTACCGTCGTCGGTGACCTGACTCTCGGGTTTTTGCGTAACCAGCTGAAACTGCAGCAAGCCAAGCGCGTCTTGCTACTTGGGCGCAACGACTTCCATGCCTTTGAAGCGGCTACCCGAGTTCTGGAAACAGCACCAAACCTGAAGTTTCGGCTAATCGTCCACTGCCACAATTTGCGCTTCATGCGCACCCTGCTGCAAACGTCTCTCGGTCGACACTGCATTATTTTTAACCGCTACAACATGGCCGGCATGGCCTTCGTACGCCGCAGCCTGCGCAAACACTTCGCCAGCACCCAAGGCCTGGACACGGTGGTGATTGCTGGCTTCGGCCGATTCGGTCAGTCCGTGGTAGAACAACTGCGGCAAAGTCAGGCACAGGAACTGGCTCACGTGGTCATCATCGACCAAGATGCCGAACGGCGGATGCTGGTGGTTGAAGAACAACAACAGCTGCAATCCAATTACGAGCGCTCGGTGATGCGCGGCGACATCTCAAACCCTGAGGTTTGGCGGCGTGTGGCGGCCAAGGTGGATTTAGAAAGTGCCAACACGGCCTTCATCTTGGGCACCGGTAGCGGCCGGGACAACATTCGCACAGCCCTTTGGCTGAAGCAGAAGTATCCAAACTCTCAGGTATTTGCGCGATCCAATACGG
>JAQWIX010000148.1 GCA_029248675.1 Pseudomonadales bacterium | reverse complement strand
GCGGATACCTGGCGCGATCTCCTGCCGGGCATGGTGCTTACCGTGGAACCTGGCATTTACATTCCCCGGGATGAGACCACCCTTGATGTCCCAGAGGAGTATCGGGGTATTGGCATACGCATCGAAGATACTGTGCTGATTGAAAGCGAAAGCTGCCGGGTTCTCAGCGGTGAACTGGTCAAGGATGCAGACGAGATCGAGGCCCTGATGGCAGGCAGCCCCAAGGCGCCACTCTCCACGGTAAAGAGCCGGGTGGTGGCGTGAGTATGGATGATCAGCCGCAAACTATCGTGGTGGCGGGCGGTGGCCCAGTGGGCGCAACCGCTGCGCTGAGTCTGGCCAGCCGCGGCTATCGAGTGACCTTGGTGGATCGTCAACGCCCTATGCCTGGACCCTCTGGCTTAGGCATGGACGTAAGAAACGTCGCCCTTTCTCCAAGTTCCGCGGGGTTGTTGCGTGGGGTGAATGCTTGGCCGGAGCAAGCGGCAGCGTACGACAAGATGCGGGTTTGGGAAGAGCGCGGCACCAGTCATTTAGACTTCGACGCTGCCAGCGTTAACCGTTCTGAGCTTGGTTGGTTGGTGGAAGTGGCTCCTCTGCTAGATCGGCTTTGGCAGCAACTGGATCGTGAACCGAACGTGACCGTGGTCCTAGGCAGCATCTCAGGAGTTCAACCCGGCAACGATAGTGTGAGGATAGCCCTTGCCGATTGCGAGTCCGTCAGCGAGCTTCACGCTGACTTAGTCATTGCCTCGGATGGTGCTAACTCCGGAGTTCGCCGCGCGCTTCAGGTGCCGGTGCGTCAGTGGAGCACCGGCCAGATGGCGCTTACTACGGTGGTACGCACTGAGCAGATTCACGCCAACACGGCGTGGCAACGATTTTCACTGGATGGACCCTTGGCGTTGCTGCCCGGCGTCAATCCTCATGTGTGCTCTGTTGTATGGTCCCAGTCAGAATCCCAGGCTGAGCGTCGCTTGGACTTGTCCGATGCCGACTTTTGCCGGGAACTGTTTC
Source organism: Pseudomonadales bacterium (assembly GCA_029248675.1). Classification (GTDB taxonomy): domain Bacteria; phylum Pseudomonadota; class Gammaproteobacteria; order Pseudomonadales; family Azotimanducaceae; genus UBA4421. The sequence continues at coordinate 24,225 of JAQWIX010000148.1, read as the reverse complement.
AAGCCAGCGAGGGGTGTTTGGGCGAAATGCGAGAAGTTGGTCCTAGGCAGGCATTCCCACTTAACCAGCAGCTTGCCCAATCTGCTCATCCCCATCCGCGAGTGCTGTTGTTGGGCGACGCGCTGCGGGTGGTACATCCCCTTGCGGGGCTTGGCGTCAATTTAGGTTTTGAGGATTTGCGTGAGCTGTTACAGATCGCGGCGCCGGGTACTGAACTGGCTCAACTGGGCATTTGGGATAAGTTCGCTCGGCAACGGTTGTTGCGTTCCGAGATCATGTTGCGCAGCCTTGATGGCCTGAAGCGTCTCTATGGTAACGACAATCCTTGGATTGGCTGGGTGCGAAATATGGGCGTTGGCTGGTTCAGTCGGCGACAGTGGCTTCAGCGTAAAGCCATTGAAGAAGCAACCGGCCTAAATGACATATCGGCCTGAAACTGATGCAAGGTCCCGCTGAACTCTATTCGCGGTAATTGGGCTGCCTTAGGCTACAATATTCGCTTTTACCGGGACGCCAAGGCTTGGCGTTGTGGTCATAACATTGGCAGTTCAATTCATGGCAGATAAAACCCCACTCTTTGATGCGCATCTGGACGCGGGCGGCAAGATGGTCGATTTTGCTGGCTGGATGATGCCCGTGAACTATGGCTCCCAAATTGAAGAGCATACGGCGGTGCGCAGCGATGCTGGCATGTTCGATGTATCCCATATGACCATCGTCGATATCGACGGGCCAGATGCCCAAGGGTTTTTGCGCAAAGTCATCGCCAATGATGTAGCTGTGCTGGAAGAAAATCAGGCCTTATACAGTGCGGCCTTGAATGCCCACGGTGGGATTTTAGACGACCTGATTGTTTATCGGTTGGCAAAGGGTTACCGGTGCGTCGTGAATGCCTCAACTCGTGAAAAAATGCTGGATTGGTTTGAGGGTCAAGCCATGGTCAACATGCGGATCGAGCACAAGCCCCAAGTGATGTTGGCGATTCAGGGTCCCGCAGCGATAGACAAACTATTGGTTGCGACAGATTTAGAGTCTTTGGACATCAAACCTTTTTACGCAGCTACCCATGGCGACTGGTTGATTGGTCGCACCGGCTACACTGGTGAGGACGGCGTGGAGGTGATGTTGCCTGCTGAGCAAGGAATCGATCTCTGGCACAACTTACTGCAGGCCGGGGTTAAGCCTGCAGGTCTCGGTGCCCGGGATACTTTGCGTTTAGAGGCCGGCTTAAACCTTTATGGTCAGGACATGGACGAAACCAAGTCCCCGCTGGTCAGCAACATTGGATGGACCGTGGCATGGGAGCCTGCTGAACGCGCCTTTATCGGTCGATATGCGTTGCAACAGGAACGGGAAGCGGTATCTCACCGGCTTACCGGCATTGTGCTCGAGGACAAAGGCATTCTTCGCCATGATCAGCCAGTTCAAACCGATGCCGGTCCGGGCTTGGTGACCAGTGGCACCTACTCGCCCACGCTGCAGCGGAGCATTGGCTTGGTCAGAGTGCCGGTTGATGCAGGTGAACATTGCACTGTGGAAATCCGTGGCGCGGCAAAAAAGGCACGATTGGTTAAGCCTCCCTTCGTTCGAAAGGGTAAAATTCTGGTCAACTAATGGCCTAACAATTGTTAGGTGAATGTTTTGTTTTCGCGGAAAATACCAATGTAAGCCGCGAAGTTGAGGACACTGGCCGCCGGCGGGTTTTTGTCCGGTCACACGAAGGAGTGAGCATCTCATGAGCGATATCCCAGCAGAGCTAAAATACGCGGCTACCCACGAATGGGCGAGACTGGAAGAAGACGGCACTGTCACCGTTGGCATCAGTGACCACGCACAAAGCGCCCTTGGCGACGTTGTTTACATCGAGGCGCCGGAAATGGGTCTTACCGTCGCCGCTCAAGATGAAGCTGGTGTGGTTGAGTCGGTGAAAGCCGCCTCTGATATTTACGCACCGGTAGGTGGCACGGTTTGCGCGGTGAATGAGGCGCTAACCGATTCGCCTGAAATCGTTAACCAAGATCCCTATGGAGACGGTTGGTTTTTCAAGCTGACGCCAACCGACCCTGCAGATTTAGTCGAGTTGCTTGACGCCGAAGGCTACGCTGAGGTCTGCGCCGACGAAGATTAACCGGAGCGCAGCGTGTTGGACCAAGAGTGTGTCCGGCGCCTGCAACCGTCGAAGCGAAGACGGGCGAAGCAGAGATGGTCAAAGCAAAGATAGTCAAAGCAAAGATAGTCGAAACAAAGCTGCCGAAAAGCCGCCCACGAGAGCAATTGCCAAACCCAAGGACATTGCTTGAGGGCACTCAGTAGATTCAAGCGGCCAAGGCTAGTGGAAAGACGAACAGGCTTCGCCCGTTCAACAACAAAAACTGGAGTTACGAATGCCGTTCATTCCGCATACGCAAACAGATGTTGACGAAATGCTCGCGCAAATTGGCGTTGATAACATCGACGCCCTTTTTGACGAAATTCCCGCCCAGCTTGTTAGCGATCGCCTGGATAATGTCCCCGACGGGTTAAGCGAGATGGCCATGTTGCAGTATATGGCCCAGCGAGCCGAACAGGATCAGGGGTATACCTGCTTCCTAGGTGGTGGCAGTTACGATCACCACATACCGTCAGCGGTATGGGATCTCACCACCCGAGGCGAATTCATGACCGCCTATACGCCATATCAGGCCGAAGCCAGTCAGGGCACACTCCAGCTCATCTACGAGTACCAGACCATGATGGCCTCGCTGACTGGTATGGATGTTTCCAACGCGTCTGTCTACGACGGCGCCAGTGGCCTGGCTGAAGCCGTGCTGATGGCGGTTCGGGCCAACAAGAAAAACAAGGACGGTCGGGTGATGATTGCCCAATCGGTTCATCCTCACTACACCCAAACCACGCGGAACATTGTTCGGAACCAGGCTGTCGACATCGATATTTTGCCGGTCAACGCCAACGGACTCATCGATGATGCGCAGTTAGACAGTGCCGTGGACGGCATCGCGCCAAGCGCCATTATCATTCAGCAACCCAATTTTTTCGGTGGTCTTGAAGCCGTTGACGCCATAACTGACTGGGCACATGGCCAAGGAGCCTTGGTGATCGCCGTGGTAAACCCGATGAGCCTTGGCGTGCTGAAGCCGCCGGGTCAGTGGGGAGATCAGGGGGCTGATATTGCTGTTGGTGACGGACAACCTTTTGGCGTGCCCATGGCCTCTGGTGGACCATCCTTTGGGTTTATTTGTGCCCGTGCAGCCTTCATGCGCCAGCTACCCGGGCGCATCATCGGTCGTACGGAAGATCTGGAAGGCCGAGTAGGCTACGCCCTAACGCTGCAGGCCCGTGAACAACACATCCGCCGGGGCAAGGCCACATCGAACATCTGTACCAACCAAGGTCTGTTGGTAACCGCCGGTACGATTTACATGAGCCTGATGGGTCCGCAAGGAATCCGTGAAACGGCTTTGGACTGTCATCGCAAAACCAACGAACTGCGCCAACGCTTACTCGGTCGTGTGGGCGTTACCGAGTTTTTCTCGGGTCCAACCTTTCACGAATTTGCTCTGCGTTTGCCGGTACCCGCAGCCCAGGTCATCGATTACATGATGCAGCGACGGATCTTGGCGGGACTGAACATGGCCGACTTTGTTGGCTCAGACATTGAACATGCTTCCAATGGCCTTCTGATCGCCGTGACGGAGAAGCGCACGGAAGCAGAACTGGACGAATACGTGAGCGTGTTCGGTGAGGCTTTGAAGGCGTTAAGTGAAGGAGCAGTGGCATGAGCGAGGCGCAAACCATGAACAGCAAGCCCTCAAACAAGAGCGAGAGCCACAAACACGCTACCCAAGGCCGGTCGATTTTTGAACTCAGTGCCGCTAACCGCAGAGCCAGCGCCCAGCGGGTAGATGGCGCCGACCCCGATAGTTTGTCGGATATTCCAGCCCACTTGTTGAGAACACAGGCACCGGGATTGCCGGAGGTCTCCGAATTGCAGGCGGTACGGCACTACACCAACCTGTCTCAGCAGAACTTTGCGATCGACACCATGTTCTATCCCTTGGGCTCTTGCACCATGAAGTACAACCCACGGGGAGCGCACAAAGCGGCGAGCATGCCGGGGTTTTTGGGGCGTCACCCGCTGGCGCCGGAAGCGGCGAGCCAAGGTCACTTGGCCTGTATGTATGATCTGCAAGAGATCCTCAAAGACGTGACAGGCATGCAGGGTGTTTCCTTGGCGCCTATGGCGGGTGCTCAGGGTGAGTTTGCCGGGGTTGCCATGATACGGGCCTACCATGAAGCCCGAGGGGACGATGCTCGCACGGAAATTATTGTGCCTACCGCGGCCCACGGAACGAATCCAGCTACCGCTGTGATGTGCGGTTACAAGGTCACCGAGGTGCCCATTAACAGCGAAGGCGACGTAGACCTTGAGGCGCTGAAAGAGAAAGTTGGGCCACAAACTGCCGGCTTGATGATGACCAACCCGTCGACCTGTGGTGTGTTTGAGCGTCAAATTGAAGCCATTGCCACCACGGTCCACGATGCCGGTGGTTTGCTGTATTACGACGGGGCCAACCTCAATGCCATCTTGGGCAAAGTGAAGCCTGGCGACATGGGCTTTGATGTCTTGCATATGAATTTGCACAAAACCTTCGCCACCCCTCATGGCGGTGGTGGTCCTGGCGCAGGCCCGGTTGGGGTTGGTGAGCGTTTGCTGCCTCATCTGCCCGTTCCTGTTGTTGCCAAGGAAGGCGACAACTTTCGTTGGATGGGTATGGACGATCTGCCTCAGAGCATTGGCACGTTATCGGGCTTCTCTGGCAACGCGGGCATATTGCTGCGAGCCTTGGCCTATGCCTTGTTGCTTGGTCGCGAGGGTATGCATCGAGTGGGCCAGTACGCCACCCTGAATGCGAACTATATGGCCTCGAGACTCGCCGAGGCGGGTTTTCAGTTGGCTTACCCCACTCGGCGAGCCACCCACGAGTTCATCGTGACCTACCAGAAAGAAACCAAGGAGCTTGGGGTGAACGCCATGGACATGGCCAAGCGCTTGCTGGATTACGGTGTGCATTCGCCCACTACCTATTTTCCGCTGTTGGTACCCGAGTGCTTCTTGGTTGAACCCACAGAGACAGAGAGTAAGCAAGAGCTGGATGCCTTTGTCGACGCTATGATTGCGGTCAGGGCCGAAGCAGAGGAAGACGCCGACTTCGTCAAACAGGCCCCTTACTCAACTCCAGTCCGGCGCTTAGACGACGTTAAAGCGGCCCGTGAGCTGGATTTGACTTGGAGCGACCTCAGCGCCGGTTAGTCTCCCAGTAGTTTCTGGAGGTCGGCAAGGTCATGAATGGCTGCGCTGGCCTGACCATCTTCAAAGACGTAGGCGCTTACTTGCTCTCGAGTGCCTGCGCTAACAAGAGCTGGCAGATAGCTTGGCACTGGTCCTTCGATATCAAAGGGCACACAAAATACCGTTAACCAAGGTTGATACCCCTGCACGAGGGTTTGGCGCCAAGACACCATTTGTTCTTCCGGACCGCGCAACACGACGGTTTGATCTGCAATGCTCGATTGCAGGGCGGTGATCAAACTGCAGTGGTTGGCGGGATAGCGCTCCATGGCCGCCCGAGCCCAACGCAATGTATTAGTGGCAGCATCGAGATATGTGGTGTTCCCTAGCAGCTGGCCCAATGTGAATAGGGCCTTGGTGATGGTCGCATTTCCCGGGGGCAGTGCTTCGTCAAAGCTGGGCTTGGGGCGGAATATCAGTTCGGCTTGATCCGCCGGGGTGAAGTAAAAACCGCCGGCTTCCACATCGTAGAATTGCTCCATGACCGTCTTCGCCAGCCCTTGTGCGAAGGCCGCATCCTCTGGTCGCCAACGATGACTGAGCAGCGTAGTCAGCCCCATCAGCACGTTGGCGTAGTCGTCCAAAAAACCTTCGCAGGTGTTTGCCCCGTCTTGCCAACAGACACTCAACCGCTGCTGTTGCCAGCATTGCTCGCGCAAGAAGTCGGCAACCTGTTGAGCCGTGTTCAGCCATTGCTCATCGCCTAAAGCCTCCGAGGCATGGCATAACCCAGCAATGAGCAAACCGTTCCAGCCGCTGAGGATTTTTTTGTCGGTAATGACCGATGTGCGTTCTTGTCGGGCGGCGAGCAAGGTAGACCGCGCTTGGTTTAAAAGTTTGTTGGCATCCGCCTCATCCATGGACAAGCGATCGATCACCGAGCGGTAGGAGTCACGCCGGTGTAGCACCCAGTGGTTTTCCACGCTGGCGGGTTTGTCCAAGGCGTACAGTGTTTCCACCAGCAGGTAGGGTTCTGGTTCAAGCAGTTTCTTAACCTGCTCGCGTCGCCATATGTAATGCCGTCCCTGCTGTCCTAAACTGGCGCCATCTTGGTTTGCATAGAATGCGCCAGCTTCATCCCGCATCTCATCCATCAACCAAGCCAAGGTGCGTTTGATGGCATCCTCAAACAGGACGTCTCCGCCGAGCTTTAGGGCCTGTGCATAAATGCTGAGCAGCTGGGCGTTGTCGTAGAGGACTTTTTCGAAGTGGGGAATGCGCCATTGCCGATCTTGGGCGTAGCGAAAGAAGCCGCCGCCGAGGTGATCAAAAATACCGCCCCGAGCCATCTGGGTTAAAGAGGTCATGACCATCTCGAGGCCGTCTTTATCAGAAACGCTTGTTCGGCGAGCGTAGGCCCAGTTCCGGAGCAGGCGCTCCAGGCTGCCAGGCATTGCGAATTTCATGCGTTGGCCGAAACCGCCTTCGCCTTGATCGAACCGCTGGGCAAGGCTGTCTCGACAGGCCTGTAGCAGTTCCAGATCTGTCATCTCTGGGTCTAAGACCGGCGGCGACAGTTGCTTAAGAGTATTGGCTAGCTTGTCGCTTTGTCCTGTGAGTTCCTCGCGCTTTTGATCGTAGGCCTCGAACAGCCGCATTAGTAGATCCGCGAAGCCGGGCTGACCGTTTTGGGTGTCGGCGGGGAAATAGGTTCCGGCGAAAAACGGCAGCTGGGTTTGAGGGTCGAGAAATAGATTCAACGGCCAGCCGCCACCTTGCTGGGTTATTAGCTGCATGGCGCTGAGATAGACCTTATCTAGGTCTGGCCGTTCCTTTCGGTCGACCTTGATGCAGCAATAGTTGTCGTTAAGAACCTGGGCAGTGACCGGGTCGGTAAAAGATTCTCGGGACATCACCTGGCACCAGTGCGAGCCAGCGTAGCCTATGGAAAGAAAGATGGGCTTATCGTCGTGTTTTGCCGCGGCTAGGGTTTCATCGCACCAGGGTTGCCAATGAACCGGTTGCTCGGAGTGCATTTTGAGATACAGGCTGGTTTGCTGGTGAAGTTCGTTGGGCATAGTAAAAGGCGAAGGCTCATAACGGTGGAGGCGAGATTTTCGCACGTTTGGACTCAGAATAGATCATCGGCCGGTTGACCCTATTGGTAGGGCGAATAAATGGCAGAGTCTGACTGGTATTGTTGTATGGTTGGGGCAGAGGGATAGGAAATGGACTCAAATATAGACAAACACGGGTTTCGGCCCAATGTGGGCATTGTATTGACCCAGTTTCGATCCGGCTGCGCACCTGAGAACAAAGTGCTGTGGGCCCGCCGGGTCGGGGGATTTGATGCCTGGCAATTCCCCCAAGGAGGCATTCACGCTAACGAGTCGCCGGAAGACGCTGTTTTTCGCGAGCTGTACGAGGAAATCGGTTTAAGCGCTGACGCGGTCAGGGTGCTGGGCAAGACCGAAGATTGGCTGCGGTATCGGCTGCCCAAGCACATGCGGCGCAGTAACTCGACACCGGGTTTTGTGGGTCAGAAGCAGAAGTGGTTCTTGCTGGAACTGTTGGCGCCGGAGGAATCTATTAGCCTAGATTTGTCAGATAAACCGGAGTTCGATGATTGGCAGTGGGTAAGTTATTACTACCCTATTGGCCAAGTGGTGGATTTTAAGGAAGACGTCTATCGGCGGGCATTGGTAGAACTCGCGCAATATCTTCCGGCTGCTAGTACACCGTGCTGAAACAAACGGTCTAAACGGGACAACACTGTGCTCAACGTGCTTCGAAAAATTGTTCAGGATGTTACCCAAGAGGGCGATTTTGCTGCGTCAGTGCAGCGCCTAGCTGAGCATATTCAACAAGCCCTTGGTACCGAAGTCTGCTCCATTTATTTGACCTCCAATGGCAGCAACGGTTACGTGTTGGCCGCGACCCAAGGGCTTAACGCCGCCCGCATTGGCGAGGTGCTTCTGGCCCAAGATCAAGGCCTAGTCGGCTTGGTCGGTCGGCGGGCCGAGCCGCTGAACTTAGATGATGCACCCAGTCACCCTAATTTCTATTTCGTTCCAGAGATTGGCGAGGAACCGTTTAACTCGTTTTTGGGCGTACCTATTTTGCATCAGGGCCGGGTGCTGGGTGTGCTGGTGGTCCAGCAGCGGGAGCCTCGCCGGTTTGATGAGGCTGAAGAGGCGTTTTTAATCACCCTTTCGGCTCAGCTGGCAACCAGCGTAGCCCACGCAGAAGCAGTGGGCAGTGCGTTCGTTGCGGATGACTCAACAGAGTTAATCGAAAACGGTTTATTTAAGGGGTTCGCCGGTGCCCCGGGCATTGGCATTGGCGTCGGCGTAGTAATGCATCCTATTGCTGATTTGGATTCAGTCCCTAGCCGACAAGCAGAAGATATCACCACTGAGCTGATGCTATTAGATCGAGCCGTTGAGGCGGTACGAAACGATATTCGCACCCTGATGCGAGACCTACAGGCGAGCTTGCCCCAGGAAGAACTTGCCTTGTTCGATGCCTATCTCCATATGTTGGATGACAGTGCCCTCGCCGGCGATATTCGGGCGGTGGTTCGCCAAGGTCAGTGGGCCCAAGGGGCATTGCGCAAGGTTATTCGCCAGCACGTCAGTCGCTTTGAGGTGATGGACGATCCGTATTTGCGAGAGCGCGGAACCGATGTAAAAGACCTTGGTGTTCGGGTGCTGGGTTACCTGCAACGCATTCGCGAAAAAAAGACCCAATTTCCGCCAAAGGCGATATTGGTTGGCGAAGAGGTTACCCCGGGCATGCTGGCGGCCATCCCCGTCGAGCAACTGCATGGCGTGATTTCCGTGCGCGGCTCCGGTAACTCCCATGTGGCGATTCTTGCTCGGGCCATGGGCATCCCTGCGGTGATGGGGGCAGTGGATCTGCCTGCCTATGATTTGGAGGGCGTCTCCATCATCGTCGATGGTCACTATGGCGAGGTCTATACCCGCCCAAGCCAACAGCGAGTCTCGGAAAATCTGTCCTTGCTGGAGCAAGAGCAGGTATTTGCCGAGGAGTTAAATGAGCTAAAGGAACTGCCCTGTGTCACCCAAGACGGCTGGCGGCTTCAGCTTTGGGTCAATATCGGTTTGACTGGTGACATCAATCGCTCCCTGGATCGCGGTGCCGAGGGCATTGGGCTGTTCCGCACAGAAGTGCCGTTCATGAGTCAGGATCGCTTCCCTACGGAAGTCGAGCAACGGGCCTTGTACCGGGAGCATATGGAAGCGTTCGAGCCTCGTCCTGTGACCATGCGGACGTTGGATATTGGCGGCGACAAGTCTCTCTCTTACTTTCCCATACAAGAAGACAATCCTTTCCTTGGATGGCGGGGCATCCGCGTAACCCTAGACCATCCTGAGATTTTCTTGGTGCAGGTCCGGGCCATGCTGAAGGCTAATGCAGGATTGCTTGGCGACTTGCGCATCATGCTGCCAATGATCTCCAGTCTCACTGAGCTAAGACGCGCCAAGGTGCTGATAAACCAAGCCTACGATGAGGTGATTGAAGAGGGCGTTCAGGTGAAGCGCCCTCAGGTGGGGGTCTTGATCGAAGTGCCCGCTGCGGTTTATCAGGCGCGGCTGTTGGCCAAAGAGGCCGACTTTGTGGCCGTTGGTTCCAACGATTTGACTCAATATCTGTTGGCGGTGGATCGAAACAACCCCCGGGTAGCCGAGCTCTATCAAGAGGTGCACCCGGCTGTGATCACCGCGCTGCGGGAAGTGGCTCGAGCGGTCCACGCCGAAGAAAAACCGTTGGGTATTTGTGGTGAGCTTGCAGGCACCCCAGCAGGCGCCATTCTGCTAATGGCCATGGGTTATCACGTGCTATCCATGAACGCCACGCATCTGCTTCGAGTGAAATGGGTAATACGCAGCATTAAGCGCAGCGATGCCCGACGCATCCTCGCCCGAGTGATGCGCATGGATGCAGCGGAAGAAGTCACCGTGTATCTCAACCAAGAAATGGTGCGTTTGGGCTTGAGCAAGGCAATGCCTGCCCGGCTGGGTTCTGCTTAAGGTTCGGCTTAAGTTTCTGTTGAGTTTGGATGAGGCCCATTTAAGGAAGCCTTAGCTCCCGAATCGGACATATACAGGGTAAAAGTTACGAAAATCAGCACTGGTATGCCCAGTTCCAGAACTTCTTCGATGGTGCTGAAGTATGTGGCGACCAAGGGATCAACGGTGATTCCCACATCCCCCAGTTTTCTATCTAGGCCATCAATGGACTTTGAAAACACCAATGCGCTAATGACGGATAGGGCGCCTAGGTGCCATGACACTCTGTTTTTTACGCCGGTGACAAAGGTCGAGGTATGGGCTTTGATGATTCGAATCACGACGTAAAGCAACACCAAGATCACAACCACGCCAATGAGCTTTTCCCCAAGGGGTACTAAGTCGCCCGTATAAAAACGGCTCTTTAAGATGCCCATGGTGGTAAATCGCTTATCGAAATCGAGTTCCCGCATCCCAAATAGAGTGATCAGCATGATGAGGTAGTGATAACGCTTGGCAAAGTCGGCGCCGCCCCGATAAAACATGGCGGCAACGCAAACGAAGTAGCCCAATGCGGACAACGACTCAATGATGCCACCCTCTTTGACTAACAGTGGGTACTGATGTGCGTCAAAAATCAGCGCCGCCCCCACACTCAGGATGATAAATAGCCAAGCGGCAGCAAGGGGGTTGGTTTTAATCATTGATAAACAGGTGATGGATTTGTCGTCATTCGGTACTGAGGCGAAGATTTTCCATCGTCGGTTCCACCGAATGAAAATTAGACTATAGAGGCGCCTAGGGCTTTGCAAATACCCATGATGCCCGTTCGCATCTGCAGCAGCCCCAATCTAAACGGCCTTAGATAGGCCTCCGTCCATATTGATTGCACAGCCGGTCAAATAGGAGGCTCGGTCGCTGGCCAGAAACAGCGCTAAGTCCGCAGCCTCTTCGGCTTTACCCATGCGCTTCATGGGCAAGCGCAAGCCTGCTTTTGCAATAAACTCGGGCAATGAAAGGGATTGGTCGCTGGCAGCATGTTGTCGGCGAATTTGGTCACTTTCGATAAACCCGATGAGCATGGCGTTGACCAAAATATTGTCCGGGGCACCCTCAGCGCTCAGTACCTTTGTTAAGGCCATGCCTGCGGCTCTGGATATCGATGTGGGGGCAGTTCCCGCGTCGGGCAGTTTGGCGTAGACATTGAGCAGGTTGATGATGCGCCCCCACTGACGCTGGGCCATGTCGGGCCAGACCAATCGTGTCAGGCGTATGGCAGCCATCAGCTTAAGATCCAAATCTGCCTGCCACTCATCGTCGGAAATCTGCAAAAAGGGTTTGGCCGCTGACTGGCCGGCATTGTTCACTAAAATATCGACGCTACCGAAGTCTGCTACCACCGCTTGGTGGGTGGCTTGAATGGCCTTGGCATCAGTAACATCGCAGGCATAGGCTTTAACTCGGGCGCTTTCGCGGTACTCGTCGGTTACGGCCATGGCATTGATGTTGGCTTCGGCCGTGGCCAGATCCTCGGGTCCTCTGGCCAGCAAGGCAACTTTTGCACCGTGGCTGTAATAGGCCTTCGCCATGGCAAGCCCCAATCCTTTGCTGGCGCCGGTAATCAGCGCTACCTTGTTGTTCAGTGACGTTTCCATGTTTCCCTTCGTCCTCATTTTTGTGTTCTCAAATCCCGACACGGATGCTGTTCCCTAGGCATCGCGGCAGTGACAGAATACTCGTCCAAAGAGCAAACATCAGGAGCCGGCTTATGCTAGATCTGCACTATTGGCCTACACCAAATGGCAAGAAAGTCACCATTCAGCTGGAAGAATGTGGCTTGGACTACAACATAGTGGAATGCAATATCGGTAAAGGCGACCAGTTCACCGAGGAGTTCCTGAAGATCAATCCAAACACCCGCATGCCGGTGTTGGTAGACCACCAGCCTGCCGACGGTAAGGAGGCTCTTTCCGTATTCGAGTCCGGTGCCATCATGCTGTACTTAGCCGAAAAAACTGGCCAGTTCATGCCTACGGATCCGCGGGGCAAATACGAGGTGGTGCAATGGGTCATGTGGCAGATGGCGAACCAAGGGCCAAAGACTGGCGAGTGCGGCCACTTTCGCCGACTGGGGGAGGACACCGGCGATCAAAGTTACGCCATCACCCGTTTTACCGATGAAGTAAACCGGTTCTATGGCGTTCTGAATAACCGCTTATACAACCAGCGTTACTTGTGCGGAGACGAATACACCATCGCCGACATGATCTGTTATCCCTGGACGGTGAATTGGGCGGGCCAAGGTCAGGACATCGGTGAATTCAAATACTTTAAGCGTTGGTTTGAAGAGCTTGGCGACCGGCCAGCGGTCCAACGGGGCATGGCGGTGGGATCGGAAATGCAAAACGATTATTCCAAGCTGTCCAAGGATGAAGCCGATGCGCTTCGCGCCATGCTTTACAACCAGCGGGCGCGGCCAGCACCCGCGACCGGTGGTCTTGAGGGTTGATCAATGCGGTAAGCCCGGAGCCGGCACGCAAGGAGTAGGTGCTATGCAGACTATTGAATCAGAAGCAGAGCTGGAGGCTCACTATGGTGCCGTGCCTCAAGGGGCGATCGACAAAGTGTTCGATCACCTCACGCCCCTGTATCGCCGCTGGATCAATGCATCCCGCTTTGTGGTGCTTTCTACGGTAGGTCCGGAAGGAACCGACGCAAGCCCCAGAGGCGACAGTGACGAAGTGGTTCGCATCGCAGATGCCAAAACCCTATGGCTGCCAGATTGGCGAGGCAACAACCGCCTAGATTCACTAAAAAATATCGTGCGAGATGGTCGCGTAAGTTTGATGTTCATGGTGCCGGGGTCAGACACGGTGGTGCGCATAAATGGCGGGGCGGTGCTCACTGCTGATGCGGAAATTACCGTGCAGTTTCAGCGCCAAGGCAAGGTCCCACAAACTGTCGTCGTGATCACAGTGGGGGAAGTTTATTTTCAGTGCGCCAAGGCACTTATGCGATCGCGATTGTGGACGGCAGGAGATGAAAGCGCGGCTCTGCCCACGGCTGGGGATTTTCTCAAAGAAGGCATGCCGGAGTTTGATGCACGCGCCTACGATGACGGCCATCAGATCCGCGCCAAAGACCAGCTTTGGTGAGTCGACGACCATTTCGGCAGGCGACCTGTGATTGAACGGCTCCGATTCACCGCCCTAGTTTTTTGTGACGGTTAAGAGTTTTCGCCAGAACGCTGAGCCGCCGCATCGTCATCCTCTAAGCCGGTGAAATAGTGAATGGTTACCTCACGCACGTCCCGCACGGTAAGCACAAGGGCGGTCGGAATGATGATGGCCAGCGCTGCCAGAATCAGCGTTGTGCGATAGCCAAGTGATTCGTACAAGATGCCCGCAGTCACGATGCCCAAGGGTGCCAGAGCAATAGAGCCAAGGTGATCGTAGGCACTGACTCTGGACAGCATTTCGGCGGGTACTTTTTGTTGTAGCGTGGTTAGCCAAAGCACGCCGAAAACTTGCACAGCGGCGCCGGCGGCAAAAGCTGCTAGCACCGACCACTCCACCCGTAGCGGCACCGATAGCGCCAAGGGCAGGCCGCCGAAAAAGAAAACGCACCAGGTGGCCACATACATCGGGTGTTTAGGCTGAAGTTGCATGGCCAGTAAACCACCCAGCAAGGTACCTACCCCGAAAGCTGAGGCGATCAGCCCCCAATGGAAAGCACCTCCCATCAGGTCCCGTGTAACAGCAGGTCCCAGCAAACCAAAGACCGCCTCAGTGGCAGCAACTACCAAAGAGAACTGCAACACCATGGCCCAAAGCCAAGTATGCCGGATGAATTCGACCCACCCCAGCCGAAGATCTTGTAGTACCGACTGTTGCTGAATCTTCGGCTGGATAAGGGGGCGCAAAAACACCACCAACAGGGCAGAAAAACCAAAGCTTAGGCCGTCGATAAGCAGCGTGATCCCCGGCCCAGTGGTGGCCACTAAAACACCCCCGAGGGCGGCGCCGCCAGAAATGGCGCTGTTTCGCGCAATGCCCAGCAGAGCGTTGGTGGCCTGCAGTTCGTTTTTAGGCACCAGTTGAATGATCAGGCCCGTGGCCGCAGGGGCGTGAAAGGCGATAGCGACGCCATTGACCAACATGCAAAGGGTCAGCAGGGGTACTGTGGCACTGCCGGAAAGAAACAACCACGCGATGGTGCATTGAGCTGCCATGGCGGTAAGTTCCGCAGCCACCATGACCCGTTGCCGACTTGTTCGGTCTGCGACAACACCACCCAGCAGCAAAACGATTATTGAGGCGGCGGTGGGGGCGGCGACGACAATTCCGGCGTCAGCGGCGGAGCCGGTCAGTTCCAGCACGCCAAAGGCCATGGCGATGGGTGCCATGGCCGTGCCGGTATAGCTGATCAAGTAGGCTACGAACATGCGGTTCACGTTCGGGTTTTTCAGTAGGCGTAAACCCTGGGCAATGTGACTGGCTGCCATGGCGCATCCTTGAATTCATCGGCTGGGTAAACCCCGCAACAGCAGTCGCGCTGACCGAGATCAGAATGTCTTAGCGCCTGTTACCTCTCGACCTATTTGGGCCTTCGCGGCGGGTCACCAAATATCGGGTCGGAGCTTACTCGCAAAAGTTAGATATCGTCCGATGCATCGTACAATTCCGGATCGGAAAAGCTTCGCAGTGTGACGATGTTCGCGGCATAACCTAGCCCAACGTAGATTGCTCTTCCCGCTCTGGCAAAAACTCATACTCGACTTTTGGGCCCACAACGCCATCAGGCAAATAGGTCTGTTCACAAAAATAGATCTGCCGGCGTCCCATGCGCACCACGGTGCTGGCCCGAGTGCCGTAGTTGCTGTCGCTGATAAAACATGAGCCCAAGTGGCGCTCTGCCTCAATGGGTTTGCCGCGCTTGGGCAGCTGGCCGTCTTCTGGCTGCTGTTGATCGGATAAAATCTCTACGAACTGATCGTTGGTATGGTCCCCATCTGCAAGCTCACCGAGCCGGCGGGCACCGTCCACGCACTTGGGCCACGTAGCACCGAGCTCTGCGTTGCTCAGGCCGTAGTCGCCTGCGGGCAGTAATCGACTGCGGGGCTGCCCCTCTTGGTCGATGTTGGTGGTGTAAAGTAAGCGGCTGCCATCAAACAGCAGCAGGTTATAGCCGGCGTAATCGCCTCCTTTCAGCCCCAGAGCGTAATCTTTGACAGACTCGTTGCCTGCAAGAAAGTTGTGGACTAAGGCGCCCCTAGATTTCGGAAAGGTTGCCGAAGGGTCTTGGGTAAAGTTGGTCAGGGCGGCAAAGCGCCCTTGGCGAGAGCAACCGAGCCAAGTGCCCCCGGCGACTAAGTCTCGACCGGCTAAAATCTGCGGTTCGTCTTGCCAAAAGTCGGCTTGAGCGCTGGCTCGGGCGTGAAATTCGTCGCGGTTAGCGGCGACAAGCAGGGGTTCCTCGGTCTGGGGGCGAAAGCGGAACAAAATTAGGCACATAAACGCGGCCTGGTTAGCAAAGAAGTGGGCGAGTGTATCAGGACTTTGGGGTATTCTGCGGGCCGCCTAGCTGAAGAATTTGACTCATGCACTATCCCGTTATTGATCCCATTATTGTGGCGCTTGGCCCTCTGGCCCTGCGCTGGTATGGGTTGATGTACATTCTGGGTTTTACTGCGGTCTACCTGCTGGGTAAATGGCGAATTACCAATCGGCCCAACACGCTCACGGGCTACTGGGATCCGGATCAACTATCGGATCTAGTTTTTTACGGGGCCATGGGGGCAGTTTTAGGTGGCCGGATTGGTTACGTGGTTTTTTATGCCTTCGAGCGCGTTGTCGCAGATCCTCTGTATCTGTTTCGCGTGTGGGAAGGCGGCATGTCCTTTCATGGCGGTTTTTTGGGCGTCCTAGTTGCCATGGTGATCTTCGGTCGGCGCACTGAAAAAGACTTTCTTACGGTCACGGACTTTCTTGCACCGCTGTGCGCTGTTGGCTTGGGCCTTGGTCGCATGGGTAACTTCATCAACATGGAGTTGCCGGGTCGGGTGACAGAAAGCGGCCTTGGACTGGTGTTTCCCTGTCGCGCGGTGAGTGATTTGAACCCCATGTGTTTTGGCGCTTGGGAGAGTGTTGCCCGTCACCCGTCCTCGCTCTATCAAGCGTTCACTGAAGGCCTGCTGCTGTTTTGTTTGTTGTGGTGGTTGGCGCTGACGCCCAAACCCAAGGGCTTTCTATCCGGCGTATTTTTAATCGCTTACGGCAGCTTTCGTTTTACTACCGAATTCTTCCGTTCGCCGGACGCTCATCTTGGGTTCATCCTCTTCGAGTTCTTAAGCATGGGTCAATTGTTGTCATTGCCGATGGTCATTGCGGGGCTGTGGTTGCTCCGCCGGTCCCTGGAAGGTCAGTCTTCGGCTGCGAAGATCTGATCGCTCGCCCAAACCAAGGCTGTTAACATTCGACTTTGCACAGCAAGAGCGATTCAGCATGCAACAGTATCTCGACCTGATGCGTCACGTGCGCGAGAACGGCACCTATAAGTCAGACCGCACCGGCACGGGTACCTACAGCGTCTTCGGGCACCAAATGCGCTTTGATCTAGCCCAAGGCTTCCCGCTTGTCACCAGTAAGAAGATGTTTCTTAAAGGCATCATTCACGAGCTTTTGTGGTTCCTGTCGGGCTCCACCAACATTTCCTATCTAACGGATCATAACGTGCATATCTGGGATGAGTGGGCTGATGAGCATGGCGAGCTAGGTCCGGTCTATGGCTCGCAGTGGCGGTCTTGGCCCGGCCCCGATGGCAGCACTATTGATCAGATCGAAGCGCTGATCGAAGGCATTCGCAACAATCCAGACAGCCGCCGTCACATCGTCAGCGCGTGGAATGTGGCCGAGGTGAATAACATGGCGCTGCCCCCCTGCCATACGCTGTTTCAGTTCTACGTGGCCGATGGCAAATTATCCTGTCAGCTCTACCAGCGCAGTGCCGACATCTTTTTAGGGGTGCCCTTTAATATCGCCTCCTATGCGCTGCTGACCATGATGATTGCCCAAGTCTGTGACTTAGAACTTGGGGACTTTGTGCACACCATGGGCGACGCTCATTTGTACACCAATCATCTGGAGCAAACGGATCTGCAGCTTAGCCGCAGCGTTCTACCCTTACCCCAAATGAAGCTCAATCCTGAGGTGAAAGACATCTTCGGTTTTAAGTTTGAAGACTTCGAGTTGGTCGGCTACGAGTGTCATGGGGCCATCAAAGCACCCATCGCGGTTTAAGCGAGATATATCCCACTATGCAGTTATCAATGATTTGGGCCATGGCCGAAAACCGCGTGATTGGCCGCGATAATTCCTTGCCCTGGCGCTTGCCCAATGACATGCGTCACTTTATGCAAACCACCATGGGTCGACCGGTCATTATGGGTCGTAAGACTTTCGAGTCCATGAAGGCGCCTTTGCCGGGACGCACCAACATCGTCCTGACTCAAAACCCGGATTGGCAGCGGGATGGTGTGCAGGTAGTAGCGACCTTGGATGAAGCTATTGAGCTGGCGCAAAGCCAATGTTTGATTGATGGGGTCGATGAAGTGATGGTCATTGGTGGCGCCCAGATTTACGAGATGGCCTTGCCTCAAGCAGACAAACTCTATGTCACGCTGGTCCACGATGAGCCAAAGGGCGACGTCTTTTTCCCTGAATTTGATCTCGCCCAGTGGAAGACCACGGCGGATGAACGCTTTGAAGCGGATGAGCGTCACAGCAGTGCCTATAGCATTCAAACGTTAGAGCGGGCTTCGTGAACGCGCCGGAGGGATTCGTCGCAAATGGCAAGTTGGCCCTGTGCGTGAATCCTATGTCCGGCAGGGACGTCCGGCGTCTTGCTGCCCGGGCAGCAAACATGACCCACGAGGCCAAGCGTGACATCGTCGCTCGTGTGGTGGCGGGCGCAGACGCAGTAGGCGTGACGGACATTTATGTGGCCCGAGAGCCCTTTCGCATCGCCGAAGGCGCGTTGGAACTGATGCCCCTGAATGCCAAGGTTCATATTGTCGATATTCCCCTAACCAATACCGCTAGGGATACCGCTGCGGCCATGGCGCAATTCAAGGAGGAAGGTTGCCATACCGTTGTGTCTCTTGGCGGTGACGGTACTAATCGGGCATTAGTCAGTGCCGATAGCGACATCGACTTGGTGCCCATATCCACGGGCACCAATAACGTGTTTCCGGCATTGATGGAGCCTACCCTAGGCGGCATGGTGGCTGGTCTGAACGCCACAGGAAAGACCGCAGGCATGCCCGAAGCGCTGGGCCGGCGCGCCAAAGTCTTGCACCTGAAAACCCCTAGTCAGAGAGACATTGGTCTTATCGATGTGGTGCTGCTGCGTCGGGACCATGTGGGCAACTTGCTGCCTTTCGACGCGGACCGGCTGGATTCCATGCTCCTCACTCGCGCCGAGCCGAACTCCGTTGGTATGTCGCCCATTGGCGGATTTGTGGACCCGGTCTATGCCCAAGACGATTGTGGCTTGTGGGTGCAAATGGGTAGCGCTGGCCGAATCGTGCGCGCGCCCCTGTCGCCTGGGCATTTCCGCGAAGTTGGCGTGCTCGACACTAAGCGAATTGCCTTTGATGAACCCATATTCTTCCACGGTCCCGGCGTCATCGCGCTGGATGGGGATCGGGATCATGCCTTGGCGGAAGGCGATGTTGCTGAGGTTACCGTGCGGCGTGATGGGCCTCGAATATTGGATGTGGAAGGTATCATGCGCTGGGCTGTGGGAGCGGGTATGATGTCCGCCGCGCCGGGCCACGTTGCCTAGCGCCTGCTCTGTCCTGACCTGAAGGTGGAAACATGATCGTCAAACCCCGCATTCGCGGTTTTATTTGCACAACCGCTCATCCCCATGGCTGCGCGGCCCACGTAAACCAACAAATTGATTACGTTGCAGCCAATAGCGATGTTGCTAAGGGTGCCTTTGGCAACGTGCTGGTCCTTGGCTGCTCTGGCGGTTATGGCTTAGCCAGCCGCATCGTGGCGGGCTTTGGGTGTGGAGCAAAAACTCTGGGCGTGTCTTTCGAGAAATCCCCAACCGAAAGCAAAACCGCCTCCGCCGGGTGGTATAACAACAAGGCCTTTGAAGCTCGCGCAGAGCAACAAGGTCTGTACGCAAAGACACTGGACGGTGATGCGTTCTCTGATGCCATGCGCGATCAGGTGATGGACACCATTAAGGCAGATTTAGGCCAAATCGATCTGGTGGTTTACAGCCTTGCATCGCCGGTACGCCAGCACCCCAAAACAGACGAATTGCACCGGTCGGCTATCAAGCCCTTGGGTGAGGTGCTGGAAATCAAAACCGTTCACGTAGAAAAAGGTGAGGTATCCAATGTGGCATTGGAACCGGCCACCGAGCAGGAGATCGCTGATACCGTCACCGTCATGGGCGGTGAGGACTGGGAGTACTGGATAGACGCTCTGCTGGCTAATGACCTACTGGCGCCAAATGCAAAGACCGTGGCCTACACCTACATTGGCAGTGAACTGACTTGGCCAATTTATTGGGAAGGCACCTTGGGTAAAGCCAAGGCGGATCTGGATCGCGCCAGCGGTGAGATTCAGCGCAAGTTACAGGCCATAGAAGGCGACGCCCGGGTGGCTGTGCTAAAAGCCATCGTTAGCCAGGCCAGTGCGGCCATTCCAGTGGTGCCACTGTACGCGGCGCTTTTGTTCCAAGTTATGAAGGAGCAGGGCAGCCATGAAGAATGCATTGAACACATTGATCGTTTGTTCACCAGTCAGCTGCAAATTGGTGCGACTATGAGGCTCGACGACGCAGGTCGCATTCGCGTCGATGATTTAGAACTCGCCGAAGTCGTCCAAACAGAGGTAAAACGTCGCTGGCCGTTGGTGGACACCGACAATCTGCCGGAGCTGGGTGACTTGGCGGGCTTCCGGGAAGATTTTCTCAAGATCTTCGGCTTTGGTATCCAAGGTGTGGATTACGACGCCGAGGTGGACCCCCAGCGTATTGATTGACCCTCGACATCAATCTCGTCACTTAGCATCGAATTTTTAAGGGTAGTAGATGGAAAAAGTCTTCTTGCAAGCATGCCGTGGTGAGCCGACGGCTCACACACCGATTTGGCTGAACCGTCAGGCCGGCAGATATATGCCCGAGTATCACCAAGTGAAGGCCGATCTGCCGAGTCTCGATTTCTTCAAAGATCCTGAACGAGCAGCCCGAGCCACCTTGGATGCCCAGCGTATTTTGGGTGTGGATGCGGCGATCATGTTCGCAGATTTGCTGCCGATCTTAGAACCCATGGGCTTGGACTTAGAGTACGTGCCCGGACAGGGGCCCGTGTTCGCAAACCCAATTCGCACCGCTGCCGATGTGGCCAACTTAGCGACTGCCCCGGCATTGGAGCACACCCCTTACATTGCCGATACCGTCCGCTGTATCAACGAAGGGCTGCCCCCGGAGATCGCGTTGATTGGGTTTGCCGGCGCGCCGTTTACGCTGGCTTCTTATGCCATTGAGGGCAAGGGCTCGCGCAACTATGTGTTCGTCAAAAAAATGATGCACGAAGCGCCGGAGCTTTGGCATGAACTGATGGCCAAACTCACCGGTCAGCTAGCAAGCTACCTGCAGCTGCAAATTAGCGCTGGTGTCGAGGCAGTTCAGCTGTTCGATACTTGGGTGGGTAATCTCTCGGTTCAGGATTATCGAACCTACGTGGAGCCCCACTTGAAAGCCTTGGTGGATTCTTTGGCGGGAACGGTTCCGGTAATTTACTTCGGAACCGGGAACTACCATTTGCTGCCCGCAGTATCTGAGTTGAACATCGACGTACTTGCCTTCGATTGGCGTACGCCGCTGAAACCCACTTGGGATCAACTAGGCTGTAAGGCGGTGCAGGGCAACTTGGATCCCATCGTGCTGTGCGCTGATCAGGCGTCGGTAGCTTCCCAATCTCAGTGGTTGCTGGATCAAGTGCAGGGACGTCCGGGTCACATATTCAACCTAGGCCATGGCATCATTCCTGAAACCCCGGTAGATAACGTCAAGTTTTTGGTAGATTTTGTGCATGAGCAAACCGCTCGGTAGCACACAAAACTGGTAGGGGAAGTTCTATGCTGAGAATGATTGGGCGCGGATTGGCTGCAGTTTTTGGGCTGATCGTCATTTACCTAGCGTTGATTTATGCAGCCTCGGAAAGTGGCGAAGTCGTTCAACTGGTAACCCAAGACAGCCAAGGACAAGAAGCCGCCACTCGTCTTTGGGTTGCCGACGATGATGGTTCTATGTGGCTTCGGGCGGATCAAGGTTCTGGTTGGTACCAGCGACTCATTACCCACGACGCACAAAACCCCGCCACGCTGATTCGCGGTAACCAACGCCATGAAGTTGTGGCCAAGGCTGAACCTGTACAAGTAGCCCGGCTCAACGCCCTTATGGCTGAGAAATACGGTTTGGGTGACAGTGTCGTGGCGGCGCTGGCCGGTTCGCCAGAAAACGGTGTGGCAGTCAGACTAGTACCTGCCGCTACCGAAGATTAAGCCAACGCTGATTGCGCGGTCGGAAAGGTCGGTGACTAAAGCGCGAAGTCGGCTGGTGGCGCATAGTCCCGAGGTAGGCGCCCGTTGTCGTTCCGGTCCGGAATGAGTAATCCTTGGGCCGCCAGGGCTTGAAACAACGCCGGCTCTGCAGCTTCAGGCCAACCCAGATGGGCGTTGTCCCAACAGCTTTGACAGACCAAGATTCGATAGCTTGGCAGCTTGGTCAAATCTTGGCTGGCGCCACTATCTTTGCCACACAGGGCGCAGCACGACCCTTGAGTCATTAGTCGCCCAAGTACTTGTCAGTCACCGCGCCTTCGCTGGCGGAACTCACCAGTTGGGCGTACTTGGCCAATGTGCCGCGCTGAGTGTAGGGCGCAGGAGCCTTCCAGTTGGCTTTTCGTGCTGCCAGGTCTTCGTCGCTCACGTGCAGGGTAATCTCGGCGTTGTCCGCATCCACCGTAATGGTGTCGCCGTCCTCGACCAAGGCAATGGGGCCGCCTAAATGGGCCTCAGGGGTGACGTGTCCGATCACGAAACCATGAGATCCACCGGAAAATCGTCCATCGGTGAGTAAGGCCACATCCTGCGAAAGGCCTCGGCCATTGATGGCACTGGTGGGGCTGAGCATCTCGCGCATACCTGGCCCGCCTCTCGGGCCTTCGTATCGAACGATGACTACATCGCCTTTGACCACGGTTCCGTCCATGATGGCAGCCATGGCCGCTTCTTCACCGTGGAAGCATCGAGCTTTGCCGGTGAACGTCAGACCCTCGTGGCCGGTGATTTTTGCCACGGCTCCCTCTGGGGCCAAGTTGCCCCTTAGCACCACTAGGTGGCTGTCTTTCTTGATGGGATTCGACAAGGGGCGAATGATTTTTTGATCGGCCGGATAGTCCGCTACATCCGCAAGATTCTCTGCCATGGTTTTGCCGGTAACCGTCATGCAGTCCCCATGCAGTAAGCCTTCCTGTAGCAGAGTTTTCATTAGCGGCAGAATGCCACCGATCTCGATGAGCTCGCTCATGGCATACACCCCTGCCGGACGCATGTCTGCCAGAACCGGCACGCGCTTTCCGACGCGGCTGAAGTCGTCGATGGACAGAGGAATGTTGGCTGCATGGGCGATGGCCAGCAAATGCAGTACCGCGTTGGTGGAGCCTTCCAGCGCAATGGTCAAAGTAATGGCATTTTCGAAGGCCTCTCGACTGAGGATATCGCTGGGTTTGATGCCAAGTTTGATCAGATTGCGTACCGCGGCGCCGGCGTTGTAGCTGTCTTGCTTCTTGTCTTGGCTGACCGCGTTTTGGGCTGAGCTGCCGGGCAGTGACAGCCCCAAGGCCTCCATGGAAGACGCCATGGTATTGACCGTGTACATGCCGCCACAGGATCCTGGGCCGGGTATTGCTGTGGCTTCCACATCTTTCAGTTCGATATCGGATACGTTGCCAGCAGCATGGCCGCCAACGGCTTCAAATACCGAGACAATGTCCCGGCGCTCTTTGCCGGGCAAAATAGTACCGCCATAAACGAAAACGCTGGGTCGATCCATGCGGGCCATGGCCATACCGCAGGCGGGCATGTTCTTGTCGCAGCCGCCAATGGCCACGAAGCCGTCAAAGCCTTGGGCGCCCACAACGGTTTCGATGGAGTCCGCGATGACTTCTCGGGAAACCAGCGAGTAGCGCATTCCCGGTGTGCCCATGGAAATACCATCGGAAACAGTGATGGTGTTGAACAGGACTGATTTGGCACCGGCTTCATCTGCACCCATGGCGGCGGCTTCCGCCAGCTCGTTAATGTGCATGTTGCAGGGCGTCACCATGCTCCATGTGGAAGCGATGCCAATTTGCGGTTTGCTGAAATCTTCGGTGGTGAAGCCGGTGGGATAGAGCATTGCCCTGCTGGGGGCCTGCTCCACGCCATCAACAACGATGGAGCTATAGGGGCGTTCGTCAGCCATGAAGGTTCCTTAAGTTATGCGGGGCTTCTACCCCAAGGATTTGAACAGCACTTTAGAGCCGCGCTGCCAGTTGTAAAGAGATTGTTTGCTTTGGGGTAGCTCTTCAACGTTGCCGTTGCGAAAACCGCGCTCGACAAACCATTGCTGTGTTTGAGTAGTCAAAACAAAAAGGTGGCGAGCACCCATTTCTCTGGCTTTAAACTCGGCAGCGTTCAACAGATTACCGCCGATTGCCACGCCGGCATGGCCACGTTGATACAGGTCGCTTACCGCAACGCAGGCTAACTCAGCGTAATCCGCTTCAGGATAAACCGCGCAGCAGCCGACGATGACACCGTCCACTTCAGCTACTAA
>JAQWIX010000145.1 GCA_029248675.1 Pseudomonadales bacterium | reverse complement strand
CTGCGGCGTAACTCCCCTAATCGATCGAAGACAGCCCGATAAAAATCCAGCTTGTAGCCGACCCGGGAGTTATCTCGATCTTTTCCATTACCCTTGGGAAAGTAGACGCTGGCAATAGCCAGCCGACCGAAATAAGCCACGATAAAACGGCCCTCGTCATCAAAACGCGGGTCGCCCAAACTGGTCTCTACCTTGCTGGGAGCAACTCGACTTAGAATCCCCACCCCGCTGTAGCCCGGGCGCTTAGCCGGAGCAAAGGTTGCATTCCATACCTCTGACTGAGTAATTTCTGAGGGTAGCTGATCTGGAAAAGCCCGCACTTCCTGCAGGGCAATCACATCAGCGTTGCTGTTTTCTAAAAACGGAATAAAGCCTTTTTTTATACAGGCCCTTAGACCGTTTACATTCCAACCAACGATTCGCACCGGTACGTTCACTATACCTGCCCTGAGTAGCCGCGATTTTTAGCACCGAAGTCGGTGCTTTCACCGAAATTGAAGACGGAAGGTACCAAAATCTGGATGAATTGCTTTTTCATCGGCGCAGCAGCAGCGATGCCCAACGAAAGAGATTGAATGCGTCAGCTAGGGCTGCGGCAAAGTAGGTCAGTGCGGCGGCTCTCAGAACCCTCCGTACTGGCGCTTCTTGCTGGGTCGAAATGTATCCTCCCTGCCTTAGTATCGGTAATGCCTTGCCAAAACTTGCGTCCCATTCCGTGGGCAGAGTCACGAGATGCAGCAGCATTCGTAGGATCAATCCTGACAAACCAATCACGGCAATCAACATGGGGGGCACCGGATGACGGGTCACAAGACCAATAATTGGTGCAACAACCAAAACACCCACACTGGCTTGCCCTAGAACATTCACCAAGGGCACCAAGGTGGTTCTAGCCTGTAAACGCGGATCCTTTTTTCGGTGCTGAATCGCGTGACCTACCTCGTGGGCGGCAACCGCCACCGCCGTCAGAGACCGGCCGCTCCAGTTTGATTCGCTTAAGCGTACCGTACGTTCTTGGGGGTCGTAGTGATCGCCAATATCCGACACCTCGGCTTTGACACCATCCAATTCAAATCGCTGGATTAGGTGTTTGGCCAATTCACCTCCAGTACCCGAAAGATTCGGGACCTCCCGGGCATAACGTTGCATCACCCAACGCACCCAAAGAGTGGGCAAAAATACCGCGCACAAGAATATGGCAGCTAACCAGATCATGGCGATGTTGCAGTCATCAGTGTCCTAATAACCCGTGCTTTCTCGCTGGGCTTCGGCGGTGCCACGGGCAGCAGACAGCTCTTTCACAGCATTCTTTGTCATATGGCCAGAATCACTGCCCAACGTCACAAAGTTAAAGCCCAGAGCCAAGTATTTTTGGGCGTACTCCAAGCTGGATGTATGAATCCCCGCAGCGATGCCATAAGCCTTGCACTTACCAAGTAACTCTTTCACCACCACCAAGTGTTCCTCCTGGGGTTGATCACCCATAGCCGGCAGCCCAAGGGACAGAGCCAGATCGGCTGGTCCTATGTACACCCCATTTAAGCCCGGCGTGATCATGATTTCGTCGGCGTTAGCAATGCCTTCAGCGGTTTCGATCATGGCGATGCAGGCAATCTGATCGTTAGCCTCCACCGCGTACCCGCGCCCTCCATAGAGAGCTCCGCGAATCGGCCCGAAGGAGCGATTCCCCAAAGGCGGATAACGACACGCCATTACCGCCTGCTCTGCTTCGGCGCGGTTGTTAACCATGGGAACGATGACCCCGTAAGCACCCGCGTCCAAGGCTTTCATGATTTCATATGGTTCATTCCAAGGAACCCGAACAATTGGGGTAGCTTGGCTGGTGGATATCGCCGGTAACATGCGTACCAAATCCGTGTAATCAATTAGGCCGTGCTGTAAATCCACGCATACCCAATCAAAACCGAGCCCAGCCATGACTTCTGCGGAATAACTGTTTGCTAGACTCAACCAGCAACCGATTGTTTGCTCGTCTCTGCGCCAAGCTGCCAATGACGTATTTTCCCTCATCGCTCTTATTCCTCCATAGCTGTGATCTAGAGCAAGGATAGTACACCCGAACTTCCCTCGAGACAGGCATGTCTGACGGTCTGTGGACTCGTGGCGACGACACCTGTATTCAATCGACCTGTGTTTTCGACAGACCTGTGTTTTCAACCGACCTGTGTTTTCAACAGACCCTGTCTAACAATCACTGGTCACAGGCTTGGCAGTGTATGAGACTCTCTGTACTTACCACTTTGGGAGCATGAACGTGCTGACGCTCAACCAACAATTTATCGATCTTGGCAATACGACGCGAGAGCTCATCGGCCTTCTCCATGAAGCCGATGAGGGATTTTGGGTGATGTGTATGCGCCGGGCTCTGCCTAAGATTGAAGGTCATGAACTGGCAGGGGCGACACTGGTGCTGGGTTGCTATGGCGGCATGGACACCTTTTCAGATCTGGAATTGGCCAAGGATCTAGCCGAGCAAGATCCGGTCCGATACCGCAACTTAAACGGCCGATTGGATCATCTGCGAACGAAGACCTTCGAAGCCGCACGCTGTATCGCGGCCCGGCAAACCTGGTAACCGAAACTTACGAGGAAGACGGATGGAGCTTTGGACCACAGCAACACCCAATGGCTGGAAAGTCAGTATCATGATCGAGGAACTGCGAGATGCGGGCGTTGATCTGGGTGAACTAACGGTCAGACAAATTAATCTGGCCAAGGGCGAACAGCACACGGCAGAGTTTTCAGCACACAACCCCAACGAGAAAATTCCAGTCCTCATTGACGAGGGTCTCAGCATCATGGAGAGCTGCGCTATTTTGCAGTACCTAGCAGAGAAGTACCCGACAGACCTGCTACCCCAAGACCATCGACGGTGGGACGTTATGCCATGGGTTTACTGGCAGGCGGCCAACGTCGGGCCCGTCTTTGGCAACAAACTCAGCTACACCCGCTACATGGACTCAATTCCAGAAGAGGCTAAGGCCCACCCTCTGGAGCGCTTCGGCACTGAAGCCCTGCGTTTAATTTCGGTGTTGGATGGCCAGCTTCGCAAGCACCCCTGGGTAGGCGGTCACACCTTTAGCATTGCGGACATCGCCCTTTACCCCTGGGTCAGAGCATGGAAGTGGAGCAAGATCGACATAACTGGTGCGCCCCATGTTATGGACTGGCTAACACGAGTGCGCCAGCGGCCTGGCGTTTCTCGGGGCGTCGCCTATGGCGCTCCGCCCGGCGAAGAAGAACACTGGAGCGAAGAACGAAAGGCCCAGTACCGGCGCAGCGGTAACAAAATCACCAACCCCGCCAGCGACGACTAAAAAGCTGAGAAGTCGGGCTCCCGACCCTCGGTAAAGGCCGCTACCGCCTCTTTGTTGGCGGGCCCTCCCATCAAACTGCCCAAGCCCGCACTTTCAATTTCGTGGGCCTCCCGCAGCGCCTCTCGCCGGGGCGCCATCAACATCTCCTTGGTGGTAATCAGCGACGCTAAGGGTTTTTCTGCCAACACCTGAGCGCGCTGAAGTGTCTGCTGCATCAGATCTTCGTCTGGGACAACATCAAAGACCATGCCCAATTCCTTGCAGGTTTGCGCATCAAGCCAAGCCGAACTTAGAAGCACCCAATTCGCAGCTTGGGGACCCATCATGGCTGGAAACGTCACGGTACTTGCGGCTTCTGCTGTCAGCCCCAGTGCCGTGAATGGACAACGAAGCCTGGCATTCTCAGCCATCAGTACCAGATCTGCTAAGCCAGTAATAGTGCACCCAAAGCCCACTCCCACACCGTTGATAGCCAACAACAACGGCTTCGGAAATTCGATAAGAGCCTCAAACATGCCATCAAATCCATGAACTGGCGGATTATTGGGATCGGGTTTATCGGTCAAATCCATGCCCGCAGAAAAAGCCCTTCCTTCGCCGGTTATCACCAGCACCTTCACGGCATCATCTTCCGTGGCGGCAATCACGTCTTCAGCTACGGCATCGAACAGTGCTCCGTTAAAGGCATTTAACGCGCCGGGACGGTTAAAACGCAGAATCCGAATGGCGCCACGGTCTTCTGTGGTCGTTAGCACAAAAATTCTCCTTAACTAGTCGCTTGGGGTAAGCCCTGTACAAAGGCAATATCGGCAATCGACGCCTCCCATCGGTGCTTCGCTAACGCCTGATACTGTTCGCTGTGATACCACGCTTTCGCATCGGCAAGGTTGTCAAACCGAAGAAGGACTGTCCGGGTGTGGGGCCATCGACCTTCGATACTTTCCGGCGCCTCATCCACCGCCAGTATCTGCCCCCCAAACTGATCGAAAACGTCCATAAAGCCCGCTTCATACCTAGCGTATTTCTCGCGATCATTGATGGTTATTTGCGCCACAACATAACTGCTCATAGGCCCTCCAAAAGAAGTCATCGTAACCACTGCACCACCCAAGCACCAGATTCACAAAACAGAACCTTTGAGGACGAATTTGCGGACAATAACCGAGCAAAGATAGGATTCAGCGCCTAGTTCTGGGGCGTCCAATACGCGTTAGTAGGACGCTCGACTCACCAAAGGACGACGGTTACGCCAACCGTTGCCGAGAGTAAGGTGTTTGTCGCAGGTGGGTGGGCGACACAGGACTAGAGCATTGATTTTTCAATTGCCTTGTCTGTTTGGTTTGCGGTTTTGTTTTGGAGCAAAGGCGGCTGTGGCACCTTGTAGAAACGCAAATCTGCGTAAAAAAAGGAGCGGGCGCACAAACGCTCCGTGGTCTGGGAGCCGGGCAAGCAAAATGACCACAAAAAGTGCGCGCCGCCCCGAAACAGAAAATGGCGGAGTGCTGGCCCAAGTATCGTTACATATTCTCTTATTTGAAGAGTGAGTTAAATTATCATATTACCGAGACATTCCGAAAGCTAACCTTTGGTTCATGTCCAAACTGAACCAACGAGTTATTCAGGCACGCAAGGGGCGAGGGCTTTCTCAAGCTAATCTTGCAGAGCGCCTTGGCGTCACTCGAACGGACATCAGCCACTGGGAAACCGGCCGGTCCAACCCTTCCACCAAACACTTAAAAAGTATTGCTCAAATACTGGGTGTAGACGCGAATTGGCTTATTACCGGAAAGGCACCAACCGCCCCGAAGACAGCACCTGCCAGAGGTAGAGGCAGCCCAAACAACGCCAATAGCCTAGTTTTAGAAAACCAATCCGGCTACGGCGCCATGTTCGATCAAGAAACTCTCAAGGTTGCCGCGGCCTATTTCGCCCTAGACCGTGCCAAACGAAAAATTATCCGGGATATGCTCAAAGCCTTGGGAAGCGCTTCTTAGCACGTTAACGGGCACTTAGAATGACGACCAGAACCCAGCAATAAGTCTACCAATAGTGCATGGGCACCAGTCCCTATTCGGGGTCAGCTTCGGAACAACCAGCGCAAAGTTTCCGCAAACAACGCGCCTCCGTGGCTCAGGTTGTGCCCCCCGACGCCGAACTCGAAGCGAAAATCATAGCCCGCAAAGTCCAAAGCCGACGCCATTTGCTGATTTGCCAGAGGCCAGCTGCCCGTCACGATATTTGCGTCTCTCGCCCCACTCTGTAAGAACACCCTCAGGGGTTTGCGCGGCGTACTACGGATCAAATAGGGGTAATTGTGACCGCCGCGAATATTGGTAAAAGACCCGCAGTGACTAATCACTCTGGCGAATTCCCCAGGGTAATGCCAAGCCGCGTTGAACGCGCAAATACCGCCACTGGAAATACCGCACAACGCTCTGCGGTTTGGGTCGGTACTAATGTTGACGCCCAGTTCACGACGAACAAATGGTAGGACATCCTCAAGCAAAAACTCGCCGAATCGCGGAGAACAGGTGTCGTATTCCAAGCTGCGCTGGTGCTTAGCTGGCATGACCTCTGGATGTCGGGATGGGTCTGGCTCGGCACCATCAGGCACGCCAGACATCACAAAAATTCCCACCGTGGGCTTTA
This sequence comes from Pseudomonadales bacterium, assembly GCA_029248675.1. GTDB lineage: Bacteria > Pseudomonadota > Gammaproteobacteria > Pseudomonadales > Azotimanducaceae > UBA4421. Next base: position 14,851 of record JAQWIX010000145.1, on the reverse strand, counting down.
GATCACCGGCTCTTTGCAGGCTCTCCAGCACAGCGGGCGCCCGGACTGCCCCTTGGTCGTATCGGTACGCCTCACCGTCATTGCACAGCAATACATTGACCGACCCAGAGAAATTCTTCATAGACGGCAGATAAACGGCCAACCGGCGCTTGGTGTTCGGGAAAACCCGGCTTTCTCGCCAGTCATTGAACACGTGCACTTCACCCTCTAGCGGCCCTTCAAGAAAGGCCTCGGGACAGGGATTGTACTGACGGTCTTCCGCGGTCCGTAAAACCGCGTCGATCTCTACGTTAGCTCGCCCGTTAACCCGAAAGTCCCGGGAGTGAAGATCCTCCCATGACTGGTGCAAACCCAGCGCTTGAAAAAGTTTTGTATCCATCGCTTTTGCAGCCTACGCCTCTACCAGGGCCTGATAAACCCGGGCTCTTAGCTCCCGTCGAATCGGGTAGGTAGAAGAAGGCCGAAGCTGGGTGAAGAAAATCACAAACAAATCTTCTTCGGGATCAATCCAAAAAAATGTACTGGCAGCCCCGCCCCAGTGATGCTCGCCTACCGAGGCGATAATGGAGGCTTTCACTGGATCCAAAACCACGGCAAACCCCAAACCAAAGCCGATGCCGTCGTAGCTGGTCTCGCTCCAAACAGGTTGGCCCATTGCGGCCATGTCGCTGTTATTAGGTAACTGATTGGAACGCATGTATTTAATGGTGCTTGGCGCGAGTAAGCGCTCGCCATCCAGCTCACCGAGGTTAATCAGCATCTGACAAAATCGGGCATAGTCGCCGATGGTGCCGACCAAACCACCGCCGCCAGAATGAGAGGAAGGCGGCGACAAATAAACGGAGTTTTCTGAGCTATCTGCCAACTTCAATCCGCCCCGCAACTCTTGGGGTACTTGCTCTGACCCGCCGCCAATACTGCTCATATCGCCGCCCATCTCAGGCAAATAAAGCGCTGCAAAGCGATCTTGGCTTTGTTCCGGTACCCAAAACGCGGTGTCGTGCATTTGTAGCGGCACAAAAATCTTCTGCTCGCAAAAATCAGCGAGACTCATTCCCGACCAAACCTCCACCAATCGACCCAAAACATCGGTGGCGACGGAGTAATTCCATTGGCTCCCAGGCTGACAAAGCAGCGGGATCTGGGCCAGGCGGGTAACAATATCCGCTAGCGATTCCTTGCGGCTTTGAAACTCAATGGCGCGTTCTCGGTACAGGGCGTCTACCGGCGTTGTATTCATAAAGCCATAGGTCAGACCAGACGTATGATTCATCAGGTGTCGAACCTGCATGGGCGCGCTTTGCTTTACCGTCTGGTCAATTGGGCTGTCGCCGCCAGACCAAACCGGCGTGTCTGCGAATTCCGGCAAGTACTTGGCTACGGGATCATCCAACTGAAAGCAGCCGGCCTCATACAGCATCATGGCCGCCACCGTGGTTACCGGTTTGGTCATGGAGTAGATGCGCACAATGGTATCTAGTGCAAATGCCCTGCCGATTTCCTTATCGGCAAAGCCCGCGCTCTGCTGGTAAGCAATTTTACCGTGCCGAGCAATTAGCGTGCTGGCTCCGGCCAACTTGCCTTGGCTGACTTGGGCTTCCAACCACTGAGTTACCCGCTCTAGGCGCGCCTCAGAAAAGCCGGCTACGGCCGGATCAACAGTGTCCAACATACTCTCCCCCAAAACTCTGTCGTATTGCTTGGCTATCTTAATCGACGCTGTCGCCCGTTACACAGCCACCCTCTTCAACCCGAATTCTTGGCACCCAACTTAGTAGTGATCTGGACAGTGTGGCCCATACTTCGTTGCGAAGACCCCACTAGCAGTAGAAATACCCTCAGGCTGACCCGACAACATGCCCCAATTCGCCAAGGTTTGTGCGCCGTACATACCACTAAATAAACCGGACAGCGCTCTGATAGACAATGTGATGTCAGGGTTCAATTCCGTGGTACTCACTTTGGATTCTTCACCTGCATCTCCTGCTGTTTGCAGCAGCCATCGGCCATTATTCCAAGGCGCCAAATCATCGCCATGAACCTCCACAACCAAGCGCGCCTGCCGATTGTATCCCCGCTGAGCCAAGGCTCGGGGCACATCCACCAGCCGCCACCAAGTGGCCTCGGTATCTTGTGTGTGAAGCATCCTAGGTTCTGCCATCATGGCTTGGGCTGGATCATCCATGGGGGCGTTTGGCCATGCCACTCGCCCGACCAAATCGTGCCGAGCCAGAAACTGCCAGAGACTGTGACAGGCGGGCATGTCTAAAAACGCCATATCACGGACTTTAATTTCTTGAGGTCTTGCCCGGTGCGGCACCTGTGCTGCACGTAAGGTATAGACCACATAGCCTCTGGGCGCCTGTATTGAACCAGCCAAGGCTACGTAGACCGGTCCATCTGCGCTATTGGCACCGTCTTCTGACAGCACACTGTTAAGCCAAAGCGATTTACCCCGATGAATGTAACCGGTGCGATCTGCAATAAAGGTCTTATAAATCTCGCGAATAGCATCCAGCGCTTCCGCCGGGCGATGTCTGGATACTACTAACGGCTCTGGAACCGAGTCCTGTAGCTGAATGTCTGCCACGTCGATGGCATAGCCACGGTTCAGTCCTGCTGGGGCGAATCCGTAACGCTGATAAATCGCAGCCTGGGATGCCCAAAGACCGGCAACACTTTGCCCTCGGTCCCGTTGGTCAGCAAAGGCCTGGGTCATGATGCGGCGCACCAAGCCACGTCGTCGATATTCTGGACGGGTGCCAACCACGGATATACCCGCCATTGCCATGGCACGGCCATTTGCACGAATGGTAAAAGGGAAGGCAGCGAAAGACGTCGCCATCAGCACTTGGCCTTGCTCGGTAGTGGCCCCTGGATCGAAGGCACACAGCGTCCACTCTGGGCGGGTACCCGAAGCAGAGATATTGTCCTCGCCATCGCCGAACGCACCGCCGTAGGAATACGATGCCATCAACCCTAGCTGGCCCATTTCCTCTGGTTGAGCCGGACGAATATCAAAATCCATGGTGCCCCCTTTTGGGTCTTTTTTTAGATCTTATCTATTTACCAGCCAAGCCATTGCTGAGGTAGGGTGCTGTCGATAAACCGCGACCCGGCAAACCGGGCCGCAAGACGTTTTCAGCTAGGCTGTGAAGCGAGCAAGACGCTCTGAAATCAACGCATCGGCTTCGCCCATGATTCGATCCATGAGTTCTTGAACCGACGGAATATCATAGACCAAGCCAGCGACCATACCGCATGACCAGGCACCTATGTCCATGTCGCCTTCGGTCATAACCTTGGGGTATACGCCGGCCACTTCGCCAGCGATGTCCTCAAACTTAAGGTCGCTACCCATGGCTTTTTCTTTCTCCAGCAGCCTCTCAACCGCTGGGTTATTCAGCACCCGCTCAGTATTGCGCAAGGGCCGCATCACCAACCGAGTATCCAGCTCTGAGGCATTCAAAATGGCCTGCTTCACATTATCGTGCACTGGCGCTTCCTTAGTAGCGATAAAGCGCGTGCCCATATTCATACCTTCGGCGCCCATGGCCAAGGAAGCCACTAGCGAACGGGCATCGGCCATACCACCCGAGGCAACAAAGGGTATTTCCAATTCATCCGCAGCCCGAGGCAGCAAAATAAAGTTCGGAATGTCGTCTTCACCTGGATGACCGCCACATTCAAAGCCGTCCACAGATACCGCATCGCAGCCAATATCTTGGGCCTTGATTGAGTGACGCACAGATGTGCACTTATGAATCACTTTGATTCCCGCTTCTTTCAGCTGGGGTAGCCACTTGGCAGGGTTGTTACCTGCTGTTTCAACAACTTTTACACCGCTCTCAATGATGGTTTTCACCAGTCCGGGGTAATCCGGAGGTGTTACAGACGGCAGAAAGGTAAGGTTCACGCCAAAGGGTTTGTCAGTCATGGCCTGACAGCGCGCGATTTCATTGGCCAGCTTTTCAGGCGTGCCTTGAGTCAGGCCAGTAATGATGCCAAGACCACCGGCGTTAGAAACAGCAGCAGCCATCTCTGCCAAGCCCACGTAGTGCATGCCTCCCTGAATAACCGGGTGCTCGATGCCAAAGAGTTCTGTAATTCGTGTTTTCATTCAGTTTCTCACGTCGGATGAAGTTTCAATTAAACCGCCCACTGCGTCGATGCTAGCCGGCGGGCGAAAGATGCTGACCGAGGCTTCGGTGTCCTGTCAACCTCGGCGCCTGACAGCACAGCCGTTTCGTGCCAGAAAACCCGCCCACTTCAAATGCCGGCTAACAGGCGGGCCCTTACCAGCGGCAACTGAGCACGTCCTTGGAAAGGCTCGTCGCCAAGTTTCATGGTGGGCGCGTAGGAGGCGCCCGCCGCCGCTGCATCGGCTTTTGCTGCGGCTAACGCCGCTTCACCCGCCCCCTGCAAAAAGGTGTCCCAGTCATTTAAATCAAGATCCGGTCCTGCCGCCTGAGCCACTAAGTCACGGATGAGCGGTGCTTTCGTTATATCCAGATCGTCTAGCCACAGGGCCTCAAATACAGCCACAACATAGGCCTCAACCCCAGGAGATGACTGTGTCTTTAGCCACAGCAGTCCCATATTGGCGACACTGCAATCGGTGGCCCGATGGATGTCCCCTAGCCTGTGGGGCGCGTAGCGCTCGATATCTGCTACAACGTACTCACCACGAATTCGCCGATGCATGGTGCTTCGGTCTTCATTATCCGCCGGCGATGCCGGGCGGTTGAGTGGCTTGTGGTCAAAAGGGTGCCATTGCAAAGTGGCCCCATCTTCTTTCAGAGCCAGCAACCCAGCCAGCGCCAAGTAGCTATTTGGGCTTTTGAAATCAAAATATACGGATAGCTGCTTAGTCTGGGCAATGCCGGGTTGAGAGGCGCTTTTCTCTAAGGACTCAGGAGAAACCGGAAGAACTAAATCGTAGGCAACATCCGGTCCGGGGCCTTTGGCCCCTGTGAGCGCCCAGCGGATGCGCGGCAGATGTTCCCGCCCAAAAAAACGGCTCGGAGTTCCAGTTGCATCAGCCTGACCCGGCAGTAGATACGTAGGCACACCGTAAACGCCACTGGCAAAGGCGTCTTCCTGATACTGGTGGTTAAAGGTATTGCCCTGAGATTCCGCGAATTCTCTGAACCCTTCCAATGGCGCGCCGATGTGCTGGAGGGCGCCGACAATGGCCTCAATGTCCTCGGCGTCAAATTCACGACGCCAAAAGGGTAAATAGACTGCATCGATGTAGCGCTGCAGTAGACCTTTGGGATCATTTTGCTGGCCTAAGCTTTCATGCAGCTTCAACCACCACATACCAATAGCCGGCAAGTTGGTGTCCCAGATCTTCACCGTGCCCCGAATGGTTTGATCCGCCAGATTGGCATACCGACGACAGTCAAAGTATGCGTACTTCACGCCAGACCACTGCTCTTGGCTGCGGTTTTGTTTTTCCACCTTGCCATCCTTGGCCAACTTCGCTGTGCCTAGGTAGCTGCCGATATTCAGAACAAAGGGTCGCCAGTCGGCCAACAAACCCTCTTCCGCCAGCATCCGGCGTGTGGGCTCTACCGCCAAGTAGGCATAGGGACTTTTGAAGTCAATGTGCACGATCAGGGGAGTATCAGATTCCAACGGCGATCCTGTCAGGGCCTGACCTTGGGGTGTTTTCGGCGGGATTGAGGGCATGACGTATTCCTTATGTCGCCAGAATAAACGTTTCGAACATGGGTTAGGTGACCGGCGGCGCTGGCTGGCAACGGCTGGCATCGACCACCTTGCCTGAGTCTTAGCGAGAGATCGACAGTTCCTCGCCGGGGCGGTAGGCCCTTAACAGGTTTTCCTGCAGCGCGGCTTCTTCGAACAGTGGTGGGTGTAGGACCTCATTTACAAAATCTGCCGCTTGGTCCGCGAAATGGAGCGAGGCCTCATCCAGCGTGGCGCTACCGTATTGATGCACACCCTGAACTGATAGCTGTCCGTCGGCGTCCCAAGCCACCAAATAGTAAAGCCCGTCGCCTGCAACGTTGGTCAAAAAGCCGTCTTCTTCTAACCCGCTGCCGTACACGGCGCGCAAGATATCTGGTCCGCCGGCGATGGGTAAGTTCACTTCGCCCCTGACATGTCGATTTACCAAACCCCATTCAGGATCCAGTTGTGCGAAGGCCTGCTGCAAATTTTGTGCGCAAGTTTTTAGCATGGCGACCAAGGCGTCACTATCCTCTGCCGCCAAATCCTTGGCCTCTACCGCCTCACGCAAAAAGCAGGTACCCAAGGCCGCCCCCCTATTCGTCAAACCGGTTCCAAGATCCCACTGTCCTAGCACGCGCTGAGCTTTCACTAACAGAGGGTCGGCCAACTCTTGATCTAACACCGTTTGAATATAGGCAATGTAATAAGTATTTGGCGAATAGAACTTGTCGTGCTTGATGGCAGAAAACTCCTCGGCACTAATGGTAGGCCCATATTGCTGAAACAGCTCCAAGCCTCGTTGGGCACGATTGGTCATATCCTGCTGAAACCCATGCTCCGGGGTGAACGCACTTTCTTTTGGATTGTCGTCGCCAGCAGTGACGTTAAACGGCGTCTGATTAGCGCTTAAGACGAAGCCGCTATCAGGGTTCACCACTTGGGGTAACTGTGAAAACCCAAGGTGCTCTTTCCAGATCAATGTGGAATCGTCGCCTGGCAAATATAGTGACCAGTCATAACGAACGTCGCGCTTGGGCGTTAAGGAATTGTGCAGGTACATGATGTTGCCTTGCTTGTCTGCGTAAACGAAGTTAAAGCTGGCAAAGGACATCATGCGCATGGCCTCTTTCCAATCTAAAAAGTCCTTCGCAAGATTCATTCGATACCACTGCTCAACTTGGCGCAGTTCACCCATACCTGCATAGCGCACCGCATAGGTGCCGTGGTCGGTACGTAGCACCGGACCATGAACCGATCGAAGACCCTCTCGAGTCACGGTCCAGGGAACAAAGCCCCAAAGCCTCAACTTAAGCTCAATTTCCTTGACCTCAAAATCCCGCCATTGCCCGTCCAACCGGTATTGATTGTCATTGTCCGGATTGATCTCCAGCACATAAACATCCACTAAATCCGGGCTATTAACCGTCGCCGCCCAAGCTAAACTCTCGGTAAAACCCACATGAATCACCGGACTTCCCGGGAACACGCCGCCCATCACGTTCAGGCCTTCAGCACTCTTGATATGGGCTTCATACCAAGCCACAGGACCCGTGGTGGGCTGGTGGGAATTGATGGCTATGCGAGTCATGGCCTCATCAGAAACCTTAGGAGCAATGGCGAAAGCGTTTGAGCCAACGGGAACCCCCATCATCATGATTTCCGGTGGCGGCTGCTTTAAAACGTCCGGTTCATCGATCAACGGCTCCGATTGAGGTAACTCCAAAGTCTTCGGTCCTCTGGGTCGAATAACCGTACTGATAGTCCTCTGCCTCTCGTCTTCCAATAATTCTTGTACGGTGTTTTGAAATCCATAGAAGAGCAAGTGCCTGACCATAAACCCCGCCACAACATCTTGGCCGGTGATGGGTAACACCCGGGTATCGACGATCTCAGGATGGGTCGCTGCATAGAAGTTTAGGCCGTCCGCGTAGGCTTCCACGTAGGCGCGCATTTGCGGACTTAGATCCCAGCGGTAGTTCTGCTCAAGGGTTTCCCATAATCCTAACCAGTGCACCAAAAAATCTGTAGCCGCACCATCTTGGCCGACAAACAATCCGCTATTCCCCCGATAAACGGGCATGGCATCCTCAATTAGCTGCCAATTATCCTCTCCTTGAGCATAGCCAAAGCCAAAGGCCGCATCGTTGTTGGACTCACCTAAAACATGGGGCACGCCCCGCACATCTCTGCGAATGGTAACGTCGTAAAGGTCACCCAAATAAAGATAATCATCGGCAACAAACTCCGAGTCACTGCATCCACCCAGCAACCAAACAAAGGCAATACAGCGAACTGCATCCATGATGAACCTGCTATTCAATGGATCCTCCTAACGTCGGGATGATTCTGTTTGGCGCAGTTTAAATCCTGTGAGACGAAAAAACGCTTACAAACTTCGGTTATCACAGGCTAAGGGCGAACTGGGTTCCCAGCGCCCAACCACCCCAACTTCAAGGTTATTTATTTATTTACTTCAAAGGCTTGACTCCCCTGTTGATGGGCGTCAGTCTGCGCCGGTCTATCTCCAGTGCCTTGTTACCAAGACAGCGGAAAATAGAGAGCACTGGAAGAAAGGAGTCTGAGCCTCCTGACAAGCCTACCCCACCTCACGGTGCGAGAGTTTGCTTGAACTACTGTTGCAAACCGCGCCGTCGGATTTACGAAGCGTTCATACGGTTAAATCATGACCCTAGGCCATGGCCGAGCGTCGATGAATTTATCATTTGAACCTTCGTCTCAGACAGTGATCGGCCAATGGGACCGACACCCTGCAAGCTGCAGAGCGCATCCAACCACAAATCGCCCGAGCACTAGCGCGACGGGTGAAACAAGGACGACATATGAGCGATGGAGCATTTGCGACATTAGGACTTCACGACAGCTATTGTGAAACCGTGGCGGCGTTAGGATTCACCGAACCCAGCGATATTCAGCGTGAGGCCATTCCCCACGTCTTGGCCACTAAAGACATTTTAGGCATTGCCCAAACTGGCACAGGTAAAACTGCCGCCTTCGGGCTGCCCCTGCTGCAAAATCTGGTAGCAGCCGCGGCGCTCAATAAGGCTGAAATGCGAGCTAAACCCCGCCATCCTCGCGCGTTAATTTTGGCACCCACCCGAGAGCTGGCGCTGCAGATTCACAGCGAATTAGAGCGTTTGGGCGGTAACAGCAACATGAACTACGTTTGCGTCATCGGTGGCGTTAACCAAAATCCTCAGGTTAAAAAGCTCAGGGGCGGCGTGGACATTCTTGTGGCGGCCCCGGGTCGGCTATTGGATCTGATGAACCAAGGCCATGTCAGCCTCAGCGAAACACAATTTCTCGTACTGGATGAATGCGACCGCCTGCTGGATATGGGTTTCATTCCCGACGTTCGACGCATCATCAGCGCCCTGCCAAAAGAGCGGCAGACCTTGCTGTTTTCCGCCACCATGCCGCAAGAAATCAACAAGCTTGCTAAAGAAATCCTGCGAGATCCGGTTCATATTGACGTGTCACCGGAAGAGGTCACCGTGGCGAAAATTGACCAGCGCGTGATTCACACAGCAACCCAACACAAACGGCCAGTACTGGAGCATTTACTTCGGGACAAGGGCGTAGTGCGCGCCATCGTCTTTACTCGGACCAAGCATGGTGCCAACAAAGTTGCCCGGCAGCTCAATGCTTCCGGATTCGTTGCCGAAGTCATTCACGGCAACAAGACACAGGCGGCTCGCCAGCGGGCTTTAGAAAACTTCAAGTCCGGTGATGCATGGGTGTTGGTCGCCACCGACATTGCGGCGCGCGGTATCGATATCCGTGAGGTTTCTCATGTCATCAACTACGAGCTGTCCCACGAGCCAGAAAGTTATGTGCACCGCATCGGTCGAACAGCTCGAGCCGGAGCCGGGGGCGTGGCTTGGGCACTCGTAGACGCTGCCGAGATCAGTCGCTTGAAAGCTATTCAGCGCCTGACCAAGATCGACCTTCAACCGATCAAGTTAGACATCGAACTACCGGAAATCAAAATGGAACAGGGGCAAACCCAAGCTCCAAGAAAAAAATCTGGATCTAGCGGCCCTCGTGCCAACACACCGGATAGCGAAGCCGGTAACAGGCGTCAGCGCTCAAGGCGCCGTAAGCCAGCGGGTGAGGCCAAGACGCAGGCCAAGAAGCAGGCCAATGGAAACACCATCCAAGGCAATCGTGCTGAACCCGAAAGCAGGGAAGAAAAACCAGAGGTGAATGGCAATCGACCCGGCGTCAGCAACGCCAACCGTGACCCCTTTGCCAATCAGCGCCAAAGTAATGGACGACGAAAATACGCGACCGCCAAGGGTGTAGACGGAGGCACTCACCCCCCTCGGCGGCGCAAGCGCCAGCCCAACAAAGGACGGCCAGACAGCGGTTTTAGCTCACCCTAACCAAGGCCTCTAGCTCGGTACTGACGGCCCTTGATCTTGCCACGATTAATTAGGGCCTGTGCCGTACCCGCATGGGTTTTCGCGATGGCCACGTAGCTAATCATGGGCAGAATATCGATTTTGCCCACGGCATCAGCGTTCAACCCTTGGTTTGCGGTCAGCGCACCCAGAATGTCCCCAGGGCGCAGCTTTTGTTTTCGTCCACCGCTGATTTCCAAGGTGTAGACCTCTGGCTCCGGTAGTGACGTCTGCGTGGCTCCATCGTCCTCACGCCACAGCTGCATAGGGCCGCCACCCCGCTCGGCCTCCATGCTTCGCAGACGCGACATCTCCCGCTCGGACACCAAACTTAGCGCCACACCGGTTTTGCCACCTCGGGCAGTGCGTCCAATGCGATGCACATAAATCTCCCCTTGATGGGGAAGCTCGAAGTTAAACACCGCATCCACATCGTCGATATCCAATCCTCGGGCAGCCACATCTGTTGCAACAAGAACATTGGCACTGCCGTTGGCAAATCGAATCAAGGTGCGGCTGCGTTCTGCCTGCTCCATATCGCCATGCAAGGCCACGGCGCTGCAACCCAAGCTACCCAACTGCTGACTCACCTCTGCACACTGGATTTTGGTATTGCAGAAAACCAAATTAAGTTTTCCGCCCCAGCGGTGTAATCCACTTGCTAGCACCTCTACTCGGTCGCTTTGTTGGCGGCTAGACGGTGCATGACACCAATATTCAGAGATTGACGGTGCGGTTTCAGATTCGGTCACGTCGATGCGTGCGGCGTCTGGGCATAAAGCCGCAACCACTTCCGCGACCTCGTCTGGATAAGTGGCGGAAAACAGTAGATTTTGTCGCGGCTCTGGCAGATAGCTCAAAATGGCGTCAATTTCGTCAGCAAAGCCCATATCCAGCATGCGATCTGCCTCATCCAACACTAGGGTGTCTAGGCCATGCAGATGCAGGGTTCCCTTTTGCAGGTGCTTCAACACCCGCCCCGGGGTGCCCACCACAATGTGGGCGCTGTGCTGGAGCGATCCAATTTGAGGGCCAATGGCGACCCCGCCGCACAGGGTAACCACCTTGGTATTCGCGAGGTGTTTTGCCAGTTCACGGAAACTGGTAGCCACCTGTTCTGCCAGTTCACGGGTCGGACACAAGATCAGGGACTGAACGTGAAATTGGGTATTCTCCAGTCCCTGCAAGCAGGCAAGTGCAAAGGCCGCGGTTTTACCGCTGCCCGTGCTGGCTCGGGCCACCACATCCTTGCCCGCAAGGGCCGGAGGCAGGGCCTCGGCTTGAACCGGTGTCATATGCGCAAAGTTCATACTCTCAGTGCGCTGGAGTAGTTCTGGTCGCAAGTTTAAGGCCGAAAATGTTAAAGGATTTGTCATGTCCTCAGTTTAGCGCGATTCGCCCCTAACCGGTGTGGATAGACAAAAATGATTCGGCAGCATCGAAAATATGTTCCCTGCGTTCGGGCTTTAGTCGATCCAAGGCTCTGGGCATTAACGCGAGACGTGGATTCGAGGCAAAGAACTCTCGATTGTTGGCGATGAAGCGCCAATACAAGCCGTCCACTACATCGCACCAAGGCCCTTTTTTGTAATCGCTCATTTTCAACAAGTAGTTGGATCCGCAAATGTAAGGCTTGGTGGCGAAGATACCCCCATCGCTGAACACACCCATACCGTAGACGTTGGGTCCCATGACCCAAGAAGAAGAGTCTACGTACATCTCCATAAACCAGCGATGGGCATCTCTAGGCATTATTTCACACAGGGTCATCAGATTGGCCACCACCATAAGACGGGGTATGTGATGGGACCATCCGAAATCTCGGGCTTCGATAATGGCCGCGTCCAAGGGTTCGATCCCTGTCTGTCCCGAATACCACGCGTCCGTTAATTTGCCCTGGTGTTTCCAAAAATTGGTGTCGCGTTGCTTGGCCCCATAGTTTTGGTGAATGCCTCGTACAAATTCTCGCCAGCCGATCACTTGACGCACAAAGCCCTCCAAACTTTGCATAGGGACATTGTTTTGCTCTGCGAAAGCGACAGTTCGCTGGACGATTTCTAGGGGTGTGATCAAACCCAAATTCATCAAAGGACTGAGGGCGCTGTGAAAAACGGTCCTCGACCGTTGACTAATGGCATCCTCAAAAGGTCCAAATTGGGCCAAACGCTGCTGTAAAAAGTCCTCAAACCAGGCCATTGCCCCCTGCCGGGTCACCGGCCACCAAAAGTCCTGCACAGAACCCGGGTGATGAGCGAACTGCTGCTGCACCAGTTGCTGCACCTCTTCCACCACCGGATGTACGTCCGCTAAGAGCAATGGGGGTGGCTCTATATCTTTTGGCAGTTTCTTCCGGTTGTCTTCATCAAAGCTCCAGCGCCCGCCGACAGGGCTGCCATCCGCCTCCATCAGCAGGTTTAAGCGAGTGCGCTGGAGCTTATAAAACCCTGCCATTTGAGGTTTCTTTTTACCCTGCAGAAAACTGGCGAACTCTTGCCGGGAACACAAAAACATCGGGGAAGGCAGCACGCGCTCAGCAATGCCCAATTCTCCGGTAAGAGCGACTAAGCGGCGCTCCATAACCTTGCCCTCCACCTCAAAACGCACTAGCTCGGTAGCACTCAGCGAAGACACAACACCCTCTACGGTTTTCAAGAAGTCCTCGGCACTGGGGGCCGTGGCCTTCTCGTCCAGAGGGATGTAGGTTAATTCAAAACCTTGTTCCTGTAGTTGCTGGGCATAAGCGCGCATGGCCGCTAGCACCAGCACTAACTTTTGTTGGTGATAAACAAAGTGTTCACAGAGGAAGCGATCCTCAATCATCACCACCTGCTTCACACCAGTTTGTTCTAGGAAGCTCGTGGGAAATAGCTGATTACCTAAAATCAGCAGAATTGGACGTTGATTCACAGTGGCTCCTTGGACGGCATATGGCGCAGGCTAGGCTGACAGGTGCCACACAGGTAAATACGACGGCCGCTTACTTCTATGCGCTGAATCGTGTCACCACAGTGATAGCAAGGTTCGCGTTCCCGATCGAAGGCAAGAAACCGGTAGCGCCGACGCGTTAGACCCTGAGCCTGAAGCTTTTTAACGCGCCCCGGGGGGTTGGTCACACCGGACGTTCGATAAGCCTGACGCGTAAGTTCTATGGTATTTCGCGCCAACTCCCCCTTCTGTTTCTTTGACAAATCCTTGGGGCGATCAAAGGGATTGACCTTGGCATTAAATAAAATTTCCGTGCGCAGGTAGTTGCCAATACCCGCCACGAAGCCCTGATCCAGATACAGGGCGGCTAGGGACCGCCCAGAAAACTTGCTGTCCTCAAGCCGCCTTAACACGTCGCGCCACACCACGTGGTCGTCCAAGGCATCGGGCCCTAGTCGTACCAGATACTTTTGCAGGGGCAACTCTTCTGGGTTCAGCACTTCGATGTCTGAGGCACTGTAGAGCAGTGCACTGTGGGTTTGAGTGTGAATGGCGAGCCGCAGCGTCCGGTTGGTTTTTGGCGGCTTGTCCCGTCGGGTCACATACCATCGGCCGTAAAGTTGGTTATGGCTATAAACCGTCAGACCACCCTCGAAGTGCGTGAGCAGCGCCTTACCGCGGCTGCTGACCCATTCTACTTGCTGACCGGAAAGCTTTGGGCCAAAACCCACCACCGCCGGTTGGGTAAACGTGACCTCTTCGGCCTCGCGACCGGCCAGCACCTTGTGAATCCGAGTTGCCACCCGGCGAATCTCAGGACCTTCAGGCATGCAGCCCCCCGGTCGCCTCGCTACTGTTTTTGTTGCGCCGACAGCGCTCAGAGCAGTAGAGAACTTGGTCCCAATCGCGAGACCACTTTTTTCGCCAAGCGAAGGGCTTTGCGCAGGTCGCACAGATTTTTTGTGGCAAGAACGCCTTGGAATGCTTAGTCAAGATACTCCGAGCTGTCGCTTTGCGGCCCAAGGGCACGAAAAGGGACAAACTACCGCCCGAATCGTGAAACGCGAGTGAAAGGTGTTTCTAGTCCGAGCTCGGCCAACCGCCACGAGGCATGAACCAACGAGTCACTAGACCTATAAACCGGGCAAATGGATAACCAGCCCTTTGCAAATCATCGGTGAAAATCTCAGCCACTTTACGCCGGGATAGCTCAAGCTCTCTTCGGTGGAGGGTCAACTGGTGATGAAGCATGGACGCCTTGCATGCAATTGGTAGCCCGTAGACAAAACCTTGGGACAACACGCCTTAGGGGCTTAGACCAAAGAACACCAAAAGTTTGTGGCTTGCCATGGTAAACGACCGCCAACGCATTCCGCGTTTAATAGTCAGTAGTCACGCGTTTATCGAGATAGCGCCCCCAGTGTAGTGAACACGGGCCGCCTCTAATGCCGGGCTATACAACTGGTTCTCGCCCTCACAGTGGAAGACCAGGGGCGACGCCTGTCTAATCTCAGCCTTAATCATCTCGGCCACGCCGCCTTCTATTGCAAGGAGCGGGACTTTACGCCTACCCAACTTGGACACCATAGGTTTACTAGCAGCCCTGAGCTAATCTTTAGTGAGACGCTTCACCCTGGGTTGAACAAGAAAAATAGTTGGAACCAAGCTGACCAATACAATCAGCAGCGCCGCAGGAGCCGCTTCGGTTAACCGCTCGTCCGAGGCGAATCGATAGACCAAAGTAGCTAAAGTCTCGAAGTTAAATGGCCGCAATATCAAGGTCGCAGGCAGCTCTTTCATCACGTCGA